>PLIC01000052.1:3146-3313 GCA_003139995.1 Candidatus Acidiflorens stordalenmirensis | reverse complement strand
CGGGCCTCGTGCGTGCAGGTTGGCCGATCGCTCAACGAGCAGCACGTGCTCGATGGGCAAAGGTCAAGCGGAAAGCAGAAAAAAGCGGCGATTGAGATAGGACTTGAGCTTCCTGTTGATAAGGCGTCGAAACACCTCCACTGCAATGCCGTACTCGCCCGGTGGGC
>PLIC01000052.1:0-3089 GCA_003139995.1 Candidatus Acidiflorens stordalenmirensis | reverse complement strand
GCTTCCGATACAGCTCTAACGTTATATGGAGTTCATTGAGGCGCCTGCATTCACACGTCATTTGCCGAGCTATCTAAACGACGATGACTATCAGGCATTACAGGCAGAGCTTGCGGAGAATCCAGAAGCAGGGGATTTGATGCCTAGCACCGGCGGTTTTCGAAAGATGCGCTAGGCGGATGTGCGGCGCGGCAAGGGTCGGAGCGATGCTGCGGAGCATAGCGANNAGCAGCAGAAAGATCGGTCCAAAAGAGGTAAACGAGGGAGCGATGTCGGAAAAATCGCTGCGCGCAAAGGCAATTCCGGGGTTGAGGCTCGCGGTGAGGAGCAGTCCGGCCCTGCGGAGACCACTGGGGACGACCGAGATGGGAAACCGCGTCAGATTGACGCGAAAGGAGGCAACTAGGTGTACAATGCCAACCGCTTGGGAATCCAAAAAGGAAATCCCAGCGTATTCGGGCCAGCCCTGGCACAGAGTCGAGCGCCTCGAACACATGCTGAACTGGTTTGACAAATACCTGGAAGGAAAAAATCCATATTTATGATGATCCGGGGGCAGCGGAGGCGCCGTAACGGCCCATTCCGGTACTGTCGTCGCTGTCTCGGACGTGGAACTCTTGATGGCGTGGACGCTCAGGACCCCGCAGCATTGCGAGATCAGGTTTCGCTGTTTTACCGGCAGTCCCCTCAAGCCGGTGTAAAATCAAAGGCCGCGAATATCCGCGCTAATGTTCAATGTTCCGTCCTGGAAAGGAATTCATAATGGCAACCATGGAAGCCCCGCCGCGTCTGCAAGTTCGCTTGCACGGAGGCGCGTTCAAAAATGAAACGTTTGTCGATTTCACCAAAGAAGAGAACGTGCGCAAGATGCACGCCGCCATCGAGAAAGTCCGTGGCCAACTCGGCCGCGAGTACGACCTGATTGTCGGCGGCAAGCGCATCAAGACCTCTGGCAAGATTCGTTCCATCAATCCCGCCCAACCTTCGGAAGTGGTCGGTGTTCACCAGAAAGCTGGCATTGAGCACGTCGAGCCGGCCGTGAGCGCCGCTCTCAGCGCGTTCGCCCGTTGGAGCCGGACTTTGGTTGAGGAGCGTGCGTCGCTCCTGTTCCGCGTCGCCGATGTGATGCGCGAGCGCAAGCTCGAATACATGGCCTGGCTGGTATTTGAAGTTTCGAAGAACTGGCTGGAGGCCGACGCCGATATCTCCGAGGCCATCGATTTCTGCGAATTCTACGCGCGCGAGGCCCTGCGCCTTGCCAAAGCGGAGCCGCCCGTGCAACTGCCGGGCGAGCGCGACACGCTGACCTACATTCCCCTCGGCGTCGGCGCTGTGATTCCGCCGTGGAATTTCGCCTGCGCCATCATGGCCGGCATGACCCTCGCTTCGATCGTCAGCGGCAACACCGTTGTCCTGAAGCCGTCCAGCGATTCGCCGACGATGGCGGCGAAGTTTGTGGAATTGCTCGAAGAATGCGGAATGCCCGATGGCGTCGTCAACTTCTGCCCCGGCAGCGGCGCGAGCTTCGGCGACGCGCTGGTGGCGCATCCGAAGATNNCGCATCCGAAGATTCGCTACATCTCTTTCACCGGCTCGCGCGAAGTCGGATTGCACATCAACCAGACTGCCGCGCAACAGCAGCCGGGCCAGCTCTGGATCAAGCGCACCATCCTCGAAATGGGCGGCAAAGACGCCATCATCGTCGATGCCGACGCCGATATCGACTCCGCCGTCGAAGGCGTAGCCACGGCGGCTTTCGGCTTCCAGGGCCAGAAGTGCTCGGCCTGCTCGCGCGCCGTTGTCGACGAGCGCATCTACGACAAGTTCCTCGAGAAACTGAAGTCCCGCGCCGAGCGCATCACCGTTGGCGATCCCACTGCAAACCCGAACATGGCTGCCGTCATCAACGAGGGTTCGATGAACGACATCCTCCGCTATATCGAGATCGGCAAAAAGGAAGGACGCCTGATCACCGGCGGCGCGCGCGACACCAGCGCTGGCGACGGCTACTTCATTCAGCCGACGGTGATTGCCGACATCGCGGCGAAGTCGACGCTGGAGCAGGAAGAGATCTTTGGACCGGTGCTGGTGGTGATCAAGTCGCGCAACTTCGACCACGCGCTGGAGATCGCCAACGACACCGAGTTCGGCCTGACCGGCGCCGTGTACTCCAGTTCGCGCGAAAAACTGGATCGCGCCGTGCGCGAGTTCCACGTGGGCAACCTCTACCTGAACCGCAAGTGCACGGGAGCGATGGTGGGCGCGCACCCCTTCGGCGGCTTTAATATGTCCGGCACCGATTCCAAATCCGGCGGCCCGGACTACCTGTACCTGTTCACGCAAGCGAAGAGCGTCGGCGAAAAAATCGTGTAGAGACGGGGCTTGCCCCATCTCACTCGACGGCAGGAGATACGGCAAGCCGCGTCTCTACCGGAGACCGGTCTCAAATCGTGCTATAGTCGCGGGCCATGCTAGCGAAACGCGTGTTGCCTGGTCGCATTCTGTGGGCAGTGACCCTGACGGTTTCCTTGGTTCTTGCTGGATCGGCTTTTGCTGTGGCGCAGGATCGCGAAGACGATCGCGAGCCCGCGCCTCGATTTCACGCCAAAACACTCGAAGGCGAACGGTTCACCAACGATTCAACAAAAGGGAAAGTCGTTCTTTTTCAATTCTGGACCACGTGGTGTCCGTACTGCAAGGGCGAGGAATCGCTGGCGAACGACATCACCACCGAATTTTCCGGCAAGGGACTGGTCGTGATCGTGGTGGATGTGGGCGAGTCGAAGAAAGTTGTGCAACAGTACTTGAAAGACCATCCGCGCAAGTGTCACATCGTGATGACGGACGACACCAATCTGGCTGCGATGTATGCCGCCAACCGTTATCCCATTTACGTCGTCGTCGATCGCGAAGGCAAGATTGTCGATACGCGGCGCGGAGCGGGTGGAGAGAGGTCCCTGCGGAGGTCGCTGGCCCGTGCCGGTCTCGAGTCCGGTGTGGAGAAAAAAGACTCCGAGTGATTTTTTGGGGCAAATTCAAAAGGCCGCCTGCAGGCGGCCTTTTGTCAGTGTGCCAAGCATGTTCAACAG
>PLIC01000131.1 GCA_003139995.1 Candidatus Acidiflorens stordalenmirensis | reverse complement strand
AAGACGGGTGGGTTGGCCGAGGGTCCTGGCAGAAGCAATACACGCGCCAGGACCCACTCGTCCTGCTACCAAAGCGAAGCTTGGGGGTATCCATTTTTTCGGGTAAACATCCTAAAAAATTGCACTTTTGCGGGAAAGTGAGGAAACTTATGAGGTCAATTTCGATGTGGATTATTGTTCTCCTGATGGCTCTCGCTATCGGGTGCAGTTCCGGTAAGTCAAACACATCCATCCCCGGTAGCTGGTCTATCGTTACAACGGAATCCGAGGGGAGCAACAACACTTTGCAAGTCTCCCTAGTCTCCAGCGCGTGCAGCGTGTCAACTCCAGTTGGCACCTTCACGGTTCAGGGACCGTCCTGCTTTATCGCCGACGACAACACAGGGCAGGGCACAATCTCTGGGACGGGCAATTTCTTCTATCCCCCACAGGGACTCTTAGCGGGCGTTCCGTACAACCCAACTCCAAGCAATGGGTCGGCAACAGTGGATTTACTCTTTGTTGAAGCTGATCAATTCGGCGATATTGCTGTGGCCAATGGCATCGGCACAGTAACTAACGGAACAATCGCGGGTACATGGACGTGCAATCCCGACACTCCCATTTGTACAGGGTTGAGCGGTACGTTCTCTGGCACCAAGCAATAACGAACCACGCCCCGCGATAAGGGAAAGGCACGACTGAAGTTGTACCCTTTCCTTTTTAGCAGCGACTTCATCGAGCTAAAAGATGATGCTCACCCACAAGCCGCCGCGGCAGCCGTTGTTCTGGGCAGCGGTGGCCTTTTCGCTGGGTCTGTGGACGGGCGTGCGAGCCTGGCGTCCGCCGTCGTGGTGGGTGATTGCGGTAGTGGTTTTCGTTTTCGCGGCATCGTGGTTTCTTTCAAAGCGAGCATGGCTGGGCAAGGCGCTTTCTTTGGGCGCGTGGTTTCTTCTCGGCGCTTTTCTGATTCAGGTTCGCGGCCAGCCGCCCGGCGAACTTCAGCACGAGGGCTCTCGGATTTTTGCCCTGGCCGATGGCCGCGCCGTCACACTCACGGCGCGCGTGATGCGGGAGGGATATGCGCGGGCCGCGAGTCCGCAGTCGATTCGTGAATCTATTGATGTGGAGACGGAAGCGATCGCGAGCCAAGGCGAAAGCTGGCCGGTGCGAGCTGGGGTACGGCTGACGATTCACGAGAAGGTAGAAAATCCAGAGTCGGTGGAGCGCCGGGCGTCCCCGCCCGGCCTCGATTCTCCCGACCTCGGTTCTCCGAAGGGCGCACGCGGGACGGGCGAGTCGCCCGTCCCCACACTTGCCTTGCCTCTGACTTACGGCACGCGACTGCGCATTCTGGCGAAGCTGCATCCGGCGCGCAACTACCGCAATCCCGGAGCCTTCGACTACGAAGGCTATTTGCGCGACAACGGCATCAGTGTGCTGGGGTCGGCGGAGGTTCAAGATATTGAGCGGCTTCCCGGGTTTTCCGGCAGCCGGATTCAGCTCTGGCGGACGCGCGTTCATGCCAGCATCGTGGCCAAGATTCACCAACTGTGGCCCGCGTCGCAGGCCTCGCTCATGGACGCCATGGTTCTCGGCGAAGAGTCGTTCCTGCGCAACGCGACCCGCACCGAGTACCAGCGTTCGGGCACGTATCACGTGCTGGTAGTTTCCGGAATGAACCTGAGCATCCTGGCGTTCGCCATTTTTTGGACGCTGCGCCAGTTTCGTGTCGATCCCGCGGTGGCGGCCATCACGACGGTAGCGGTCTCGTTCGCATACGCGTTTGTGGTGGGGGTCGGTCCGCCGGTGTGGCGCGCTGCGCTGATGCTGGCGACATATTTAGGCGCGCGTCTGCTGTATCGCGAACGCAACATGATGAACGCAATTGGAGCGGCGGCGCTGGGAGTTCTGATCGCCGATCCGCACGCCTTGTTTGGCGCCAGTTTTCAACTGACGTTTCTCGCCGTCTTCATCATCGCGGGCATCGGCTCTCCGATTCTGGAACAGACAACGTTGCCCTACGCGCGGGGTTTACGTCTGCTGCGAGCCGCAAGTTACGATCTGCACGTTGCTCCCGAGGTGGCGCAATTCCGGCTCGATCTGCGGTTGATCGGAGGACGGCTGAAGAGATTCATCGGCAACCGCCTCAGCCTGGCACTGCCCGCGATCCTGATGCGGGTGGCAATTGGTGTGGGCGAATTGATCTTCATCTCGGCGCTGATGCAGGCGGGGCTCGCGCTGCTCATGGCCTACCACTTTCATCGCGCGACCACCATGGGAATGCCGGCCAACCTGGCGGTGATTCCGCTCACCCAGGTGCTGATGCCCGCCGCCGCCGGCTTGGGATACATCTCCACCACGCTGGCCAAGCCCGCCGTCTGGGTTTCCGGCCTCGCGCTTGAAGGAATCGCTGGCACGGTACACTTTCTCGGCGGCGCACAGGGTGTTGGAATGAAGATCGCGGGCACATCGATTGCCGACCTGCGGGTGGCCATGCCCTCGCTCACGATGATCTTGGCCTCGATCGCCGCGCTGGCACTCGCCATGCTCGCAGCGCAGATCCGTCGCACGCGCCTGGCCGCTTTCGCTTCTGTGGCGTTGCTGTTTGGCGTTGCGGTCTGGATCGCGTTTGTCCCGTCGCGTCCTCACATTCGCGCCGGCGTGATGGAGATGACGACCATCGACGTCGGGCAAGGCGATTCCATTCTGCTGGTCACGCCCGAGGGCCGCGCCCTGCTCATTGATGCCGGGGGTCTTCCGCAGTGGATGCATTCCGACTTCGATCTCGGCGAACAGGTGGTCTCTTCTTATCTTTGGAATCGCGGCATTGATCGTCTCGACATGGTCGCGATCACGCATCCTCATGCCGACCACCTCGGCGGGATGCCAGCGGTGATTGCAAATTTCCACCCGCAAGAACTCTGGCTGAGCATCGACAAGCCGGTGGGCCAATTGCTGCCGATCGTTGCGCAAGCCCAGAGAGCGGGGATGAAAGTGTCGGTAAAAAAAGAAGGCGATCAATTCGATTACGGCGGCGCGCATTTCCACATGCTCGCTCCCGGACGCGACCAAATCACCGGGTCGATGCGTCCGAACGACGATTGCCTGGTATTTACAGCCACGTTTGGCGGGACGACCGCTTTACTTGAGGGAGACGCGGAGCGCCCGGCGGAACGGCGCGTGGTGGAAGAGCGTCCGGGGGAGGCGATGCTGCTGAAGGTCGCGCATCATGGAAGCGCGAACGGAACTTCCGCCGATCTGCTCTCGACCATTCATCCGCGCTATGCGGTCATTTCCGTGGGCGCGCGGAATGTGTACGGACATCCCCGACGCGAAGTGCTGGAGCGGCTACAGCAGGCGGGGGTGAAAACCTACCGCACCGACGTGGAGGGCGCTGTCAGCTTTTACTTGGACGGCAAGTCCGTGACTCCGGACGTCGCGCTCCTCCATTGAGTCTCGCCTGGCACGCTGCGCAAGAACTCGCGAATGTGGATTACGGTGATACGTACATCAGCGTGGAAGAGCGGCCCTTCAGGGCCGCGTCAGCCGTGTGAGATAACGCGGGCTTCAGCCCCGGTGGCTGATGCTGTTACCCACTGGTCTCGGCGGTCTCGTCATCGAGGGGCGGCAAATGGCGGCTCGCCTCGATGATCTTCTTCGCTTCGGGCGCATCTTCTTCTCGCACCAGAATGACCGTTCCGCCGACACCGGGAAATGCGTCCTGCACCGCGTCAATGGATTTCAAGTCCGATTCGATCCCGGCAGATTGAAGCAACCCCTGCACGACGATGGCTTCGTTTTCCTGCTCGGTGTCGAAAATCTTGACGAGTTTCTCGTTAGGCTCGGGTTGGGGCGAGGGGTTAGTCGGCTCTGGCATGCGTCCTCCGTAAAACTGCCTGTTAACAGATTACGGCAGTCACTGTATCTCTGTCTTGCGGATCACAAAGGTGTACGCCCAAGGGAAGCTTGATTCGCGGGCGGAAGCTGGCACAATGGCGACTGGGGCGCATCGCGGGGAACCCGTCCAACATCCAAAGACAAACGGGGGCAGTATGGAAGTTCGACGGGTCGAACCACCAGGCGGCGAATACAATGAGCGCATGGAAGAGGCCCGAAGACTGCGGCGCCTGCAGGTGCTGATAAGCATGGTAATGTCGGTGATCGGCCAGGATCCCAATCTGACGCTGGAAGAAGCGGCGGAAATGGCCGCCAATGCCCGCCGCGCCGCTCTAAGCATGTTTCCCGACAAGGAACTCGCCTACGACATTATCTACCGCCCGCGCCTGCAGCGCCTGATGAATGAACGTTTCCGGCTGCATTAGGCCATATTCACTTGCGAAGGCGAAGCAGGCGGTGGTGGCCCAGAATTAGAACTTACTTCTCGATCCTCTGCAGGCGAAACAGCAGCGTGCCCCATCCCAGCTTGACGCGCATTTGCACTGGCGTGTGACTTGGATCCTCCGAATACCATACCCACACCTTGCCCTTGGACTGCAGCGGGCCAGAAATGGCTTCGGCCGTAACCAGCACGGCTGGGAATATTCCGGCCGGTACTCTGATCTGCTCGCGCTTGTCCACGGTGGCGCGGACGATCGTCGTCTTCCCGTCGCTGATCGGAAACTCGTAGCTCGCGCCGAGTTGCAACGGCAGCGACTGCAGGTAGTAGAAGCCGGTGATGACGTCGGTGGCGCAGCCGGCAAGATCGTTTTCGACGTGCTTGGTTTCGCCGGTCTTCAGGTTCTTTTCATCGAGCGTGCTTTTCTTGCGCGAGTAATCCAAGTGGATCGAAGTCTCGCGCTTGTGCGAGCCTTCCTCGCTGTGCTTGAAGATCGAGAGCGAGCAGAACGTCCGGGGATCGAAGCGCGATTCGAAGCGGTCGTGCACAGGGAAGATGACGTTGACAACTCCTGAAGACTCGGCGGTCGCCGTGACTTTGCGTTCGTTTCCGGCGGCGTCCATTCTCACGACACCGGTCCCGGCGGTAATCAAATGCCACTCCGCCGAATAGACGTACCTCCGTCCATCGGGGAAAGGATAGTTGGGACGTGGAGGCGCGATCTGCACGGGAGCGGGGCCAATCGTCGCTGTAGGCGGGCCTTGCTGCGCCGGCAACATGGCCGCGGTCACCAACATCAGGCAGCAGAGCCGCCCAGCAAGTGCCAGCAAGCCACGGAAACAATTCCGTCTCGTATCAGGGCATCGCTTTAGCGATGCCATCGACTGCCCGTCATCCACGGCCCGTTTAGGGGCTGAAAGCCGGACGAGACTTCTTCCACGGCTTCCTGGAGCGATCACCATAAGTAACGGCAGACTACCACACCAGCTTGACGACGAGAACGGTCAGCACGACCACACAGCCAATGCCAGCCTCGTATTCGCGGTGCTTCCAGTAGCGCGCGGAAGAGTATGCACTCTGCTGGCTCCCATACGGCGAAAGCCGCGGCAATATGCGTGGCACGTGGCGGGCATAGTCGTCATAGCCGGGAAACGTCTGACGCAGGTACCGCTCCTCGCCGGCAATGACCGGGACATAAATCACGGCGAACATCATCAGCAGGATCGCGACGATCCACCAACTGCGCGCCGCGATGGCGAAGCCGGCGGCCAGCATCAGCGAGCCGAGGTACAGCGGATTGCGAGTGTAGGCATAGGGGCCGCTGGTGGTGAGCTGCTTGTCTTTTTGCACGTGGCCGGAAGCTAGTCCGCGCAAGATCAGCCCGGGAATCATCACGAGTGCGCCCGCGATGAGCGAAGTTCTCGTCGGCCGCGCCATCCAGAAGTAGACAACCGCAAAAACAAATCCCAGAGGCACGCGGATGCGACGCGCCACACGCGACCAGGTGTCGCCGGTGGTCTCGGAGGGCTGCGCGCCGGACTGTGAAACTTCACTCACTTTGGTTCTTCAATATGAGGTTCTGCAACAGGATTCTGCAACAGCTTCCGAGCTGCGGCGACAACTTCGCCGACAGTGATTTCGAGCAAACCTTGTTCCGGCTCGCGGCGCCGGGTGTGATCGGTCACACTGCTCGCGCTTCGCAGCACCATCGATCGTGTCCCGAATGGGCCGTTGCGCGCCGGATTCGTCGGGCCAAAAATTGCCGCCACCGGAATTTTCAAAGCGGCCGCCAGGTGCAGCGGCCCGGTATCGCCGCCGATGAATACACGAGCCCGGCGCGTGAGCGCGATCAACTCAGAAACCGAGCAGAAGATTTTTCGCGCAGCGCCTTCGCCAGCGGCTTCCACAGCCACGGCCAACCCTTTTTCTCCCGGCCCGCAGTTCACGAGCGAACATAATCCATCTTTTGCGAGTTCCTTCGCAACCTGTCCATAACGCTCGGCCGGCCACCGCTTCGCCCCCCAACCCGCTCCGGGATTCAGAATCGCGAAGTCCTTCATATCCGCCGTGAGTCCGGCAATTTTGTTCTCCGCATCCGGGTCCACGGGAAACTCCACCTGAGCTTCCGCCACAGTTGTCGGAATGATCGCCGTTGGAATGATCCCTCCAGCCAGCGCCAGCGCCTGTTCGACGACGTGAGTACCGCTCGTCAGCATTTTTCGTGTGTAAAACATGCTGGCGGCATTCTCACGCGGTTGTGCGCTTCCATACACAATGGGCGCGCCCGACCAGCGCGCCAGCAATGCGGAACGAACCGCGCCCTGAAAATCAATCGCCGCGTCGTATTGAATTCCGCGCAACTCGCTCAAGCCCCCACCCATTTGCAGCCACGTGTTGAACGAAAACGGCGCGTGCCGCCATTCCGCCGTGTTCACGGAATGCACGCGGTCGACCAGCGGACGCTGCGGAGAGCGCCGTCCCGATCGCGGATAACGCAGCGTGCATAACAGTTCCGCCCATCGCTCTTCGACGAGCCATCCCAAGGTGGCGTGGGGGAAAGCCTGGCGCAGCGCGGCTGCGGCAGGCAGAGTGTGAATGATGTCGCCCATGGCGCTGAGACGCACGACGAGCAGGCTGTCGAATCTCGGTGCGCCGGCGGTGACAGAAAAGGAGTCGGTCATCTTTATCGTAGCCCGCGCCGCCATCCGCGCCGCTTCACGATTTTCGCGGCCCCAGCCGCGAGCGCGAACGAATGATCTCGGTAACCGAATGATTCTTGGGATCACCCACGATGACAACTCGTCCCCCACAGGCTTCGACCTCGTCGCGCTCGGGGACGCTCTCCGCCGTGTAGTCCGTGCCCTTGGCATGAAAATCGGGACGGATTTCGCGAATGATGGCGCGCACATCCTTTTCTGAAAAGACCAGGACAGCGTCCACATCCGTCAGGGACGCCAGAATTTCCGCGCGTTCTTCAGCCGGCATTATGGGCCGCCCTTCACCCTTCAACGCGCGCACGGAAGCATCGGCGTTCACCGCGACAATCAGCTTCCCGCCGAGTTCCCGAGCGGCATGAAGGTAGCGTACATGGCCGACGTGCAGCACATCGAAACACCCGTTCGCCAGTGTGACGCGCTCGCCGGCGCGCCGCCACTCGGCCACACGCTGCTGCAGCTCGTCGCGCGAAACAATCTTCGGATGGAGTGATGTGGTCAATGATTTCGAACTCTGATCTCGAACTCTTGATCTCGGGCTCTGGGTAGGGCACGGCTTCAGAGCCTGCCCTGAGCGAAGCCGAAGGGTGCCGCTCAGACCTGAAAAAATGTGCGGCTTTAGCCATTGCGGGCTAATGCTCTCGAATCATTGGCGGCGTCTTTTCCAGCGCCTCCAGCAACTCCTGCTGGCTGACCGTCGCCGTGCCGCGCTTCATCACCACAATGCCGCCCGCGTAGTTTGCCAGTTGCGCGGCCTCTTCGGCGCTTGCGCCCGCGGCCAGGGCAGCGGTAAACGTCGCGACGACGGTATCGCCGGCGCCGGTTACGTCTGCGACTTCATCGCTGCCGTGGATCGGAATATCCACCGGCTTGTGGCGGCGCGGAAAAACCACCATGCCATCCTTGCCGCGCGTGATCAGCAGCGATTCCAAATTCATCGCGCCTGCGATCTGGTCTCCGGCGGCCAGCAGGCGCTCCCAGTCGTCGCCGATGCGGATGCCGAGAACTTCCTCTACCTCCGACTCGTTCGGCGTGGCGGCCGTGACGCCAGTAAACTCCAGCATGCGATGGCGCGAGTCGAGCGTCACGGGGACCTTGGCGATCCCGCGCTTTTCCCGTATCACATTCAGCAGCGTCGGCGTTGCGGCGCCATATCCATAGTCGGAAACCAGCAGCGCATCGGAGGCGCGGGTGTATTCGCGTGCGGCAAGCACGAGCTCGCGGCGCAAATGCGCATCGGGGCCTTCGGTCGGCTCGCGGTCAAGGCGCACCACCTGTTGTCCAGCGGTGTGCGCGAAACCGGCCAAGATGCGCGTTTTGGTCACGGTGGTATAGCTCTTGTCCTTCAAAACACCACTGACTGGAATGCGCTTGTGGCGGAAAGCGCGCAGCAACTGCTTTCCCGGCTCGTCGTCGCCCACGACCCCAACCGGCAAGACGTTCACTCCGAGGTCGGCAAGGTTGTAGATGGCATTGGCGCCGCCGCCAGGAACCACCTTGCGATCGCGGTGCTTCAAAATCAGCACGGGCGCTTCGCGCGAGACGCGAGAAATCTCGCCGAACACGAACTCGTCGGCCACCAGATCCGCGAGGACGGTTACAGTGAGCTTGGGAAAAGATTCGACAATCTTCCGCAGGCGGTCGTTTTCTTTAATATGCTTTGTCATCAAGATGCTGGGCCATCAAATGCCTGGTTGTCAGGTGCCAACCAAGATTTTCTCACGAGCGGGGCTTTCGTTCCCCGATTCTTGCGAAAATGGTTCGCGCCAAAATGGCATCCACAACGTCAGCGGGATGGTCGAGCGTGAGTCTGAGCGCGGCGACCGCGAATGGCTTTAGCTCCTCCTGCAACACTCCCAGACTGACCTCATCTTTTTCCGTGGTCAGGAAGCCGCCCGCGCCGAGCTTGCCGCGCATGGCCAGCAGGCGCTCGATATCATTTTTGTCATAGACATGGTGGTCGCGAAAGATGACCTCCGCCGCAGGCGTGATTCCGGCGGCGCGCAATTGCCCGAAGAATTGCCGCGGCCTCGCGATTCCGCAAAATACAATCGGCGCGACGGGTGCAGCGGGCACGACGGTTTCTCGCGTCATGCGCCAGATAAGTTTCCCTTGCCGGGCGAAACTTTCGATCGCCAGATTGTGCACTGAAAAGTCCCGCGGCAACACGATCGCATCCGCACGTTGCAGTGACGACAGCGGCTCGCGCAGCCGCCCCGAGGGCAGCATCCTGTCGTCGAAGTCGCGCTCTGTCACCAGCACAATGTCGAAGTCGCGAAAGAGAGAACGGTGCTGAAAGCCGTCGTCGAGAATGTGTAATTGCGGCTGGAATTTCCGTTCGGCGACTCGGCCCGCCTCATAGCGGCTTTCACCGACGATCACCGGAACGCCCAGCCGCCGCGCTATAAGCAGCGGCTCATCGCCGAAGTCGGCAGCTTTGCCATCGGTCTCAACCTCCAGGACGCCGCGCGTTTTGCGGCCATATCCACGCGAGAGCACGTCGAACGGAATGCCGCGCGCCTTCATCAGTTCGCCGAGCGCAATCACGAACGGAGTCTTGCCCGAACCACCCGCCGACAGATTCCCGACGCTGACCACGGGTCGCTCCAGCCGCCGCGAAGACAGTACGCCGCGATCGAACAGCGTGTTTCTCAAAGCGGCGGCGGCGCCGTAAAGCGAGGTGAGCGGATTCATGCGGAGCCCTCGCGCGGAGGCTGCCCGTTCGTCGTTTCAGCCTTCGATGTTTCAGCGCCCGACGTTTCCACATTCGACGATGAAACACCCATCAGTTGCAGCAGCGCCGCAACCGTCCTGTCCGTGGCGCCGCGCTGCGATTCGAGCGCCGCCAGCGCGTTTCGGCCAAGCGTCTCTCGCTCGCCGCCGTTTTCGATCAGCTCGATAAAGACCAGCGGCAGCTCGGCCAGTCCAACGATGCGAACCGCATTGCGACTGGCAAAAAAATTGACGACGTCGCGAAAATTTTCGTAATGGTTGCCCGTGACGATGGGAACGCCATAGAGTGCAGGCTCAAAAATGTTGTGTCCACCACGCGGCACCAGGCTGCCGCCGACGAACGCGACGGTGGCCAGCGAATAGAGCGCAGCCAACTCCCCGATGCTATCGACCAGAAACACGCAGCCAGCAATCGGTTCGCCGCTCCACAGTGAACGCCGCCACATGCGGAAGCCGAGGTTTTCGACGAGCTCGGCAACCTCTGGAAACCGTTCCGGATGCCGCGGTGCAAGAATCATCACGGCCTTCGGATGATTGGCCAGAATGTTGCGAAACGCGGAAAGCAGCGAGCCTTCTTCATCCTCGAGCGTGCTGCCACACACCAGAACCGGCCCCGATCCGGACTGGCGGAAGCTCTCACGAAGACTCGCAACAACCTCCGGCGATGGCGGTGGCGCCACATCGAATTTCAGGTTGCCCGCCACTGCGACCTTATTTTCAGTAGCACCAATTTCGATGAGCCGCTGCCGGTCCTCTTCTGTCTGGGCCAGGAAAATATCAACGTTTTTCAGCGTTTTCTCCAGCAACCTCGGAAGCCAGAAGCGGAGCCGCTTGTAGCCGGGAAGCGAGCGGTCAGAAATGCGGCAGTTGATTACGGCGATGCGCGCCCCGCTGCGCTTGGCCAGCCGGAGAAAATTTGGCCAGAATTCAGTTTCGGTAACGACCACGAGTTCCGGACGCAGTGCATCGAAGTAGGGCCGCACGGCGAAGGCGAAGTCCAGAGGAAAGTAGAACACGTTCTCCGCGCCGAACCGGTGCGCGGCGAGTTTCTGCCCCGTGCTGGTGGTCGTCGAAACGAGCACGCGATGGGACGGGAATTTCTGTTGCAGTGCCGTGACGACCGCGTTCGAAGCCACCACTTCGCCCACCGAAACCGCGTGCACCCAGATCGCCCGTTTCTCGCCGCGACCAGCGAGAGCGGCCGGAACCGCGCCGAACCTCTGGCGCAAGCCCGCCCGATATTTGCCGTGCCGCATCATTTGCAGCAGCCAGTAGGGCAGCGTCAGCACCAGAAAAAAAGCGAGCAGCGCACTGTAGAGCGCATACATGAAGAGAAGTCCTATTCTAAATGGCGAGCCAAAATCCGATCTTCAATCGGGACGGCATAGCAGTGCTTACGCCGGAGGCATCCTATAATCCACATATGCATAATGCAGGTAAGCGAGAATCATCTCGCGCTCCGATGCCGCAAGCCCCGCGTCTCGCGGCTGTCTGCGCTTTCGTGTTCGTTTGCTGCCTGTGCGCGATTGCGGCCAAAGAATTTGTCATGCCCGCGGCGCAGCCCGCCCGCACTTACCCCGCGCACGACGACCACCCCATGGAAAAAATTGCGGTCGCAGTCGATCCCTACGACCTGGAGGACAAAGCTGCGATCTTCAGCGTCAACTACCGCAACTACGGTTACATGCCGGTCTTTTTCGTAATCACGAATGAAGGCGACCAGCCCATCTCTCTCGTCGGCATGAAGGCCCAGTTGAATACCAAAGATCGCAGCAAGCTGTTCCCCGCGACCATGGATGATCTGTTGCGCCGGCTCTCGCATCCTTCGCGGAATGACATTCCGTTGCCGATTCCGTTGCCAAAGAAAGAAGTCAAAGGAGGCGTGAGCCGCAAGACCTGGGACGAAATCGAGCAGGCTCAGTTCGGCGCGAAAGCTGTCGAGCCGCACTCCACGGCGCGTGGTTTTCTGTTTTTCGATGTCTCCGGCATCTCGAATCCGCTGGCCGGCGCCAACTTCTATCTGATGGGAGTGCGCGACGCGAAAGGCAATGAGCTGATGTACTTCGAAATCCCGATGGAGAAGTACCTGAGCGCGCCGGAAGTGAAGAGACCGTAACCACTGACCGTGCGATAAGTCATACGATGGAGCGACGGGCGTCCTCGCCTGTCCAGCTATAATCTTCCGATATGGCGAGTACTCCAGCCCTCTCCGGGGATCTCCTCGCGAAATACGAGCCGGTCATCGGACTCGAAGTCCACGTGCAACTGCTGACCGCGTCGAAAATCTTTTGTTCCTGCTCGACTCGTTTTGGCGATCCGCCGAACACCAATGTGTGCCCCGTCTGTCTTGGACTTCCCGGAGCCTTGCCGGTGTTGAACCGGAAGGCCGTGGAATTCGCGGCTCTGGCGGCGATGGCTTTGGAGTGCCGCATCAACGAAGTTTCCATCTTTGCGCGGAAAAACTATTTTTATCCCGACCTGCCGAAGGGCTACCAGATCTCGCAGTATGACAAGCCGCTCGCGGAGTTTGGATTCATCGAGATCGATCTGAACGGCCGCAAAAAGAAAATCGGCATTACCCGCCTGCATCTGGAAGAAGACGCGGGCAAGAGCCTGCACGAGGGCTTCGCTGATGCAGCCTATAAGACCGCCATCGATTTGAACCGCACCGGCGTGCCCCTGGCCGAGATCGTCAGCGAACCCGACATGCGGTCGCCCGAGGAAGCCTACGAGTACCTCACACGGCTCAAAGAAATCATCCTCTACACCGGCGTCAGCGATTGCAACATGGAAGAAGGTTCGCTGCGCTGCGANNAAAACCGAGGTCAAGAACGTCAACTCGTTCCGCTTCATCAAGCAGGCGCTGGGGTACGAGATCGAGCGCCACATCGGCGTCCTCGAGGCCGGTGGCAGCATCACGCAGGAAACGCGCCTCTACAACGCCAACGAAGGCAAAACTCACGGCATGCGCTCGAAAGAACAGGCGCACGACTACCGGTATTTTCCCGAGCCCGATTTGCTTCCCTTGGTGGTGGATGAGAAATGGCAAGCCGCGATCCGCGCCAGCCTACCCGAACTTCCGGAAGTGCGTCGCCAGCGC
The DNA here is from genome assembly GCA_003139995.1 of Candidatus Acidiflorens stordalenmirensis. Classification (GTDB taxonomy): domain Bacteria; phylum Acidobacteriota; class Terriglobia; order Terriglobales; family Acidobacteriaceae; genus Acidiflorens; species Acidiflorens stordalenmirensis. The sequence goes on along the minus strand of PLIC01000131.1, from coordinate 7,716 downwards.
ATGACGCAGGAGTACGGCATCACCGCGGGCGACGCCCACACGCTGACGCTAACGCGACCGCTGGCCGATCAGTTCGAGTCCGCGGCCCGCAGCGCAAAGAATCCGAAGCGCGTCGCCAACCTGGTGCAGAGCGAATTACTTGGACGTCTGAAAGCGCAGGGCCTCGAACTCGAGCAGTCGCCCATTTCGATGGCTGGAGTTACGGCCTCGGCCGATCTGGTCGAATCCGGCGCAATCTCGGGCAAAATGCTGAAAGATCTTTACGACCTCTGCTTCGAACGCAATCAGGACTTCCCTGCCGTTTACGAGGCGGAGGGCCATCCCGAGCAGTCGCGCGACACATCGGCCCTAGAGAAACTCGCCGATGAGCTGATCGCAGCGAATCCCAAGCAGGTGAAGCAATATCGCGCGGGCAAGAAAACCATGATCGGGTTCTTCGTCGGCCAGGTGATGAAGGCTTCGAAAGGCCAGGCCAATCCCCAGTTGGTGAACGAAGTTTTGACCAAGAAGCTGGAAGGCTAGAAATGAAACAGGTTCGAATCAGGGCATCGCTTTAGCGATACCAAGAGCCGTCCACTATCGCGACCCCTTTAGGGGCTGGGCCATCAGAGTCGACTCAGCCCTACTTCGCCGCTCCCAGGTTCTTCAGCACTTCTTCCGCATAGTAATTCGTGACCTTGGCGTCGTCGCGCAGGGTCTCGTAGTACGCTGCTTTCAATAACTGCTCCCGCCGATCACGCAATTGCTGGCGAATGGCCTGCTGCACCCGCGGGTCGTTCAAGTCCCTCTGGCCTGCCGGCTCTTTGGAAATCAGTTTCACGATCATGTAAGCGTAGGGCTGATGATTAGTCGGATTGATCATGGGAATCACGGGCGTATATTGCCCCGGTTTGAGCTTCATCACCGCTTCGCGGGTTGCCGGATCGGCGTTCTTTAGCGCGGATTCGGGAGCCATTCCCAAATCGCCGCCGTTGTTGCTGGTCTCCGGGTCTTCGGAATAATTCATGGCCATCGTAGCGAAGTCGTCGCCGCTATCGAGATGGTTGGCGATCATCTGGATTTTCTTGCGCGCTTCGGCATCGTTCTGCGCCTTGCTGTTCTGTAGATTGCGCACCTGGGTGTTGACCACTCCAGAAACCATGATTTTCGCCAAATGGTACTGCGTTTCGATCAGGTTGAACTCGGCCTTGTGATCGTTGTAGTAGCCGGAAACGTCCTGGTCGGTAATGTTGATGCGCGAGGTGATTTCCTTGTTCAACACCTTGTCGCGGGTGAGCGAGCGCCGCAGGTCGCGCTTGAAGTCGTCGAGCGAAATTTTCTTGTCCTGCAGGCGCTTGGTAAATTCTTCGGCGGTGTAGGGCGACTTGATTTCGTTCAGCTTGCGGTCCACTTCTTCGTCCGTCGCCAGCAGCCCGAGCTTCTCCGCGCGCTGCATCAGGATTTCCGTCTCGACCAGCTCATTCAGAATGCTCAGACGAAGGCTCACCGCCTGCTCGCCCGCCGGCTGCTGATCGGAGCCCGCCGTCTGGTTGGCGTAATACTTGTCGACTTCGCTGCGATAAATCTTCCGCCCATTGACCGAAGCCATAACGTCGCCGCCGCTGCTGTTGCGGCTACAAGCCGAGAGCCCAACCAACAGAAACGCGCCGGCCATGACCAGCCCCGCTCGCTCAAAACAGTTACGATTTTTCAAGTTATTCCCTCCGCCATAACGGCGAGTCAATCCCACAACGCCAATCTCACGACATGCCCAGAACGCAGGCGATCTAATAGCCGATTCGAAAACCGACTCAAAAACAATGCCGGCTTACTTCGATGGCGCCGCCGGCGGCGGAGTCTTTGCTTCCGCAGCGGCAGCCTTATGCTCCGGAGGCGCAACGCCGGCATCCTTCAACGCCTGATCAAGCGCGAGTCGTAAATCATCCGCAGGCACGGCTCCATCCAGTTTCTGTCCATTTATAAACATTACCGGAGTTGCGTCCACTCCAACGGTTTCTCCTTCGCGCATCGAGGCCCGCACCGCCTTTTCATCCTGGGCCTTGACGCATGCCTGCAACTTCGCAACATCGAGATTATGCTTCTGAGCCTGCAAAATGGCCAGCTTATCGAGTTCCGCATTCTGGCCGTCGCGGCCTTTTTCGCCGCCGATCGAGCGCTGATTGCCGTGCAGGTAATCCGCATAGTCCCAGTAGGCGTCGCTGTTTTGCGCGCCCAGGCAATTGGCGTTCACGGCCGCGTGTACCGCCCAGGGGTGAATTTCTTCGAGCGGGTAATCCTTGTAAATGAAAAGGACCCGATCACCGTATTCCTTGAAAAGTCCGGGGAACAGTGTCTCGTGCATGCGCGAGCAGAACGGACACTCGAAATCGTCATAGTTGACGACCGTCACCTTGGCATCTTTGTTGCCGCGTGTCGGACGCCCGTTGACGTCAATCTTCTTCATAATCTCCGCGTACGGATCGACGGTCAGATCGAACTTGTTTATGCGTACCAGTGTCTTGTGGTCGCGGGAGAGCAGGAACTCGAAGTTCTGTTTTTTGTTGGGACTGGCAAACGTAACCGTCAGCGCGTCATAGTTCCCAAACTCACTCGACCGGAGCGGCCCCACAATCACCTTTACGTCGGGCGGAAGCGAATAATGCGCCCGCACCTCCCGCTCGATCAGGCGCACGATGTCCGAAGGAGGGGAAGAAGGAGGAGGCAACTGGGCCGAGCAGCCCAGACAGATCAGCAAAAGAACCACAAACGCACGCCGCACAATCATCAATAGAACCCGCCTGAACATGAGCAAACATCTGATTATCTCATGGCGGCAAGACCCACGTGGGGACAGCCGCCCTTGGCTGTCCGGGCCGAACGGAGCTCGGCTGCGTCCTCATTAGAGGGCGGGGGCATCGAAAGTCGACTCTTTCCGCAGCCTCAGTCGCGTCCCCGCAGCAACTCTTCCGTAGCCAGCAGTTGATTCATCGACCCGGAGCGGAATCCCTCCAGATCGAGGGTGACGAATTTGAATCCCAGTCGTTTGAACACGGCGGCGAACTCGCGGGCCATCTCGGCGGTCAGAGCGCGGGGAAGTTCTTCGCGCGCAATCTCAATGCGCACGATTTCTCCGTGATGGCGCACGCGGAATTGCCGGAACCCCAGGGCCCGCAGCGCATCTTCGCCCCGCTCGATAACGCTCAGCGCTTCGGGCGTAACCGCGCGTCCATACTCCAGGCGCGACGAAAGGCAGGCGGAGGCCGGCTTGTCCCACACCCGCAAATCAGCCTGCCGCGCCAGTTCCCGGATTTCAGCCTTGTTCAGACCGGCTTCGAGCAGCGGAGCCAGAACGTGATGCTGACGAGCGGCCTGCTGTCCCGGGCGAAAATCGGCCTCGTCGTCGGCGTTGACTCCGTAAGCGATGGCGTCAAATCCGCAGGCCTCGCGGTAGCGCTCGATGACGGTGAACAATTCGTCCTTGCAGTGAAAACAGCGCATGGCATCGTTGCGGATGTACGCGGGATTTTCCAGTTCCTGCGTTTCCACCACCTCGACCGGAATGTCGCTCTCGCGCGCAAAGGCGAGCGCGTCTTCGAGATGAGTCCGCGCCAGGCTGGCGGAATCGGCAATCACGGCGCGCATCTGATCGCCAAGCACCTGATGCGCCATCCACGCCAGAAAAGCGGAGTCCACGCCACCCGAGTAAGCCACGATCAAGCGAGCACGGCCGGCGAGGATCTCGCGCAAGCGCTCAACTTTCCGATCGAGCATGGCCGCAGTGTTCACGATCTCCATTATCCACGATTGTCGGTGGAGAGCCGAGCGTCACCGCCCGGCTGAACGGGCGAGACGCCCGTCCCTCCACCGTATGACTCATCACGCGGTCACGGTACTAGTAGAGCCGCTCCTGCCGCCTGAGGTTGCCGAACGCTCCAATGTTCGCCAGCGTAAACGAGAAACGATATTGATTCTCGTTGCGCACCGATCCCAGCGCAAAGCGCCGGTATTCCAGGCTCAGGCCGCAGCAGTCCCAGGTGTAACTGGTCTGCGCCGTCGCATACTGCAGCGACCCGAGGTCCGCGTCAAAACCGAAACTGGTGGCGGCGCTCAGGCCGCGCTTGTTGAGTTGACCGTAGCCAAACAATACCCGAAACTGGTGGAACTCGCAGACGCTTGTGCTTGTAGTAGTTGTATGTACAGCACAGTTCGTCGGTGTCGTTCCCGCTACAGTGTCGATCACGCGCAGGAAGGCATCGCCTCCCCCAATGGTAAACGGGCCGTAGTGGTAGTTCACCAGCGCCATGCTGGAATTGACGCGGCCGGCTTTGAAGTCGTAGTCCAAGTCCCACTCGGTGTTGGTGCGCGGGCTGGTTTCGATGCGTAAACGGGAAATGAGTGGAGCAAATCGCCGCGCTGAATCCAGAAACGCGATGCCCGTGAAATCCGCGGTCGTCGTGAATACGTTCCGCTGCCCTGCCACCAACGCATTCCCAAACGTGGGATCGAAAAAATACTTCTGCCCGACCTCCCAACTCAAGATCTCGCGCGGGCCCGAGGCACATGCTTGCGCGTCTGGGTTCGGAGGCATTTCCCACGGGACTGCGCCAACTTGCGGAACGCCGCCGATGGTGAGCGTGCTCATGCTCTGCGGATCGCAATCCTTAACGTTGGGATCGATGTGCTTGGCGTAAAGACGATTCACCAGCGAGTACTCGACTTCATTCGTGTTGGTCAGCACATCGGAGGCATCGAAACGCAGAATGTCGGCGAAGTTGTTTATGCCCGTTACGTAGTCGTACCGCATGCGTGGCTCAATTACATGCTTCCATTTGCGTCCGAGCCACGGATGATCGAAGACCCGCGACAATGCTGGCGGGCGCACTTCGACCGAAGTTTCCAGCGATTTGCGATTAAGAATGTCGTCGGCAGCAGTTGCGGAATTTGCCGGGTCTCCCTGCTCCGTGTAGAACGTATCCCGCAGCGTCAGTGCGGGACGGAACGACCATCCTTGCCATTGCAAGGGCATCGAAAGCGAGGGCGCGAGATCGAATCTGCCCACCAAAGGACCGGTGCGGAACCCAATCTCGCGCCGCTGCAAGCCCTCGGCCGCGCTCTCGAATGACCAGTAGAGCGGCGTATTCCCCAACTGCCGCTCCTCGCCAGAAATGAAGAGACTCGGCGTATGTAGAATCCGAACCAGCTCCGTCTGCGTAATCGTGCTGCAAGTGCCGGGCTCCGTTACCGGCGGCGGAATGCAAACTTCGAAGTTCTGGTATCGCTCCGCCAGCGCGTTGAAGTGAAATCCGTTGGTCGTATTGGAGAGGAAAATCTGCGACCTCACTTCCGAGTCGATCGCCTGCGTGTACACATCGGTGAAGGCGATGCGGAAAACGAACGAACTCAAATAATCGACATTCGCGACACCGCGGAAGTTCCCGAAAGGACGCTCGGCAAGAAAATGCGCGTCCTCGCCGCCTTGGTTCTCGCGATCCACCATTCCCTGATAGTTGAAGTACAGGAACGAGGTGTCGCTCGGACGAGCGCGGAATTCTCCGCGTTGAAACCAGCCGCGTTTCGAATAGTATTCGGCGCCCATGGTGGCGTCCATGCTCCGATTGAATGCCCAGTACACCGATTCGCCGGCAATATATCCCTTGGTGGATGAGTTGCCGAAAGTCGGAATCAGCAGCCCTGTCTGCCGCTCTCTCTGAACTGGGAACGCCACAAAAGGAAAATAGAACACCGGCATGCCCATTAGCTGGAAATTGCTGTTATAGATTTTGGCGGTTCCGTCCACATCCACCGAAATGCGCCTCGCGTTGAATAGCCACTTCGGATGCGGCAGCTCGCAGGTGGTCACTGTTCCCTGGCGCACCAGATAGTGGTCGGGTCCGTGTTTCTCCACAACTTTTCCGGTAAAGGTAAATGGATTGGACGTGGTAAGCACGTAGCGAGAATTACGCATCCGAAATCCCACCGTTCCGATCGCGCTATAGAACGTTCCGATTTGCGTGCGGATATTGTAGGTGCCGTGGCTGGCCACGACGTGCTCGTCGTAAGGACCGCCGTCCAGCACGACGTGGCCCTCCAGTTCGCTGCCTCCCGTATCTGCGTTGTAGGTGGCTTGATCCGCGTGCAAAATGTAATTGCGATAGTCAATTTCCACCTCGCCGCGCAGGTGGTAGATGGACCCGTCTTTCTCCTGTTGCACCGCCCGGATCGTAACCGGTTCTTCCGTCTGGCCGGCAGGCGCTGCCGGCAGAGCCGGGGCCGGTGCAGGAGCGCCCTCAGCAGCAGTGGCGACAGGGGGCAGCGTCTGACTGGTTACTATCGCTGGAGCGAGAAGCAGATGACAGACCACAGCGGCCGTGATAAAGATTCGAGAGCGGGTGATCATTAGCGGGTGATCTGCAAGCGCGCGTGCGCTCCGCCAGCCGGTCTGCCAACGGGAACCAACTGACCTTAGCACGCGAGCGGCAGACGAAGCAAAGCTGCGCATTTTTGTGGTCTCCGGCATTTTGTGCCCGGCCTGGCTCTGGCTGCTGGCATTCTTCGACGACTTGATCCACGGCCACCGGATTGATGACGACTGGGTTGATGACGAACGGATTGACGAACTGTCCGACCGGCGGGGATCCCGCCGTCCACGGGTGCCTCTGCGCGGCCGATGCAGTCGAGCCGGCGCTTGGCGCCACCGCCGCTGAAGCTGCGGCCTCGGAACCCAACGCCGATTCCTGGCGCGTCGAGGTTGCCGCTCGCCTCGAACGCTATCGCACGCGGCGCAAGCCCCGTACTCCGCATTATCCCTCGCTGCTCCTGCCTTTTGATGCGCCCGAGAGCTGGTCGCGTCCTGCGCCGTCAACTGAATCGGCGGCCGTTGCGACCGCGTCAGCGCGAGCCGGGCAAAAGTTCGCGTTCCAAACAAATGAAGAACCACCGGCGCTCGCGGCGCCAATCCTCGCCGAACCTCGCCAGACATCGCAGCAAGACCCGGAGCAAGACCCGTACCTATGTCCGGAGCAAGTCCCGGAGCAATCCGCCAAGGTCATCGAGTTCCCGCGTTCCGCCGCAATTCCGGTTTTTCACCCGAGCGAACTGGCCGATCCCGTCTTCGATCATGATCGTCCGCGCATCGTGGAAGCCCCGGAAATTCTGCCGCCGCCGCCCGCATTGGGTGGGATGTTGATCGGACCCGCCCATACAGAACCGGCCGACAAGCGAGCCGACTCCCCGTCCGCAGTCCCGTCCGCGTCCATTGCACAGCGCGCACTGGCTGCCCTCGTGGACGGCGCTATTTGGGCGATGTCGCTGGCGGCCTTTGCCGCGATTTTTCTTCGTCTGAACCCCAGCCTGAACCCCGTTCGTGAACCGCTCGCGTTGCTCGCCGGCGCGCTCGGCGGGATCGCAGTTCTGCTGTGGGGGGCGTACGAGTTTTTGTTTGTGGTGTACACCGGCTCGACTCCCGGACTTCGCGCCGCCCGGCTGCGGCTGGCAGCGTTTGACGGCTCTCCGCTCAATCGCCGGTCGCGCCGCTGGCGCGTGCTGGCGTCGTTTCTCTCCGCGTTTTCTGCTGGACTTGGCTATCTCTGGTGCATCCTTGACGAGGACGGATTGTGCTGGCACGACCGCATCACCCGCACTCACGTCCAATCGGGGCGTCACGCAGAATCGGCATAGGGGGAGCGGTCGCCCGCCCTCCCCTGCCACACCACCGGACATGCGGGTCCGCATCCGGCG
>PLIC01000111.1 GCA_003139995.1 Candidatus Acidiflorens stordalenmirensis | reverse complement strand
GGCATACCAGGTTTTCCCGCCCATCTCACCTTCGGGCGATATTGCGCCACGAGCGATGACCCTTTGCCGGAGTTGGAAGCCTATCTGAACGATTTGGCGAAACTGGCCGGGCGGCTCGGGCGGCGTCCGGTTTACGGCTTCGTGCGCACCGATTTGAGGGTGGGCTGGTTCCGCGCCCGGATGCCCGGCGCGCATATTTTTATTCGCCGCGAACCGCGCCGGCAGTTTCTGTCGATCTTGCGGCAAGCGGTGCAGGGCAATCCTTATTTTCTGCAACGCGGTGTGGTCATTCTCCGCCACAATATGGAGGCGCCAGCCTTCGCGCCGCTGCTGGCCACGATTGAATTGCCGGCATTGCTCGAGTCCTCCGGGCTGCGCGAGGCCTTTCGGGGCAAGCTTGTGGATGAGACAGTCTTGCGCCGGCTGTACTTCATCTTCTATTTCATGTGGCTGCTAGCGAGGCGGCTCGGCGAGCCGCAATGCCATCTGGTTATCGACATCGACCGCCTCAGCTTGGACGAATCCTATCGCCGCGAGATCGAAGATCGGCTCGGCGATCTCGTGGGCATTGCCATCTCATTCGCCGATTGTCGGGTCGAGCGTTATGATGAAAATCTCAGTTGGAGCGCTGCCCAATTCGAGGCTCTCGAACGGGAGATTGAAGCGCTGGCGGGCGCTGGCGCGCCGGTGCAGTGAGTCATGCGATGGAGCAACGGCGTACTCGCCCCTCTCCGCTATGCTGACAGCATCGTGGCCGGGCGGGGACGCCCGGCTTTCCATCGATTCCAGCGGCAAGGTCTCGCGGTGAATGTGTAAGATATGGAAGCGGGGGCCCGTAGCTCAACGGTTAGAGCAGCAGACTCATAATCTGTTGGTTCCTGGTTCGAATCCAGGCGGGCCCACCAACCACCATACAGTTTGCACTTTTCACGCCGCACTTTCCGAGTTGGGTTCAGTTGGGTTCAACTGCAGCGCTCGGCGATTCGGCATTAGAACGACTGGCTTTAGACCCGATTGCGTGTCCTTGATCGGCATCCTCATGATTCCGAAAGAAAAATACCCGAAAAATAGATCGGTGTAGAGCCTCCTTTCGGGTCCGCGCCAGACCCGGAGGCTCCTGCAATCAAACCTGTTCCTGTCCAAATCTCCTGCTGACCTTTATTCCAGTGCCGCTTGGGGCGCTTTCATCTTGTCGAGTCGAAATCCAGAAATCTGCCACGAATTTTTCTGGCAATTGGGTATTAGACGTTGAGGACGAAAGGAAACAACCAATGTCAAAAACAGGAACAAACGCAACAATCCCACCGTGTGTTGCAGGCGCTACACACGACGAAATCAACACTCTCACAGTGCGCAATCTCACCGACGACCAGTTGATTGCGCAGACGAAGGAACAACTGCAAAAAACAAAAACGTCCCACGGCGACTTTCGTCGGGACATGGCTGGTCTGCTTATTTGCGGCCAAGAAATCGTTGACCGCTTCAAAGACCAATACACGGCGGAAGAAAAGCGCCTTGGCAAGCCTACCGTGCGGGAAGCGTTCGCACTCGTTGGCCAGATAACCTACGACCTGTTTAGGTGCTGGAAATCCCGCTACGGCTACAATGTGTTTCCCGACCACGTGAAGCCGCTTAAACTCACGGACGGCGAAGAAGTGAAGGTGAAGGGAACGGATAAGGTCGGCGTAGTAGACCACGTGCATGTGACGAACAGCAAAGCCGATGTCAAGTATCCCGACGGCAAAGTCGTGACGGAATTCCTAGCAGACCTCGTTAAAGTCAAGGTCAAGCGTACCGTCCGCAAGGTCAAAGTCGGCGACCGATTCATGTTCGAGGACGGCAAGGAATATGAATACGTTGGCGGCGGTAAGTTTGACCTCGCCAAGACGCTGTTAAAGCAGAAGAAGCAGCGTGCCGAAGCCAAACGGCAGGTAGCGAAAGCCGACCTCGACGCAACGACGACAGAAGAAGAGAAGATGGCGAACGCAGAAGCCGCTCGGAACGCCATCGATCAAATCGCAGTCGAGAAAAAGACGAAGAAGAAGGTCGTTCACCACTGCGCCTGCGGTGCAGAAACGAAGCGGTATCTCAACTGCGGACGGAAGCGTATCTACGTTTGTTCGGATGCGTGTATGGAAAAGTACGTTACGCCGACACCTGCTTCACACCGTCTCGGCTGCACCAACATCGGCGACAAGTCGGTTCCGACGCAGCATGGATTCTATTGGGAATTTCGTAAGAATCCAACGGTGCCGTACACCGTGCGTGACGTGAATCATCCCGACCTTGGAATCCTGTGCGAGTGCACCTCGAAAACGGCAGCCAACGCCATGCTTCATACGTATGAAACGGATGCTGCTGCTGCCGACGCACAGGCGGCAGCATACCCGATCAGCACTCGGATCAACCACGCGGCGAACGACGACGAAGCCTGTTCCGCACCTGTGGAAGTCGCACAGATTCAGAATCGGCTCTTCTTGTAGGGAGGATGTGAGGCTACGGCCAGCAGCACGACACCAGATTCGCGCCAACCCAGCGCTAAGGCAATCAACAATGTGACCGACAGCGTCGCGATCAGCAGGTGCTTCAGTAGTTCATTCGACTTGTCTTTCGCGCTCTCGCCATAGTTACGCGTGACCGTGATGTTCAAGTCATTAGGTAGAACATACCCGCGCAACGAGTTGACCTTCTCCAGAACACGTTCGGAGATGATCGTGGCGTTCGTGCCTTTGCGCTTGGCAAGCGTGATCGTAACTGCTGGATACTCCGCGCCGACCGTCTGGTCCGTACCACCACGGGCATTCGCGAACATGACATAGCTGTCCGGCTCAGCGGGGCCGTCTTCCAACTTCTCCACGACATCGCGCAAGTAGACCGGACGGCGAGAGTGGACTCCGACTACGACTTGCTGTAAATCTTCCGGACGCGTGAAGAAGTTGCCAGCCTCGACCTTGAACTCGTGGTTGTCACGGGCGAAGCTGCCCACATCGGCGCGGGTATTCGCGCTCTGGAGTTGCCCTGCGACAGCTGCTGGCGTAAGGCCATATGCGGCCAGCCGCTCTGTATCCAAGACCACACGTATCTTACGGGGCTGCCCCCCGATCATCGTGGTTTCAGAAACATCGTCAAGCTGTTTTAGGTAGTTCTCCAGTTCGCCCGCGATGCGTCTTAAGTGATAAGAGTCATAGTTCTTGCCCCATAACGTGAGCGCAATGATGGGAACGTCATTGATCGAGCGGACCTTGATGATCGGTTGCGAAACGCCCGGCGGGATTCGGTCGAAGTTGGAGTAGAGCTTGTTGTACGTCTGTACGATCGCGTCTTCTTCTTTCGAGCCAACGTAGAAACGCACGATCAGCATGCTCATGCCCGGTTGGCTGATGGAGTAGACGTATTCGACACCCGGAACCTCACGCAGCAGCTTCTCCATCGGAAGACTGACGCGTTGCGAGATTTCTTCCGGCGATGCGCCCGGCATCTGCACGAACACGTCAAGCATGGGGACAACGATCTGCGGCTCTTCCTCTCGTGGAGTCTCTAGGATGCTGAAAGCACCCAAAAGCAATGCCGCGACGATCACCAGCGGAGTTAGCTTCGAGTCGATGAAGGTGTGGGCGATGCGTCCCGCCACGCCTAGACCACGGGCAAGCGGGCTTGATGATTTGAAGTCTTCGTCTGTCATCACTGGGCCTCGATGCGCTTGCCATTCAGGTCGAGGTCGCCGGGTTTCGTCACGAGGCGCTCGCCTTCTTGAAGACCCGCGAGCACCTCGACCTGGGTTCCGGATTTCTTCCCCAACGTGACGTAGCGCAAGCTCGCAATCCTATTCAGGTCCAGAACGTAGACACTCTGCAATTGGCCGCGCTCCACCACCGCGCTTTGTGGAATCAACAATGACGACCGCTCACCGCGGGAAAACTGCGCTCGCCCGAACAGACCCGAACGCAGCCGCACATCCGCAGGCAGTTCGATCTTCACCAGGAAACTGCGGCTGCCTGGGTCCGCGGCAGGTACGATTTGCACGACTTTTCCTCTCAGCTCTGTGTTATCCAATGCGTCCACTACAACCGGCGCCTGCTCTCCCATCCTGACGTATCGCAGGTCGTTTTCATTGACTGCAGCTTCCAATCGATAGCGTCCCAGGCCTTCGACTGTGAAGATCGGAAGGCCAGGACTGGCCAACATGCCAGGATCGGCTTTCTTCTCGGTGATGACTCCATCGAACGGCGCAAGAATGCGCGTGTACGAGAACGATGTGCGCGCCTGGGCCAATGCCGCCTTGGCCTGCTCCTGCCCGGCACGCGTCATGTCGCGATGCGCCAGCGCTGCCTGGTAGCGAGCCTTCACTTCGTCGAATTCCTGGGGGCTCACCGACTTCTTGTCATAGAGATTCTGGTACCGGTTGAGTGTCGATTGGGCGAGAGTGAGGTCGGAATCCGACGCGGCTACTTCCTGTTCGGCAGCGCTCATGGCCGATGTGGCGCGCTCGACGGCAGCCCGAGGTTGTGCATCGTCGATTACCGCCAGCACCTGCCCACGCTGTACGCGATCTCCCTCATGTACGCGGAGTTCCACGATGTTCCCCATCATTTGGCTTGCCAGCTGTGTGGTTTCCGCCGCGCGTACTGTTCCTGCCGATTCCAGCAAATCGGGTACATCGGCCCGCTGTACCGACTGGACGGCGACATTGCGTATGGTTTCTGGCGCCGTGGGCGTCAGCTGCCTCTCATTGGAGCATCCGCTGAGTCCGCCGCCAGCAACACCGCGTAGTAGGAATCGACCACTCGGAAGACAATCTCCTGCTCGGTGCACGCCAGTTGATGCCCAGCCGCCTCGTTCGTCTGCTTTGCCCGATTCACGCCGTGCCAACTGGCAAAGGAGTCAAACAGATTCCAGGTTCCGCCAAGTCGCGTACTGAAGTTTCCGATGGGCGTGGGCGTGTTCAACCGATTGAGCGCGAGGTCAGCATTCGTGAAGCGCTGCTGTCGCAGTTCGCTGCCAAACACGTAAACCGGATCGTTCCCGCGGGTCGCTGTCTCGGAGAACATCAGCCGAGGTATAAGCACGGATCGCGCTTCGCGAACATCTGCGGATGCAACTCTTGTGTCCGCGAGTGCCGCCTTGCGCAGCGGGTTCTTCTCCAGCGCAATGTTTACAGCCTGCTGCAGAGTAAGCTTCGAGGACTCAGCTGCTGGTTGGGCCATGGCCACTTGCAAGAACCATGCCGCCGCGATGGCCGCCGTGATGAACTTCAAGCGAGTTCTCAACTCTGAACCCCGGCAGGCTCGACCGGTTTCATCCACTCGGTCTTTTCCTCAACGATCTCGTATGTGGTGTGAAAGCTCGCCGTCTTCTGCACCATGGCCCCCACGGAGCAATACTTCTCTTCCGAGAGGCGAATCGCTTCCTCTAGCGCGGCCACGTTGATTCCAATCCCGGTGACCACGTGGTGAATCCGCACCGCCGTGAACACCTGCGGCGGACGGTCCGCTTGATCGGCTTCAACCCTGACCTCATAGCCGGTAACTTTCTGGTGATACTTCTGGCGCAGAACCGTGATGACATCGAAAGCCGTGCATCCAGCCAGCCCCGCCGCAACCAGCTCGATCGGCTTGGCCCCGGTGCCTCCGGCGGCATCGTCCAGCAGAAGGTGATGGCCGCTGCCGGTCTGGGCCACAAACTGACGCCCTGTTCTAAGTGGCTGATTTAGCTCAACTTTGGCGCTGATCATGACTGCCTCCTACAAATTCTTCTTGAGAACCACACGAATAAATGCAAGAACTAGGATTTTGTTACAAAGATTCAGCGCAGTATTGGAATGCCAAGACGCAGCTGAAACTCGGCGGCTTTCCGGCCTCTTCGGAGATTTTCTTGCGCAGCGGGCAATCAAGAATTGATAATGCGTTGAGAACTCAAATGAATCTTCCCGTCCAGCATCGCGATGGAATACTCATCGTCGCTTTAGCGCTGTTGATATTGGCTCCCGGCATGTTTGCTTTTCAGGCAAGCTCGATACCTGCTTCGCAGCTGATCAATCCCGACGAACTCGTAAACATCCTTCAGTCCACGAAGGGCGAAAAGCCGCTGATGATCCAGGTCGGCTCCCACGTTCTGTACGAGCAGGCACATATTCCCGGTTCCGAGTACATCGGTCCTGGTTCCAGCGAGATCGGCCTCCAGCAACTGCGCGCGCGCGTTCAATCTCTACCCCGAAAGAAGTTCATCGTGATCTATTGCGGTTGTTGCCCCTGGAGCCATTGTCCGAACGTCAAGCCTGCCGACGATGCGCTGCGCGCGATGGGCTTCACCAACGTCAAGGTGCTTTACATCGCTGACAATTTCGGCGCAAATTGGGTGAATAAGGGCTATCCAGTTGCCAAGGGAGAGTAGGCTCTGCGCTCGACACTCCGAAAAACAATTCTGATAGGCACCGCGGCCATCGCCATCGTCGCTGGACTTTATTCCGTCGCCCGTCATCACGGGCGGCCTGGCATCGGCGCCAGAATTACCGAGCACCCTCTAGCTCCTGACTTTTCTCTTCCGCAGTTGAGTGGACAGCAACTCCATCTTTCGGACTACCGGGGTAGTGTGGTTTTGCTGGACTTCTGGGCAACCTGGTGCGATCCCTGCCGGGAAGAGATCCCGCATTTTGTGGAATTGCAGAACAAGTATCGAGATCAGGGCCTGCAGATTGTTGGCGTTTCCATGGACGATAGTCCGGAACCCGTCCTCGACTTCCACCAGCAGTTCAAGATGAATTATCCGGTAGTAATGGGCAATGCCCAGACTGGCGAACTTTACGGAGGAGTTCTGGGATTGCCAATCGCTTTCCTTATAGGCCGCGATGGCCGTATCTACTCCAAACACATTGGCGCTACCGACATCGCGGTCTTTGAAAGGGAAATCACAATTTTGCTGCGCACGAAATGAAATTCCAGCACACCAAGGCAACTGGAGACTTAACACCGTTCCTAGCTGTTTGTCTTGGATAGGGCGCTCTCATACTGCTGCAACAGTTCCTTTCGCAGCCTGCTCGCCGTAGCGCGATCCGGCGCTTGACTCGGCAACCGCCGGCAATCGTTTATCGCGGCTTCCAAACTCGCAAGAAATGCCTTGCAGGGACCACAACCTTCCAGGTGCTTCTCGTGTTCATCACACAAGGAGTCGTCGAGTTGTTCATCCAAATAGTTCGAGAGTTCCGCGAACATCGCCTTACAACGAGGAGGTCTGGATTTCTCCGTGGCCGCAGCCCGCGAAGCGACAGATTCGATCTTCCGGCCGAGGCGCGGCTTCCGTGTCTTCATCAATTCCTTGCGAACAAACAGCCTCGCCCGGTGCAGACGCACGCGAATTGTCCCTGAGCGCAGGCCCGTGATCTCCGCAACCTCTTCGTCCGTGAGTCCTTCCATGTCTCGCAGGACCAGGACTATGCGATACTGCGCCGGCAGTCTCTGAATTGCCTCGCGCAACCGTTCCGCCTCTTCGCTTCGGATCGCGAACATTTCTGGATTGACGCTGTCCTCGGCACTCAGTGTCTCCAATTCTTTGCGATCGGGCATGAGTTCTTCAAGAGACAGCTCCTGTTTCGGAGCGAACTTGCTTCTGCGGCGGCTCATCAGGCACCGGTTTTTTGCCACCTTATAAAGCCACACAACGAGCGCCTTCGGGCTTTCGAACTTAGGCAGGTACGGAACCGACCTCACGAGCACCTCTTGCATGGTGTCCTCGGCGTCCTCACGCTGGCCGCAGACGCGCATGCTAAAAGAGAACACGGTATTTTGGAGTAGAGCCAGGGCCTGCTCCAAAGCGGCTTCGTCCCCCTGTCGCAAGAGTTGGACTGCTTGTTCGATGTCAGAACGCATCGCGTTGAATGTAGCACCTGTCGCCTGGCTTCGGTAGCGGTGCCGATCCAGGAATCGGATCGGTACCATTGTTGCCGGTAACATTGTTTACGGATACGAGGTGTGTATAATCGTGCTGGAGTTGTCGTGGGGAAAGCGGGGACAAGAGACGTTTCGGTTCGTTCGGTGCCCCAGTGGCATTGGGGGTTCGTCAGCGTGGTCATGCTTTCTCTCGTCCTTACGCTGGCGACGCGAACTTTCCACGACACAACTTTCCAGTCTACAACAGTGCACTCCGACTCGCCGCAGTCTATGCGGCAGCACATGGATAGCGATGCGGTTGGTTGGGCTTCTCCCGTGTCCAAGATTGCGGCGGAGCAGGCTCCCACGTTCTATGCCCGTGTGGTGCCGGCCGGCCCGCCTCTGCCAACTTTCCTTATCGAAGAGAATCTCTACAACCGACCACCTCCCACCTGCTGATCTTCTTCCCTACGCTATCAAGAGCTAGCTATTCCAACTGAACTTTGACTCAGTCATGGATTGAGGCTAAGGAGCTCTACAACGCGTTTGGCTCTCTGCTTTCGCATGTCGGGCTTATCCTACTCAGAGCCGGGTAGATTTTAGAGTGAAAAAATGACGCTGCAACGCAGACACATAGTGATTGGAGTGGCTGTAGCGCTTGTCGCAGTGATCGCGATTACGCTGCTCGTGCATTCGCTCGGTGACGCGAAAACCAAGAAGGCCGATGAAACTCCGCAACGGGTCGCTCCGGTCGTAGTCGTCGCCCGTGGTTCACTCGAAAACATCATTACGCTCACCGGTGAATTCCGGCCGTTTCAGCAGGTCGATGTTCACGCCAAGGTGGCGGGCTACGTCCGCCGCATCTTCGTGGATGTTGGGGACAAGGTCAGTACTGGGCAGGTGCTGGCCATTTTGGAGGTCCCCGAACTGAATGCGCAGGTCATGGGCGCTCATGGTTCGCCTCGGTTTCGTGTGCGAACTCCTGCCGCCCAACTTGCCAAGAACCGAAAGAGCCGCATCAACATGCCTAAGCCGATCTACCAGATTCGTTCTCTCTGCCCTCAACTCCGACACAAAGCCCGCCAGTCCCTTTAGATTTGCCATGAATCCTCCTCGGCATGGGATTGTAATTGATGGGCTCCGTTTCCTACGTGAAGACGGCGATCCACAACAAGTGCAAGGAACTTTTACCGTCACACTGGATGATGACGCACCACCACTAACGAACACGAGAATGCACGTGGATTTTTTAAACCTCCCTAGGACTCGAAGCATAGTTAACATGAATGGACTAGTTGTGCCGCGACCTGGAGTGCTTCATTTTAGATTCGTTCTGGATAATGGTGTCGCAACTGAATACACCGTGGATATCGAGCACCCACCGGTAGTCGCTGCTCAAGCTCAAATAGCGATGCCGGGCGGTGGCGCGGCGCGTGCTTAAAGGCACGCGGTCGCTCGCGGGCCGCCAGATTCGTCGCGGGCCTGGTAACCGGAACAACGTTAATCTGTAGGGAGCTGATCACCCCAAAGAAATCAGACTAGGGGTTGGACTGATCAAAGCTCCGCGTCGGGCCGCATCATATTCTTTAATGAAAATGCAAAGTAGCTCCGATTTCAGATTTTCGACCTGCGGTGCCCGGACACGGCTCAGTTGCCGTGAATCACTGATTTTTCCTTATATTTGGGGCCTTTCGCCACGACTGCCGCGAGCAACTCTTGATTCTTGCGATGCGGCTTGCTACGCCCAGCCCGAATTTCAATGAGGGAACTCCGGGAAAGGCCGCTCAATTTCACCAAACGCACCAATGGCACTTCCCTGAGCGCGGGCAGAATTTTCGTTTGCCATTCATCCCGTCGCGGGTCTGGGTATTCGGTGTAGACACTCTGCTCTGAGTGAATCAAGCCGGATTCCACTTCTTCCAGGCTGTTGGATTCCTTGCCAATGTACCTTACCTGCTCGATCCGTACATGTCGGCGCTGCAACAGGCCAATCGTTTGCTTGCTGCAAGTATCTTTGCGCGCGTCGGCACACTTCGATTCCGGATGGTATTCGTACTCAATCAGAACATCGCCGTAGGTCTTCACCCGCGCCGTTTGCCGGTCACCGTGATGACCGGTAGTCGTGATTCGATATTCTTTTCCCGAGTACTGATCAATCCAATTTTTCTTGAGCAGTCGATGGATAGCAGCAAAACGCTCTGCGTCTTCTCCAATGAATTGCATGTCGCATTGTACAATCCCGGCATGAAACGCTCTGGCTCACGACATTCGTCCGGGTAAGCATTTGTTCCGCAGTAGATCAGAAGATTCCTGCGATGTACGACTGGAACATCTGATTGACGAAAGTCAAAGTTTTCTGAAGATCGCTCTGCGAAGTTCCAGAACACACTTCGTTGACGACTCTTGCAACGCTTCGACAAGACCACTCAGCAACGGCTCTCGTCTGCACGAGATGCGTCCACGACGCCGAGTTTTCTTCAGCAAGAATGTTCTTATCTCTGAATCTCTTCATCAGCCTCGAATGAGCTTCCTCGTTCGTCGTCTTGCCATAGGTGTAGAGTCTGTTCGGCTTCGTGTGAACCAGATCGTTTCGGAGACCTATGAGCAGTGCGAAATCCTGATACGGTTGACTGCCTCGATCCATCATTCTCCCTGTCAAAATCCAGTGTGCGAGTCTCAACCTGAAGTCAAGGCTGGCACGATCTTCCTCCGCATCACCCATCATCTGTGCGAAGACGCCGACTTCAGCAAGTTGAATCGAGGACATGTTCTGGGCGTGCTCGGTCATCTCGTTGACGAATGATTCGAGAGCAATAACAGAAAAGACCACGCTGACAAGAGCAGATCGCTGTCCGCCAGTTCTGGGTTCAACTTTGATCACCCGGATGGCGTCAATCGCAACGCCAAAGAGCAATCCTGCTTCTAGCATTCTCGTCGGACGGTTTGCGATGTCGTTGATGTCACTCATGACGTGACGCCGGGATTCCTCGTTGGATTGTTTGGCTGCATCACTCCAATGGTATGGCGGCTTTCTCGAATCGGTCACGCAGCCAAAATGCGATGCGTTGAGTCCGACTCATCTTCGTCTGACCCGGCCCAACTCCTGTCAACCAAAATGCACGTCCGTTCTGAAGTCGAACAGTGACTTCAAGGTTCATCGCCTCTTGAGCGGTAGTGAGCCCTTTGACGGGTACGATCTTGAACTTCCGCCCTCGAATACTTCCGGGTGGCAATCCCTCATCCATGATCGAATCATTGTCGAACCAAACCTTCTCTCTCCCGTCGTTCCTCGTGTATGCGATGTTCGCCAACAGATAGGTTCTCGACCCAGAGCGGTTTCTAATGTCGAAATTCGGATAGAAGTTCGGCCCTGTGAAACTCCAATTGTAAGCAACCGTGACATCCGTGGCCCGCAAGAACCACTGAATCATGACGTACAACACGATGAGGAGCACGCTTGCGAAAACATCGCCGAGGAAGATGGCAAGAACTTCATCCCAGAAGGTCATGGCAGAAGTATAGTGAAACCGCTGACTATTTGAAGAACAGAACGGCGAAGGGTTCGCGGACTGCTGTGTTTGTCCCACGTACTTCTTGGTCACTCCCTCCATCGCTTTCTCAGGAACCCTAGTCCCGCCGTCGTACTGTGCCAGCTTCCTCGCAGCAAGGATACTGGCGGCGATCAGCAGAACGCGCTTTCGACCTTCGTCCATGGGGCTCAACACCGGACCGTGATGAAAGTGGAACCTCACGACACGTTGCCGTGAGGTTCCGAATACGAGTTTAGCAGGTTCGCCTTTTGTTCGCTATAGTG
The DNA here is from genome assembly GCA_003139995.1 of Candidatus Acidiflorens stordalenmirensis. Taxonomy (GTDB): domain Bacteria; phylum Acidobacteriota; class Terriglobia; order Terriglobales; family Acidobacteriaceae; genus Acidiflorens; species Acidiflorens stordalenmirensis. The sequence continues at coordinate 32,798 of PLIC01000111.1, read as the reverse complement.
GTATGGAACCCGCAGTTTCGGCCTGCCGAGCAGGGCACTCAAAGGGTGAACCTCGACCAAGACGTGCCCACCAGACTGGTTACAAAGGCTGCTGACAGGGCTTGAGACGCCTGATTGGGGCTGAGCCTACCCGCAGCCGAGGCTCCACAGAATCGGGGGGGGGCAACGGGCGGGCGTTAGCGTGGGACGCTGGCAATTTGGGTAACATCTGGGGTAACAACTGTGACCAAATCTGCTTACTTGTGACCACGAAAGCGAGTGGGAAGTCGCTGAAATCATTGGTTTTTAGTTGATGTGAAGTAATCTGTTGGTTCCTGGTTCGAATCCAGGCGGGCCCACCAAAACCCATCTAATGATGGAAAGCGTATAAGCGCAATTTCCTTTGCCTGGGTCGTGAGCGCAAAAGCCTGCTAACAGAAGTTACCGCGCAACCCCCCGCCTTGACTCGGGAACGCCAGGATCCCATGAGTTAAAAATGCGCTGACTCTTAGTCGCCCGTGCCCTTCAGACTCGATGTCTGCGGGCTGTTGTTGGCGCTGTCGCTCACTGACAGTGACCCCTCTGTGGCGCCGGTCCCAGTTGGCTTGAAAACCACGCTGATCGTGCACTTTGTTTTCTTTGCCAGACTGCTGCCGCAGGTGGTGGTCGAAACAGCAAACACGCCGCTAGTCGAGATGCTGATGCTGTTCAAGGTTACGTTCAGATCGTTTGTCAAGGTAAATGTCTTGGGAGCACTGGTCGTGCCCACCTTCGTCTTGGCGAACGTTGCACTGGCAGGAGCTAGCTTCGCTTGAACAACGCCGGTACCGGAGAGCGATACCGTTTGCGGGCTGCCGGTAGCATTGTCCGTAAATGAGAGGGTTCCAGTCTGAGCACCCAGTGCCGTGGGGTTGAAGGTAAGACTCACCTTGCAGGTCTTACCGATTGCCAGTGTAGCTCCGCAAGTGGTAGAGGTAATCGCGAAACCAGTACTTGGGACAACTTTGGTGATATCCAGTGTGGCCGTGCCGGTGTTCTTCAGCGTCACCGACTTGGGGGTACTGATGGTATCCACGGCCACGCTACCAAAGGCAAGAGAGGNNCGAATCCAGGCGGGCCCACCAAAGCTGAATGATGGAGAGCGTGTAGGCTCAATTTCCTTAGCTGGACGGGATGCCCGTCGCCACATGAGCTTCGGCAAAAAAAAGAGCAGTGGGACGCGTGGTTGCGCGTCTCACTGCTGGGATAGAGTGTTGCTATGCTGCGTCACTACGCTGGGAAAGAATCCAGCGCAGTGTTACCTCCCATGTCTGCCGCCACCGCCACCGCCGTGCGACGATCCTCCGCCGTGCGACGATCCTCCGCTGTGCGAGGATCCGCCGCCGTGCGACGATCCACCGCTGTGACTGCTCGGCGCCGAATGGCCGCCGCTCGGAGCTGAACGTCCGCCGCCGCCGTAACCGCCGCGATTGCCGCCATAAGGGCCAGCGCCATATCGACCTCCGCCGTACGAGCGCGGAGTGACGATGGGCTGCCTCATGTTGAGTGGCGGACGAGAGTATCCGCCGTAGCCACGGCCCCCCGAAGCCGAACCGCGGGAGGAGCCGTACGAACCGGCCGACTCACGCGCCCTGCCTGCCTCGGCAGATGAGCGTGGGGGCATCGGGGTAAATTTCCGCCAGCCGCCGTTGCTGCCGTTTTCGCGAGCGGTTGTCGAGCCACCCGAGCTGCCGGGCCTGGGCGCCGAACCCCAGTTCGAATTGCCTCGCGTTTCCGAACTTCTTTCCGGACTTCTTTCCGAACTTGGGCTGGAGCGCTGGAACCCGCTGTTCGAACTATTGTTACCGGGCCGCGAAACTTCGCGGCCGTTTCCACTGGACCTGCCATCCTGCCGGTTGCCGTTCGAGACCTGCTGCGACTGCCCTCGCTCAGAAGAGCGCGACGCGGCTGCAGTGCTGCCTCGGGCCGAGAAGAAGTGCTGATTCTGCGAAACGTTTCGAGTCGTTGAGGCAGCCGCCGGGCGTCCGCTGGCCGAGAAGCTCTGGCGGCTCGGAGTCACGGGCAGTCTGCCGGTCGAGAAATGCGCGTTCTGGAATTGCGCGTGACTCATCGGCTGAGCGTTCATGTGGCCGGCGCCGAACTCTCTGCCCGAGACGGTCGTCCCGCCGCGGAAATGCGGGTCATGCAGCGCCAGGTTCACATTCGAAAATCGCGTGCCGCCGTGCAGCGGAGCAAACCCGCCGCGGTTGAATGCGTCGAAACGACCCTCCCCGAAGCGCCCGCCCCACCGGCCCCACCACGGATGGAAATGATCGCACGGTCCCAGCGGCAGCCAGCCGATCGAGCCCCAGCCCCAACCGAAGCCGAATCCAAAACCACCGCCGAATCCGAAAAACGAAACATAAGCTGGCGCCCAAATCGGACGGTAGAACGGATATCCGTAAACCGGCCCAGGCCACCACGCCCACGCGTTGTCGTAATACATCCAGCGGCCGTAGTGATACGGGGCCCAGCCCCAGTCATCATAAGAAACCCACGTCCATCCCCAATAAGGCTCATACACCCAGCGGCCATCGCGATACGGAGCCCAGCCGGCCGGTTCGGAAGGCCGCCACACTGGACCGTAGTCCGGAATTTCCGACCAGGTGCCGTGGGCGTCGAGATCTTCCGCTCCCACGTAATAGTCGTTAGTGCGCTGCCGTGACACCGCATTGCGGATCATGTTGTCGCGATCGGTGTTCCACTGATCCCAGTCATCGCGGGCAGGTGCTTCGCCGATCTTGTATTGCTCCTGATCGCCGGTGCCCTGCACAGTGATGAACTGGCCCGCTCCCACGCGCGTGCCGCCTTGCGGAGTCGTCACTTCCACTTCGCCTCTGCGGACGAGCACCTCAGTGTGATCGTCGGCAGTAACCAGAATTCGGAAGCTGGATTCGCGGCGCTCGGTGCGAATGGCAACATTGGGCGTATCGATTTCGGCGTCCGCGTCGCTGTTCTTGAAAACGGAGTAGTTCGCCATCCCGTGCCCAAGTTGGATCTGGATTTGCGAGCGGGTGAGCTGCGTGATGTTGGCCTGCGTATGCTCAGCGAGGCGCAGCATGTTGGCGTAATCGAGCTGAAGTTCAGTGCGCGCTTTGTCGCCGGTCGAAACGCGGTCACCCGCGACGACGGGAGCGTTGAGCGCAGCCGCCGACCAGTCCTTGGAGTCGCCACGCTGCGTCGAGACGTCACCATGAATCAAACTGATGCGCGCCACGCCGCGAGTCTCCTCCGGAGCCGGCGTGTTGTAACTCGGATTGCCGGAGCTTGCGTCGTTCGAGCCTGGCTCCATCGTGCCCTGATTCATCGAACCCTGGTCCATCGAGCCTTGGTCCACGGAACCCTGGTCGTTGGGACCCGGCATGGGCGCTTGGATGTTCGGCGACGGTTTCGAATCTTGATCCGGCGTCTGGTCGTCCGAGTTCTGAGCGACGACGGCGCCTGGAATCGCGATCATCAATCCTAGAAGTGCTGCTATTAACTTGAATTTCATACGTACCTCCACCTCGTTCGGGACAAATCTCTGCCTGAAAGAATGCAGGCCGGGTGCCAATGTTGAGCGATGAGCAGCAATTCGTATAACTACATTATTTCTTAGCAAGATAAGAGAGACATAACAGCGCTGACAGGTGGCGATTCGCGGGATTCCGGTGGCCCGGTTCCACCAGGGTGGTGCTTTTCAGCCATGGGGTGGCGACGGCAATGGCTAGTGGGAAAGTCACCGCGTTAGCATTGAGGCTTTTTCTTGGATAGCCAGCTGGCCGTATTGTTGGGCTGCACCTGAATCCCAAGGCAGGACCGCCACGCGCAGAAGGAATTCCTCAATCATGGAGTGCAAGCCTGTGGCATGAGGAAGCCGAGCAGCTCCGAATCGCAACTCTCCTTCAGTGACTGCAGATATGGCGAGCTGTGCCATCTCAACTTTCACCAAACGGCGATCGACAGCCGGACTGTTCCCCTTGATAATGCAGCTCGCGATATTGGTGTCGAGCAGGCAGCGGATCCCCATCAGAACGACTCGCGCGGACAGCCGCTCTATTAATGACCACTGGTTCATTTGCGTTGAGCGTCTTTCCCGAAATGATTCTTCCCGTCCCACGCCATTTTCTTTTTTTTCATTAGCGATCCCGCCCACTTAAAGAGCACAGGGAAAGAGCCGATGGGGACAACAGAGTCGAGAGGAGCGGGTCGCAATGAGTGAAATCTTGGAACAGGCAATTGAGACGAATGGTCATGGAACAGCTACGCCAGCAGCGGGAATGAAGCGGATGGCCGCGCAAAAAACGGGCAATCCAGTACAGGCGCCACCCAGCACTTCAGCCGCAGAGCATGGTGCGAGCCATCTGCAGAGCAAGAAGATCGCCGAAGACAAGACGCGCGCGCGCACCCTGGCCCGCGCTCAGGCTGTTGCCGAAAAACTTTCGACCGCGACTGAAGAGGTGGCCACCGCTATCAATCAAGCGACCGCGACGGTCGAGCAACTTGGGAAGTCGATGCAAACCATCGCTTCCGGCGCCGAAGAGGCAGGGGCAGCGGCAGAGGAATCTCGCGCCGCCATCAACCAGATCGAAAAGGCATCGGACGAGGCGAATACGCAAGCCGCAGCCTCGCTAACCCTCGTAGTAAACGTCCAAGAGCTGATTCGAAGCACGATCGCCGATGTTACGACGCTGATCAAAGGCGTGAGCGACGCTGCGCAGGCAAACTTTGATTCCGCGAAGATGATTGCGGAATTGGAGCGGCAGTCGGAGGAGATCGGCAAGATCGTCCACGCCGTGGCCCGCATCGCCGACCAGACGAACCTGCTGGCGCTGAACGCCGCGATTGAAGCGGCGCGCGCCGGTGAGCATGGCAAGGGATTTGCCGTGGTGGCGGACGAAGTGCGAAACCTGGCGGAGATGAGCGAGAAGAGCGCCCGCGGAATCCAGGAAGTGGTGAACGAGATCCAGGGCCAGGTGAAGGTCGTCGCCGTCGATGCCCAGACCGCTGGAAAGAAAGGTCTGGAAGAGGTGGAGAAGGCGAAGGCGATCACCACAGACATGGTGGGCATTGCAACTGACGTGACCGAGATGCGCGAAGGCTGCAAAGCAATTGTCACCAACGCCATCACCGCGCTGGCCGGCGCCAAGGAATATTTGCAGGGCGCGCAGGAAATTGGCAAGGCGGCGGAAGAATCCAGCACCGCCGTGATGGAATCGCAGAAAGCGGTGCAGGAGCAGGGCCGGGCCTACACCGAAATGAACGACGCCTCCAACAGCCTGGCGCAGTTGGCCGAGAAACTGAAGACTTCGACCAGCGCGCAGAAGTCCGCCGAGGAATTGGCGGCTGCTGCCGAAGAACTCTCGGCCAACGCAGAAGAAGTCAAGAGCGCGTCCGGCCAGATTTCGGGCGCCATTGAAGAGATCAGCCGCGCGGCGCAGGTGGCCTCCAAAGCCTGCGAGACCGCCCAGGCTTTGGGCACCAAACTGGAAAATGCCGCCAAGGACATGGGCTTGAAAGCCACGGAAAGCGGGGAGAAATGCACTGCCGTTTCCACCCGGCTTGTCGCGAATAAGGAGTCTCTGGACTCGATGATCGTCAATATCGGGCAGGCGGCCCAGATGTCGCTGGGCTCGGCAAAGAATGTCCTCGAACTGGAAGAGCGCACGCGGCGCATCGACAAGATCGTGGATGCCATCGTGATGGTGACGGTGCAGACGCGCATGTTGGCAGTCAACGGCAACGTAGAAGCGGCGCGCGCGGGTGAGTTTGGACGGGGCTTCTCGGTAGTTGCCGGGGACATCCGCTCGCTCGCCAACGAGAGCAGCGAAAACGCCGATCGTATCAAGGACCTGGTCAAGAGCATTCAGGGCCAGATCACAAAAGTGGTCACCGACATTGAAGGCGCCGGCATCAAGGCCAAAGACGAGGCCGAGCGCGCCAAGGTCTCGACCGCGAACCTGGAGCGTATCGCCAAGGACATCAAGGAAGTTCAGCTTGGCATCAATGTCATTGCGAAGGGATCGGAGGTAGCGGTGAATGCTCTGCAGCAGGCGTCTAAGGCCAGCGAGCAGATCGCGTCCGCTTCCGAAGAAATGAATCGCGCCAGCACCGAGTCCGCGACCGCAGCCGAACAGGGATTGAAAGCGGCCCAGGAAATCTTGCAGGCGGTCGAAGAAATCGCAGCTCAAGCCGACGAACTCCAGCACGGATAGGGACCATGAAAAAACAAGAGGTAGGCGAAGATCATGGTCCGGCAACGCCGGACGCGAGGAGCACAGCAATGGCTACGGAAACCCTGAAGCCCACCGCCAAGGCGGGAGCGGATGCAACCCAACCAGACACGGTTCCGGCCACGCCGGACGCGAGGAGTGCTGGAACGGCCACAAAGACGGTGAAGCGCGCCGCCAAGGCGGTTGCGGATGGTACGCAACCAGACGCGGTTCCGGCAGCGCCGGACGCGAGGAGAACTGCAATGGCTACGGAGACCGTGAAGCACGCCGCCAAGGCGGGAGCCGATGGAACGCAACTGGTTACCTTTCTGCTCAAGGATGAAGAGTTCGGCTTCGACATCATGTCGGTGCAGGAAATCATCCGCCTGCCGAAGATGTCCAAGCTGCCGCACACCCCGGACTATGTCGAGGGCATATCGAGTCTCCGGGGAGCGGTATTGCCGATCTTCGACATCCGAACCCGATTCGGAATGAAGCGTGAAGAGCACACCGACCGCAGCCGGGTGCTGGTGATTGATATCGAGGGGAAGCGAACCGGGTTGTTGGTGGATGGTGTGCGCCAGGTTACCCGAGTCGGCCGGAACGAGTTCGAGCCGCCTCCGGCGGCGATCCGTAACGAAACCGCCGACTATATTGATGGCGTAGTCAAGCTCGACAACGGCGAACGCATCATCATTGCGCTTGATGCCCGCCGCGTTTGCACCTTTGGCAGCAGCACTGGCGCCGGCGACGCCATCGCGGAAGCAGTTGCGAAGAGCTCCGTTGCCCATTCCAGTAACGAAGCGCAGGCCAAGGAGGCGCTGAGCAATAAAGAGGGGCAGGCAAAGGGGGGCGAAGTGCGGCAACTGGTCAGTTTCCAAATCGGCCGGGAAGAATTTGCGTTTCCCATGGAGCATGTCCGCGAGATTCTGCGGGTGCAAACACCGAAAGAAGTGCCCGGCGCGCCCGAACACCTGCTGGGTGTGTTGACGGTGCGAGGGCAGATCCTTCCGATCGTCGATCTGCGCCGCCTTCTGCGGCAGACCTCGTTCGCAGCCGATCTGATCGCCGCCTGCCGTCTGGCGAGCGCCGATTACCAGACCTGGCTGACGCAGAACACTTCCGGCGAGAACCTGGATATGCACCGGGTGACGGCAGCCGCCGAACAGCTTCGCACTTGGCTCTCGGCTTTCAACAGTTCGAGCCAGTCCCTCACCGAGACCCTTGCACAGGCACGTGGATTGAATGAACACGTAACCAAGCAGGCCAGCGCCGCCGCCGGTCACGATCTGGATGCGAAGGGGATGGACGCGGTCGGCAAAGACATCGTAGCCTCCGCCAAGGCAATCGTCGCCGCCCTGCACACCTTTGAAGAACAGGTCGAGGGCAGCATTCACGAGGACCAGCGCATCATCGTCGTCGATTCCAAAGGCTTCCAGCTCGGCCTGGTCGTCGATCATGTCAATGAAGTGCTGGGTGTTCAGGACGACGCCATCGAGGCCCCGCCCAACGTTGCGCATGAACAAGGCGTCAACCTTTCGGGGATCGTCAAACTCGACAATGGCAACCGTCTTATTCTGCTTCTGGCCACCGGGAGCCTGCTGGATCATAAGGTGTTGGCCAAGATCACCGAAGGCTCTCAGGACGCAGACGCAGGCGAAGGCGCAGTCGCCGCCATTGCCACCGCCGCGGAAGAGACGAAACCCGGCGACAAGAAAAAAGACGAAGAAAACAGTCAGGGGGAAGAAGTGCAACTGGTGACTTTCCTGCTGGGCAAAGAAGAGTACGGCATTCCCATTGCCAGGATTCAGGAGATTGACCGGCTGTCGAAAATCACCCAAACCCCCAAAGCGCCCAAGTTCGTCGAAGGCGTCACCAACCTGCGTGGCGAAGTGATTCCGGTGCTCAGCACCCGAACCCTCTTTGCGTTGGAGGAGAAAGCTTCCGACGATCATACCCGGGTCATCATTGTCGATCTCGGCGGCGCCAAGACCGGCCTAGTGGTCGATTCGGTGAAACAGGTTCTGAGCATCTCCAAGCGCAATATCGCTCCACCTCCGGCCAGCATCTCCAATGGAGTCGATGGCCAGTTCATCTCCGGGATCGGAAAAGTCGAGGACGGAAAACGAATGATCGTTCTGCTCGATGTGGAGAAGGTGCTGACTCGCGGAGAGCTGAGCGAACTGGCGAAGCTCGCTGTCCCCGCCTAGCCCGGTACTTCAATTGCTCTCCCACGGTGGAGTGACGGGCGTCTCGCCCGTCCCGCCGGGCAGCGACGCCCGGCGCGCCACCGGCAATCGCGCGCACTGGTAATCGGTGAGGCTGAGTCGATGAAGCAGGCGTCTATCATTCGCGTTTTGGTCGCAGACGATTCTGCGTTAATGCGAAATCTGATCAGCCGGCTGCTGGCCAGAGCGCCTGACATCAAGGTGGTCGCGACCGCCAGAGACGGCGAAGACGCAGTCCAGAAAGCAATCGAGTTGAAGCCCGATGTCGTGACCATGGACATCAACATGCCGAAGCTCGATGGCATCACCGCCATGCAGATGATCCTGGCCGAAAAGATCTGCCCCGTCATCATGCTTAGTTCGCTGACCCAGCAAGGCGCGGTGGAAACCTTCGAATGCCTGCAGTTGGGGGCCTTCGACTTCGTCTCCAAACCGGACGGTACGGTCTCCGCGAATCTGGACGGCATTGCCGAGGAGCTGATTGCCAAGATCCGCGCGGCAGCAACATCCGGCGTAGTCAAGCGGCCGCGGCCCACGGCATCGCCGCCGCGAGCAGTGTCGCGATCCGCGATCTCTCCGCTGGGGGAAATGCGTGCCATCGCTATCGGAATCTCGACCGGCGGTCCGGCGACCATTAGCACCCTGCTTCCCGGCCTGCCGAAGGACATCCCCGCTGCGATTTTTCTGGTTCAACACATGCCGGCGGCATTCATCGGCCCTTACGTCTCCCGCTTGCAGAAGGAGTGCGCCATCGAAGTGGTCGAGGCTGAAACTGGCGCGTCCGTGCATGCCGGGTGTTGCTATGTAGCCGCCAACAATCTCCATCTCTGTCCCTACCGCAAGCTGACCGGCGATGTAGTGCTGCGCCGGCCAAGCCAGCCCCGGACGCTCTTCGTGCCTGGAGTCGGCGTCATGATGGAATCCGTCCTCGCTGTCTATGGCCGCCGGACCATCGGAGTGCTCATGACCGGTATCGGCGACGACGGGGCCGATCAGATGGTCAGTATCCGCGAGGCCGGGGGCGTCACGATCGCCGAGTCCGAGGAAAGCTGTGTCGTCTTCGGCATGCCCTTTCAAGCCATCAAGCGCGGCGGCGCCGAGATCGTGCTGCCGAGCTGGGAAATCGCCGCCCGACTGGTCCGCATCCTCGAGGCCAGGACTTTGGGAAAAGCGGCGCATCAGAATCTTGTGCATCAGGGGATGCGTTCATGATTGATAGCAAACTAATCGAAGCGCTCAACGCGCCGGAGGAATCCGAGCGGCGCTCGGCCGCGGAGGAGATCAGCGAATCGGGCGCTCCCGAGGCTGCGGACATCCTCGTGTTGCAACTTCACAAGGAGGGTTCGCGGGCCGTCAAGGAGGCCATTCTTCGCGGGCTCTCCCGGATATGGACTTCGAATCCGGTGGACTCGATCATCGAGCTGCTGAAAGACGACGATCCGTTTGTCCGGGCCGAGGCCGCGGATATGCTCCAGCGCCGCGCCAGCGACGTGATCGAAGGGCTCAACCGTCTGATGCGGAGCGATGACAAAGATCTGCGCAAAATCAGCGTCGACATTCTGCGCGAAGCCACCATCGGCGCTCCCGACGCCCTCTACCTCGCAGCCTTGAAGGATGAAGACATCAACGTCGTCATCACGACCATCGAGAACATCGGATCGAGGCGGCGGACTGCTCTTGCCAAACCGGTGCTCGCCATGGCGCTCAAAAGCTCGCAGCCGATGGCCGTGTGCGCGTCCCTTGAAGCGCTCGCGCTCATCGGAACCAGACAGACGCTCGATGCTCTCCGCGAGAAATACCCCGACGCCGCGGAAGTGGCGGGGATATACCAGCAGCCTTTCTTGAAGTTGCTCGGCCACGCCGCCGGCCCCGAGTCGATCGAAGAGATTTGCCGGACGATCGAACGGAAGGGTGAATTCGTGCACGAAGCCGCCATTGACGCGATTACGAAGATCGCGTCGCGCCACAATGTGTCGCAGTTGAACTCCTTCTGTGAAGGAGAGCTCTGCGGCCTGCTCAAGCCGGAACTCGATGCAGGCGTGTGCTTTCATCTCATCCGCCTGCTGGGGCACTTTACCGGTTCCAGCCGCGTAGCCCTCGCGGTGCTGCCTTATATCAACGACCGCGACCGCGTCCTTGGACTGGCAGCGGTCGAGTCACTCGCGAACTCCTCCGACCCTGCCGTGGAAAGCGCGCTGCAATCCCTGCCGTCAACGGAGAGCGATCCCGAGATCGGCGAGGAACTAGAAGAACTTCTCAGGAGGCGACCGCGATGGAACTCACCGCTGAGCAGTTCTCCAAACTGAGCAAACTAATCTACCGGAAGCTGGGCCTGCAATTCGATGAAAAGAAAATGTACTTCCTCAACAAGCGAGTGGAGCGAAGAATCACCGAACTCGGCCTGAAAGACGCCGACGAATATCTCTTCCAGTTGGGGTATTGCGATTCGAGTGGCGACGAGATGCAGGCGCTGGCGAACCTTGTCACCACCAACGAAACATACATGTTCCGCGAGTTCGAGCAGCTTGCCGGCTTTGCCGACGTTTGTCTGCCCGAGCTGATTGCCGCCAGGCAGAAAACCACGGAAAGACGCATCCGCATCTGGTGCGCGGGCTGCTCTTCGGGCGAGGAGGCATACACGCTGGCCATCATTGTCCGCGAGGTATTTCCCGATTCCAGGAATTGGGACATCAGGATCACCGCCACGGACATCGATGAAAACATGCTCGAACTCGCCCGCAACGCAGTGTATGGCGATCGTTCCGTGAAAGGAGTTCCAAGCGTCTACAGCAAGCATCTGGTGCCGACGGTCACCGGTTTCCGGATTCATCCGGAAACCGCGAGCCTGGTGCGCATGGAAAAGCTCAATCTGAACGATCAGCAGCAGATGAAAGCCATGCGCAGCTACGATTTCATCTTTTGCAGGAACGTGCTGATTTACTTCGATGACGAGTCCCGGCGCAATGTAGTGAACCGCTTCTACGATTCGCTGAATCCCAAGGGGTATCTCTTCCTCGGCCATTCTGAATCCGTCGGCCGCATCACCTCGGCATTCCGTCTGAAGAAGGCCCAGGGGCACCTGCTCTACACAAAGGACTGACTATGAAACGGAATGTGCTGATCGTCGATGACTCGGAGTTCACCCGCAACTACCATTCGTATATTCTTCGCGAGGCCAGCTTCGAGGTAGTGACCGCAGTCGACGGAGCAGATGCGCTTGAAAAGCTATACAGCCGGTCCTTCGATCTCGTTCTCACCGACATCAATATGGCGAATATGGATGGCTATGAGTTCATCCGCCGGGTGAGAAGCAGCGGCGACTACGACGACTTGCCGATCGTCATCATCTCGACCGAGTCCGAGTCTGAGGACAAGAGCCGCGGCTTCCTCGCCGGCGCAAATTTCTACATTGTTAAGCCATCGGACCCTAAGCCCTTGATCGAAAACATCTGCATGGTTTTGGGGATCGAAGTTTCGGAGGGCGGCCACAGCGGCGACGCGTGAGCCCGGCCATGGAAGGGCAAGAATCACTTGCGGTGGCGTGGGCGAAGTTCGAACAGTTGAGCGTGCGCCTCACCCGCTACCTGAGGACGAGCGAAATAGAGTTTGTCCGCCTGATCCGGGCGCTCGATGCGTGCTGGAACATGGCGGAAAATGTGCAGAAGGCGACCGCTCGGCTGGCAGAACTCACCGGAGCGGCGAGCGGCAGCCAGACCATGGCCATCCGCGAGTCGATGCTGGATGGGTGCGGCGTCTTCCGAAAATTCCTGCATCAAATCCAGGCCGTAAGCCGCCAGTTGGCCTCGGCCGCGCAGGAGACTGAAGGGGTACTCGGCACCTCAAACCACTTGCAGGAGGACCTCATACCGCTCAAGCATATAGCCTTTCACTTCCGTCTGGAGGGATCTCGACTCTCTGCGGAGGACAACGCCTCCGTGCTGAAAGTCTATGAGGAGATGCGGGGAGTTCTGCGCTGCATGAAACAGGCGGGGGATTCGCAGCAACACACGCTGGTGGCGATCCTTGAAAAACTATCCGGGGCCACGCGATCTGTCGAGCAGGCCTCTGTTTCCTACGCCGCGCAGGCTACCAAATCGGAGAAGAGTATCCACCACAATCTCGATCTGCTGCTGACGGTCCCGCCCGATCTGCTGGAAGTGCGGCGTAAAGCGGCTTCTGTCGGCGCGGTGGTTGCGGACAGTATTCGCGAAGCAGTCAAGGTCCTGCAGGGACACGACACAATTCGTCAGCGTCTCGAACATATCCTCGGAGCGCTGGCCGGCGTTCGCACGGATCAGGGAAACGAGCCTGGGCATGCGCTGTTACTGCAGCGTCAGCAGGCCAAGAACGTGCTGGAGCTGATTGTCAACACGGGAAGCCGCATCGAGCGGGAACTGAATGGCGTGATCGGCTCCGCACAAGGCCTTGCAGGTGACAGTTGCAGCCGGGCTGCCGGCGACGACCAGGTGAAGAAGTTCGAAGAGGCAGTCGATCACCTCGCCTCCATCAGCACCGGGGTTGCCGAATTGCTGGCTGGGGAGGTGAAGATTGGCAACTTCGTGCTGACGCAGATCGACCCTATTCGCGCACTGTTGAGCGCGAAGAGCGACGAACTGGAAGCCCTGGCGCGGTCGATGAAGAGACTAGCTCTCAATGTTCTGATCGGCGCGGAGAAAATGCCATCGGCAGCGGGATTCGATGTGCTGGGAGGCTGGACGTCCGAAGCCGCGGAGCGGGTCCTCAAGCTGGCGAGAGAGCTGAATGAACAGCTCTCCGAACTGGGTGCAAGCCTCCAGTCCCAAGCGGCAGCGATGACGGCGGAGGTTCGGTGGATCGAGTCATGCCGGGACGGACTCCTGGTACCTCGAGTAGACGACTCATTGCGCAATTCACGAAGAATTGAATACGACGAGGTAAGTCGCCTCAACAAGAAAGCGCGCCAGCTGCAGGAAAAGACGGAGGCCCTCCTGCAATCCCTGAAATTTGTCGATGAAGGAACTGGGCTGTTTCAAGATCTGGACGACATACTCGACTTTCTTCTGGCCCTGTATCCAAAGTCGGAGAAGCCGTTCGATCTCAGTTCCGCTGCCGCCGGTTACACCATGCAGGAGCAGCACGACGTGCACGCCATGGTGGTTGGCGGAGTTGCGAAAAATGCCTGCGCACGGCTGACCGAGCCGGCTGAAGGGCAAGACTACGGCGCCAATGTTGAACTTTTCTGATGCGAAGGACGACTCGATGCCATTTGACATACAAACGGTCGCGGGCGGGGTGAAGCTGATTCTAGCGGGAAGACTCGGAGTGCAACAGGCCCGGCCGCTGTGGGATGCTCTGCAGTCCGCCATGTCCGCACGCCAGAGCATCCGGCTCCAGGCCGAGGAACTGGAAGAGATGGACACAAGCATCATCCAGATTCTCTGCCGGGTGAGCCAGACCAGCCAGCTACAGATCGGCGAGACCTCAGACGGCTTTCTCGGCTCGCTGAAGCGCCGGGGCCTGGAAAAATTCTTCGTGCAGCCACCAGTTGAGCCGGAATCGCAAATTCCGCAGCCCCAAGCGGAGACCAAGGCAAAATCCGCGAGGCAGGGACATGGCTAAGAAAATTCTGGCAGTCGATGATTCCGCGACCATGCGTCAGTTGCTCAAGATGACTCTTTCCCGTTCGGGCTATGAAGTCGTCGAAGCCGAGGACGGCGCGAAAGCCCTGCAGAAAGCATCGGCGGCTCTCTTCGACCTGGTGCTGAGCGACATCAACATGCCGGTGATGACTGGGATCGAGCTGCTCCGCAGTCTCAGGAAACTGGCGCAATACAAATTCACGCCGATCGTGCTGGTCACGACGGAATCTCAACCGGAGAAAAAGCAGGAAGGCAAGGCCGCCGGGGCTACCGGCTGGATTGTGAAACCGTTTGAACCGGAACAATTACTGGCCGTGGTGACGAAAGTCCTGCGCTGATTCGCGATCTGTAGTGTGGGGACGGGCGCCCTCGCCCGTCCAAGCCGAGCGCAGCTCGGCAGCTGCTTATGGTCACAGCAACTCTGGATTCGCGCTAGCCGAAGGGAGGTGAGCAAGTCATGGAACTCGGGGACCTGGAACAACTACAAGCCTCGTTCCGTCATGAGGCGGCCGATCTGCTCATCGACCTCGGTGGTGCACTGCTGCAACTCGAGCAGGAGCCCCTCAACGCGGAGGTGGTGAACCGCGTTTTCCGCGCCATGCACACTCTGAAAGGCTCGGGCGCGAGCGCCGGTTTCCGCCGCCTGGCGAACTTTGTGCATCACGTCGAAGAGGTCTTCAACCGCATCCGCAATCAGCAACTGCAGTCGACTCCCGAATTAATCGACGCCACCCTGAAAGCCTGCGACTGCTGTGAGATGCTCCTGGAACTTGGCAGCACGGCCTCCGACACGCCCTTGCCGCTGGAGATCGAAGTGCTCGCGGCGATCCGGCCCTTTTTGCCGGAAATGGACAAGGCCACTGGCAAAACCCAGCCCGCGAAGATGGCCAGCGGACCCGCGCGATACAAGATCGGTTTTCGTCCCAACCGCGAGATTTTCTTTTCTGGAACCGACCCTGCCTCACTGCTTCTTGAGCTTACCGATCTCGGCGAGATCGAAATCCGCTGCGATACGGCCGACCTCCTCCACGCTGATGAGTTTGATCCGGAGAAGTGTTACTTGTGCTGGGAAGTCTGCGTCGAGACGAAACAGCCCGAGGACGCGGTGCGCGCCGTGTTCCTGTTTGTCGAGGACGACTGCGAAGTGTCGATCGAGCGCGAGGAGCCAGCCGCCTCCGCTCGAACGGAAAGCAAAAACAAAGACGCCCGCTTCCGCGACGCGGCCGAACAGTGCTTTACCGCGCTTGGCTTTGCGTTGGAGCAATGTCAGTCCGGAGATGAAAAGCAGGGACTGGGGACCGCACATCGCGCCGCCCAAACTCTGATCTCCGCGGGCAAAGCGCATGGTCACGCCGGAGCCACGGCCGCCGCCGGAGAAATTCTCGCTGCGATCCTGGTAGTCCAGCAAGGTGGAATCCTCGATGCCGGTTGGCTGCTTAACGTGAGGCTGCTGATCGAGGCTGCGAGGATAGCCGTGGGTGCGCCAGCCGCGGCGCCAACCGCGATTTCGTCACAGCTCGCTCCCACCAAAGCCGCGGAAGCTCCGCCTGCTCCAGAAGCCGCCACCGGAGCGGCCGCGGCCAGTATCCGCGTGGACGCAGTCAAACTCGACGCCCTGATGCGCCTCGCCGGAGAATTGCTCGTTGCTCGCGGCGCGCTGCCCGCCTTCGCCGAGCGCGTCGAACTCATTGCCCGCGAAGAGTCGCCGAAGAGCATGGCCAAAGAGATGCGCGACGCCGGCGCCAAGGTCTCCCGGCTGGCGGATGATCTGCAGGCGACCGTGATGTCGATCCGGATGATGCCGGTGCGCCAGGTGTTTCAACGCTTTCCCCGCCTGGTGCGCGACCTGGCCCGCAATCTCGACAAGAACATCGAGCTCCACGTGAGCGGCGAAGAGACGGAATTGGACAAGACGGTGATCGACAGGATCGGCGATCCGCTCACCCATATCATCCGCAACGCCGCCGACCATGGCATCGAGTCGAAAGCCGACCGTGCGCAAAAGGGCAAGTCCGCCGTTGGCCGCATCGATCTCTCCGCCTACACTCGCGGCTCCACTGTAGTGATCGAAGTGAAGGACGATGGCAAGGGACTGGACCCCGCTAAACTCAAGCGCCGCGCGGTCGAGAAGGGCTTGCTTTCCGAGAGCGCGGTCGCCGCCATGGACGAGGAGGCCGCCTTTAAGATCATCCTCGTCGCCGGTTTCTCCACCGTCGATAAGGTGACGGACGTATCAGGCCGGGGCGTCGGCATGGATGTCGTGCGCAACGGCGTCGAGGCGTTGCACGGCGCCGTACATATCAAGAGCGAGATTGGAAAAGGAACCCGCTTCCGCATCGAGCTTCCGGCCAGTCTGCTGGTCTCCAAGGCCATTCGGGTTGCGGTCTCGGGGCACGAGGTCGTGTTGCCCATAGATACCATCCGCAACATGGTGAAAATTCCCAAGTCGGTGGTCCGAACCGTGCAAGGGCAGCAGATCGCGCCGGTGCGTGGTACCGTCTTTCCCATGCTCTGGCTGGCGCATGCCTTGTCATTCGGCCGTATGGAAGAGAGGCGAGCAGAGTTAGCAGTTGCGATTATTGAGGCCGCTTCGGGGCCGTACGGCCTCGTCGTCGACCACTTCCTCGGCGAGGTCGAAATCGTAGTCAAGCCGCTGAACGGCGTGCTGGCCAAGGTCCCGGAGTATGTAGGCGCCGCGATCATGGGCGACGGTAAGACGGTGTTGGTAGTGAATACAGAGAGGCTCTTCTCGCTGCAACGCTCCGCAGCCGTGACGCAGAATGATCCTCCGGTTGCCCTGCCCCACTGATTTATCGCGCAGGAGCAGTGGCCGGTTCCCGACCAGACCAGCAGCACGTCGAATGGCGATGACGCGCATTGGACAGATCGGGATACCTGTCTACCCACATTCCCGCCATCGTCACGTAATGTTACGGCTGCGAGCTGACCTCGAGCAGCAGATGATCCTTGAACTCCGCCGCCAGTTTCGCCACGCCATTGGCCGCCGCGTCTACCGTGCCCAGATCCTTTCCCTCGCCGTAGTCGCTCACCCGATACTTTCCGGGCTTCAATCCGCGCAGTTCGACTTCGCCTTTCCAGTTGGCCGAGGTGAAAAACGCGTAATACATTTTGCCGTCTTTCGCGATGGCATATCCTTCGGGCGTGTCGTAGCCGGTCACGTAAAGGTCCCGGAACTCTCCCTTCGAAAGCATCTTCTGGTTGTACAAGCCGATCCATTTCTTCCAGTGTTCTTCCTTCGCAGGGGTCAGATTGACGTCCTTGAATTTCGGGCCGGGATCGGGCCAGACGAACTTCGTTCCCACCACGCCTCCGGTTCCAATCGTGGAAGCAAAATCGTCGCCGTGTTCTCTCCAGTCGTTGCCCACCTTTGTCATCGCAGAAAGTTCGACGTGATCGCCGTAGACCGCCGCTTCGGGCCCGAGCAATGCCTTATACATCTTGATCCGCCGCCGCACCTGCACCGCTCCCACCGGGTCGGCCGTCACCGCCTGGTCCATAAACGGCAACCAGGCGAGCGATGGCGGCGTGCCGCACGGACAGCTCTGGGTCACACTCTGCGGCTTCAGCGCGCGCGTCGTCTGGAAGATTTCCTTGTACACGTCCCCCATCGCATTCACCGAATCCTGCGGCGACTGGTGATGGTGCGCCGGGTTATAGCAGGCCGGAACGCTGTAAATATTGTCGAGCTTGCTGCCGTCGAATCCCCAGTCGCGTATGAATTTTTCCGTCAGCTGCTTGTGATATGCGCGCACCTCCGGCAACGCCGGGCACATCACCGCCAGGCCACGAGTCATGCGCGCATGCTTGCCGTTCTTATCCAAGATCAGCCACTCCGGATGCTCCTGCGCGACTTTCGACATTGAGTATTTGTGCGACTCGTACTTGCCCTCGCCATCCTCGACTCCGAGCGGCAGCCACCACAACTGCGCCAGCATGCCTTGCTTGTGGAAGTCGTCCGTCATTTTCTTGATGGAGTCTCCGGGAAAAGTATCCGCGCGCGGATTCCAGTCGCCATAGACATCGAACCAGCGATCGTCGAGCGTCACCCACTTGATGCCCATTTCCTTCAGCTTCGGAATCGTGCCCAGCATCTGCGCCGGGGTCACGTCGGCCTCGTATCCCCAGCCGCACCAGCTCACGTTGTAGGCTTCGCTCGACGGTTTCGGCAGTTCCCAGCCTTCCTTCTGCAGGACGCTCGACCAAATCCGCAGCGGCTCATAAAAGTCGCCCGCATATACGGAGACGAAACTGCGCGGAGTAGAGTACGTCTCTCCCGGCTTCAGTGAGATGTTGGCAGCGTAGTCCACCTCGGTATTCACGCGGCCATCGGATCCCACTTTTGCCGGGATCGCCGCTGAGATCGGAATCGTCTCCACGTGCCCGACCGCTTCGCCTACTTGCCGCGTCCAGAAAGCCACCACCGGGATCCCGCCACCGTAGCCGCCTTTGACCATTTCTCCCATGACGTTCGGCTGGGAAAAAGACGGCGTCAGCTTCACGACATCGTCTTTTCCCCAGTCGTAGCTCGCGCCATGGAACGACCACATTTCCCATGGCCGCGCCTTCGCATCGCCCAGGCGCGCGTTCAAACGGCGCCGCTGATTCACACTTTTTTCGATGGCAATTTCGCTCGCGCCGGTGTTCTTATATTCCACCGCGCTCAGCAGAATGTTCGGGAAATTGTCGTAGACTTCGAGCGCCAGCACGCGCTGCAAATCCGTCCCCGAAAACCCGAGCGGACGCGCCGGAATCTCCACCCGCTTCCCCAGTCCCATCTTCCCGATCGCTTCGTGCACCTGCGCCTGCTGGAAGTCGAGCGTGAAATGCACATCTTTGCCCCCGACCCGAACATAATCGCTGTCGGCGGGAGCGCCGACAATCGGCTCGTCCAGCGACAACTTCCGCCCATCTTTGAGCAGAAACGCCTGCACATAACCTTCGGGCGTCACCTGAAACTCCGCCGCGCTCGTCGTCAGCACCACCGGTCCGCCTGCCTTCACGTCCACCTTGATCGCGGAAGGCTGAGTGGGTTCAGGCTTGGCGGTCGCAGTCTTCAGCGGCGACTGCAGCGGGGCTTTCGGCAACTTCGAGCAAGCCGTCAGCATGAGGGTGAGAACGAGCGTCGTGCCAAGCGCTGTACGGATCAGGGCAATCCCGTGTCTGGCGGCGATCATGAATAACCTCTCCCTTTGGCGTTCTGCCTGACGTTTTAGCATCTGTGAGTCCACCACCTGCACAACAGCGTTCCCGGCAGCTAGGCCCAAATATCGCACTTGACAAACGATATAAAACGAATGTAAAAGGAACACATCGTAATATTACACCGAAAGCTCGCAGCTCCAGTACCGAATTTTCACCGGGGCCAGCCAGGCCGCTAGCGAACATTCGAGTTTAGCGTCCGGGAGGCTCGCAATGTCCATCCGTTTCCTTCACCTGCAAAGTCTCTCGGCCCTGTTCTTTTCTCTGTTCCTTGCGTCTATGTTCCTTGCGCTGGCCACGCCGCTATGGGCGCAAAAAGATGGCGGAGCCATTGTGGGCGTGGTGCGCGACCCCACTGGTGCGGTGGTCGCGAGCGCCAAGGTCACCGTGACCGACGTCGATCGCGGCATTCAGGTGACTCTCTCCACCAATGATGCGGGAGAGTATGTCGCCAGCCCGCTCAGAATAGGCCGTTACACGGTCACCGTCGAGAAGCAGGGATTCAAGAAGGCCGTTGCCGGCCCGGTGCAAGTGAACATTCAGGATCGCGTCGGCGTGGACCTCAAGCTTGAGCCTGGAATGGCAACGGAAGTCGTGACGGTCACGAGCGAAAGCACACAGCTCGAAACCGAAGCCTCAGACCTTGGCCAAGTGGTGGACAGCCGGCGCATCAACGCGCTTCCCTTGAATGGACGCAACTACGCCCAACTCGTTCTTCTCGGTGTCGGCATAGCTGCCGCCGAGCCCGGGTCGCACGTCGAAACCACTTACGGGTTCAGCTCCAACGGCGCCCGCTCTCTACAAAATAACTTTCTGCTCGACGGCATCGACAACAATGCGAATCTAGGGGACGTCCTCAACGGCGCCGCTTATGTGGTTCAGCCTTCCGTGGACGCCATCGCCGAGTTCAAGGTCGAGACCAATTCCTACAGCGCGGAATTCGGTCGCGGCAACGGCGCCATCATGAACGCCGTCATCAAGTCCGACGCCAACCAGATCCACGGCGACGTGTTCGAATTTCTGCGGAACGAAAAAGTGGACGCTACCAACGCCTTCGATATCTTCGGTCAGCAGCCATACAAGCAGAACCAGTTCGCCTTTACGCTGGGCGGGCCCATCATCAAGAACAAAATGTTCTTTTTCGGGGACTACGAAGGCCTGCGGATTCGCCAGGCACTGCCGCAACTGTCCACGGTTCCGACACCCGCCGAGGTTGGCGGAGATTTCTCCGTGTTTCTCCAGACCAACGTGCCACTCTTGGGTGTGCTCGACTGCAACGGCGACCAGACCTACCAGGGAGAGATCTTTGATCCGACCCAAGCGCAAACGAATTCGGCATTCAATGGCGGACCCTGCAGTCTCCCCATCGGCACCACCGGCCCCAACTACACCGGAACCCCGACCAACAAATTCACAAACCCTGGTGGCACCAGCACCGCGATCGACCCGCTCGGCCAGGAGCTGGCGAATTTGTTTCCCGCGCCCAATGCCCCTCAGTTCGGCCCCCAGGCTTTCCTTTCCGATCCCAAAAGGAGTGAGACGGAGAACAAGTTCGACATTCGCATCGACCACACTCTGAGCAACAAGGATAATTTTTTCGCCCGCTACAGTTACGGCAACGACAGCAATTTCCTTCCCTCACCGTTCAGCAACGTGCTCGACGGCGGCAGCTTTCAGGATGGCTACAGCAACAACACAGCCCACGGCCTGGCGGGCAGTGAGATACACAGTTTTCGCAACAACCTGATCAACGAATTTCGCTTCGGCTTCAATTATCTCAACTCCCATCGCTACAATCTGTATTCCAACGTCAATGTCTCGCAGCAACTCCCCATTCCTTTTCCGGGAGTTCCCTTCGAAGCGGGCCAGAACATCGGCGGCCTGCCTTATCTTAGCTTCGGTGATGGCACCGCGGGCATTGGCGCTTCGGAATTCCTGCCCGCTATCGAAAAGCAGCACAGCTACGTTTTTACCGATAACCTGAGCTGGACTCACGGACTCCAGTACGAAGCGGCTTACACCTTCTCACACGCCCTCGACAACGCTTCCAGCGCCAGCCTGGGATCGGTGAATAACGGGGATTTTCAGGACCAGCGCTACCCCAACCAGAACTACGGCAATGCCGACTTTGACGTGCGCCAGCGGTTCGTTTTTAGCTATGTCTACGACCTGCCCTTCGGTCGCGGACGCACGTTTGCCAAAGGCGCTTCCGGCATAGTGAACCAGATAATTGGCGACTGGCAAATGACCGGCGTCTTTTCCGCCGCCACCGGCAATTACGACACCGCCACTGACATCAACGATATCTCCGGCGGCGATTGCGGCGGCACCTTCGGCTTCTATTGCTCACGCCCCAACCTGGTCGGTAATCCCAACGCCAAGCCGTGCATCCCGGGGACTCTGTTCAACACCTGCGCGTTTGCGGACAATACGAACCTTGGAACCTTCGGCAACGCCGGACGCAACATCATCGAAGGCCCCGGATACAAGACCTGGGACACCTCTCTGGTCAAACAGTTTCCGATCAACGAACAAAAACATCTCGAATTCCGCGCGGAATTCTTCAATGTGCTCAACGACGCAAACTATTTGTTTGGACAGTTTGGCGCCATCAGCGCCGAGCCCACACACCTGGAACTGGGCCAGAGTGGATTCGGCTTACCACTGGCAGCGCGACCCGCGACAGATTCAGTTCGCGCTGAAGTTTTATTTCTGAAACGAAGATTCGAAGAACGGGAGGGTATTTCATCTTCGAGTTAGAACGGTTTCTTGGCGTACTTTGCGATTTCTGCGATTAATGAGGCTGCCGCGCACCGGAAAACGAAGTCAGCCAAACGCTTCGGGAGTTTTCTACATGCCTTCGAACGGTCTGCTCAACGAAGAACGCCGCCGTGAAATCCTTGGGATCTTGCACCGGGATGGACGCGTGCTCGTCAAAGATCTCGCCCGGCATTTCCGTATTTCGCAGGTCACCATCCGCAAAGATCTGGAGATCCTCGATGGCCGGGGGGACATCCAGCGTATCCATGGCGGCGCGCTGCCGGTGGAAGCCGGCGCCCTGCTCGATCCAACGCTGTGCGAGAAAGAGAAGTTGCACCGCAGGGAGAAGACGCAGATTGCCCACGCAGCAGTCCGCTTGGTGGAAGAAGGCCAGTCGGTATTGCTTGATTCCGGAACGACGACCACGGCCATTGCGCGCGCCCTGAAAGACATGGCGCAACTCACCGTGATCACCAACGCGATCAACATCGCGGCCGAACTGGCCGGCACGCACGTTGAAGTCATCCTGACCGGCGGCATGCTGCGCAGGAACTCGTTTTCCCTAGTCGGTCCTCTGGCCGAGCGAACTTTGCGCCAACTCAGCGCCGACATCTTGTTCCTGGGCGTCGATGGCTTCGACACCAAGACCGGCCTTTTCACTCCGAATTTATTGGAATCCGAAGTGAACCGGGCAATGGTCGACATTGCGCGCAGGACAATAGCGGTTTGCGACTCGAGTAAGTTCGGCCGTCGCAGCCTGTGCAACATCATGCCGGTAACGGCGGTCCATGAAGTGATTACCGACAAGCAGATCCCGAAGTCGGATTTGCATGCGTTGAAAGAGGCAGGAGTAATGGTCACATTGGTGTAGTGTTGTGGGAAGGGCACGACTTCGGTCGTACCGTAAGTGCCACAACGGCGGCCTGAGCCCCTGCGGTGAGGCTCTAATCATCGACGAGGATTTTTGAAACGGCTGCAACGGAGTTGAACAGACCCAATGAAATCGGCAGAAATCACGGAACAGGGCCAGTACACGCTGAGCGAGATTCTTTCCCAGCCCCGGTGCTGGAGCACGTGTCTCGCGAAGCTGGCAGGCAGCGCGGAACTGTGCGCGGCCATTGAACTCGCGCGGCCCGGAGCGGAGTGGATTTTTGTAGGCTGTGGAACCAGTTATTATCTCGCGCAGGCCGCCGCATCGAGTTTCAACTATCTCGAACTGCCGGCGCGGGCCGTAACCGCTTCTGACTTACTGATGTACCCCGCATTGACTCTGCACGCCGGACGGGATTGTATTCCGGTTGTGATCTCGCGCTCCGGCCGCACCTCGGAGGCAGTTCGCGCCGCGCAGATGCTGGAGAAGGAGCACAATCTTCGCACCATCGCTATCACGTGTGCCGACGGCCAGCCGCTGGAGCCGGAATGCAGCGTGACGTTGAAGCTCCTCGACGCCGACGAGCAGAGCACGGTCATGACGCGATCGTTCTCATCGATGCTGCTGGCGCTGCAATACGTCGCGGCAACCGTCTCTGGCAATGATGCCTTCCGCCGCGCATTGACCGCACTTCCGCAGCAAGTCGAGCCGCTTTTGAAAAACACTCCGCAGCGTCTGCGTTTGTTTGCCGAGTCTCGCAGTTTCTCCGATTTCGTCTTCCTGGCGCAGGGCCCCCTGTTCGGCATTGCCTCGGAGTGCATGTTGAAGGTGACCGAATCCGCGTGCGCCTATGCCCAGGTATTTCATTCTCTCGAGTTCCGTCACGGTCCGAAATCCATCGCCGGTCCGGAAACGCTGATTACGTTCCTCATGTCGGAAACTTCCTACGACGCGGAAGCGGAGTTACTCGAAGAAATGAAAGCTCTCGGCGCGGCCACCATGGTGATCGCGAATCGCGTCGATGGCCGGGCACAGCGCGCCTCCGACTTCGCCATCGAACTTGGCCTGCAGTCGCCCGAGTACGCGCGCCCCGCCGCTTTCGCGATTTGGGGTCAACTGTACGGCGTTTACTATGGCCTCAAAAAAGGCCTCAATCCCGACTCGCCGAAGAACCTGACGCGCGCGGTCGTGCTCGCGGACGGCAACTAAAACCAGCACCTAGCACTTAGCGAAAAACGCCAAAGGTCCACTCCATGTCCAATCTCGATATCGCAATCGTTGGGGAGATCAATCTTGACCTGATCCTCTACGGTCTTCCCGAACCAATGCCCACGGAACGCGAACTGCTGGCCACGGGCTTCACCATTACGTTAGGCAGTTCCTCGGCCATCCTGGCGCATAATTTGGCCGCTCTTGGCAGCCGCGTGGGGTTCATCACCAAGGTCGGCGACGATTCTTTCGGAACCCTGGCAATGGAACGCCTGTGTGAACGCGGTGTGGACCTGACGCGCGTCGCGCATGGCGCCAAATCCGGCGTAACCCTCATTCTGCCGCACGGGCCTCAGCGTCACATCCTCACGTATCCGGGCACAATCTCGGAGTTGCGCTTTGAGGATCTCGACCTCGATTACCTGGCGTCCGCCCGCCACTTCCACATGTCGTCGCTATTCTTGCAGCGTGAACTGTTACCGCATGTGCCCGAACTTTTTCGGCGCATGAAATCCGCCGGCCTGACCACCTCGCTCGACACCAATGACGATCCCGACGACCGCTGGGGTGAAGTCCTCGATGAGATTCTTCCTCACGTGGATATCCTGCTGCCGAACGAGCGCGAAGCGATGAAGATGTCCCGGGCGGGCGACCTGGAGACTGCGCTCTCGCGGCTCTCTCAAAAGGTGGAGACCGTTGTGGTCAAGATGGGCGCCAGCGGAGCCAGTGCCGTCCGCGAAGCGCGCCGATTCACCGCGCCTGCCGTGCCAGTAACGGTCATCGATCCGATTGGCGCAGGCGACAGCTTCGACGCTGGGTTCCTCCACCAATTCCTGCGTGGAGCCGATCTCACAACCTGCCTGGCCTATGGAAACCTGTGCGGCGCATTCTCCGTCACCGCCTGTGGCGGCACGGAAGCATTCCGCGACGCAGCCCGAATGCAAGAATTTCTCCGCCAGCACGACGCCATCTCCGCCCTCACCCCACCGGCAAGCTAAAGTAAAACACCGACCCGTGCCCTAGCTGACTGGTGACGCCGAGGTGGCCGCCGTGGGCTTGTACTATGGCTTTGCAGATTGCCAGTCCCATGCCGGTGCCGTGGACTTGCACGCGCTGGTTTCGTCCACGGTAAAATTTTTCGAAAACGAGGGACTGCTCGAAATCGTCGATACCGGGACCGCGATCGGCAATGCTGATGTTAAGTGTCTGGTCCTTGGCTTCCCCAGTGATGCGGATGGGAGCACCGGCGGGAGAGTACTTAGCGGCGTTCTCGATCAGGTGCACCATGACTTCCTTGATGTGAGCGGAGTCCATGCGCGCGTTGGGAAGGCAGGCGGGGATTCTAACGTCCACGGGATGCTGGACGAGGAGTTGCTTCAGTTCGTCGAGCGCTTCCTCGACCACGTTGCCGATGGGCGCGGATGCGAAGCGAAATTCCACTTTGTTGGCGTCCAACTGCGCCATCTCTGCGGCTTCACCGATCAGGCGGTTCAGGCGGTCGCTTTCTTCATTGATGATGGTCAGCAGTTCCTGTCTCTCCT
The DNA here is from genome assembly GCA_003139995.1 of Candidatus Acidiflorens stordalenmirensis. GTDB lineage: Bacteria > Acidobacteriota > Terriglobia > Terriglobales > Acidobacteriaceae > Acidiflorens > Acidiflorens stordalenmirensis. Next base: position 7,142 of record PLIC01000111.1, on the reverse strand, counting down.
CCGGTGAATGATTCGAACTGCCGAGCAACGAGGTCACCGACGCTTTGATGGCGGTGAGCGGAGTGCGAAACTCATGGGTGACCGAATCGAGCAGGACGGAGCGCAATTGCTCGCTTTCGCGGGCAGCCTCGGCGCGGCTGAGTTTTTCGACAGCGCCCGCGCGCTCGATAGAGATGGCCACTAGGCTGCCGATGGCCTCCAGGGTTTGCCGCGAAAGATGCGAACCGGAAACGCCCATGCAACCGACCACGCGCATGCCCATGCGAAGCGGCATGAAGGCCAGTTGATGGACAGCGTCGAATCGCGGTTCACCGCGCACACAGATCAATTGGAGATCGCGCGATTCCAATCCGTCGATGGTGGGGCCCGAACGATAAACGTCGTTGCGGCTGGACAAAGAAATTGCCGCCGACCGGATAGCGAATGAATCCACGATGTAGCGGGGAATCAGATTCAACAACTCGGCCGGGCTGTCGCTCGAAAGCAGCAACTGGCTGAAGGCGTAAAGGCGCTCCAGTTCCTGCCGGCGCTCGACGGCAGAGCGCGCCCCGCGCCGGGCGCGTTCCGACAGTTCGCCGACCGCTACTGCGGTGACCAGGAAGGCGAAGAGCGCGATCCAGTTTTGCGGGTCGGCAATGGTAAAGGTGCCGATCGGAGGCAGGAAAAAGTAATCAAACGCGAGGGTGGCGAGCACCGACATGAAAATGGCTTGCCGCAAGCCCCAGGAAGCGGAGATCCCGAGGATGCCGAGCAGGAAGGCGAGCGCGATGGTAGTCGGATTTAGATGGAGCCAGCGGTAGCCGACGAGAGTGATTCCGGCAACAGACAGCACCGCGATCAGGTATCCGCATCCGGATCTGGCCGCGGCGTTCACGAGCCGATTGTAACCGACATTCTTGCTGATATCGACAAACTCGGATATCTCAACGACAATAATCGCGATGCCCAAGACCCCCGAGCAGTGGCTGGAGGACGTTTCGCCGACGAAGAAGGGAGGCCTGTTCAAGCTCTTTCTTGGATATGCTCCCGGCGTGGGCAAGACCTACACCATGCTGACTGAGGCGATCCGGCGGCACGCCCGCGGCGAAGATGTAGTAATCGGAGTGGTGGAAACCCACGGACGGAAAGCGGTGGCGGATCTGGTCGCGAATTTGGAAGTTGTGCCGCGCAAAGCAATCGAGTACAAGGGCGCGCTCTTCGAAGAGATGGACGTGGACGCCATTCTCGCGCGCAAGCCTCGCGTCGCGCTGGTGGACGAACTGGCGCACACCAACATCGAGGGCAGCAAGCATCGCAAGCGCTATGAAGACGTGCTGGAACTGCTGGACGCAGGGATCGACGTTCTCTCCACCATGAACATCCAGCACCTGGAGAGCGTGACCCCGACGGTGCAGGGAGTTACCGGGATACAGGTGCGGGAAACGGTTCCGGACTGGGTGCTGCAACGAGTCAACGAAGTGGTGATGATCGACCTGACTCCGGAGGCGCTGCAGAACCGGATGCGGCGCGGTGACGTGTATCCGCAGGAACGTGTGGGGCGGGCGCTGGAGAATTTTTTCCGCGAGACGAACTTGATCGCTTTGCGCGAGCTGGCATTGCGCGAAGTGGCCCAGGTGGTGGATCAAAGCCTGGAACAGCACCGCGGAGAACAAGAGGAAGATCGGAAAGCGGTTGCCATCCGCGAAAGCATTGCGGTGTGCATCAGCTCGAACCCGGCGGCGCAGTATCTGGTTGCGCGCGGAGCGCGCATGGCGCACGCCATGAATGCCCAGCTCTTTGTCGTCTATACCGACATGGGGCAGGACACCAGCGAAGCGAATCAGCGAACCTTGGCCGCGAACGTGCGCTTCGCGGAAAACGTCGGGGCAACGGTGGTGCGGCTGAAGGGGAAAAGTGTGGCCCATGCGGTCGCGGAATTCGTCAACGAGAAACACATCACGCAAGTTGTTTTCGGACGCTCCGCGACGCGGGGCTGGAAGCGATATTTCTATCTTTCGGCGATCCATCAGTTTTTGCGCGACGCCCCAGCGGTGGACGTGCACATCGTGACGCAGGAGCCCGGCTGATTGGGCATGTTGGAGCGTAAACGCCGGAGCATAAACGTTGGAGCATAAACACATTCTCGTGGTGGACGACGAATCCCAGATCACGCGGGTGCTACGGACTACTCTCTCCAGCCACGGATACGATATTCGCGTGGCCAACGACGGCGAGACTGCGCTGGAGATCATGAAAGACTGGCCGCCGGATATGGTCATCACCGACCTGGCGATGCCCAACATGGACGGACTGGAATTGTGCCGGCGGCTGCGGCTTTCAACGCAGATTCCGATTATCGTGCTCTCGGTTAGGGGCGAGGAAAAGACCAAAGTTCAGGCGCTGGATGCGGGCGCCGACGATTATGTCACCAAGCCGTTCGGGATCGAGGAATTGCTGGCGCGCGTACGCGCCAATCTGCGCCGCGCCCCGGCGGCCGAAAACGAACAGGCGCCACTGATTGAGATTGGCGATTTCCGGATCGATCTCGCGGCCCACAAAGTCACGGTCCGTCACCGGGAGGTGCACCTTACTCCCAAGGAATTCGATCTGCTGACCTATTTGGCGAGCCATCCCGGCAAAGTGACGACGCACCGGACGCTGCTGGGAGCGATCTGGGGCGGACAGAGCACCGAACAAGTGGAATACTTGCGTGTGTTTGTCGGCCAACTGCGCAAGAAGCTGGAGCCGGAGGCATCTTCGCCGCGGTACATCGTTACCGAGCCTTGGGTGGGCTACCGCTTCGAACCGGGCGGATAGACCTTCAGGTAGTTACCCAGCCCAGTTCGTTGGTCATCACACTAGCCCACCGAGGGACACCAAATGGTTTGCTCGGTGAGTGGCGATCCGGAAACCTGATCCAGTGAGTGTGAACCTGGAGACGCGTTTGCCTGCCGTCATACCGCCAAGAGACATGCCCTGCCATTCCTAGCGCGACTCGGAAGGAAAGTCGTCCCTTCACCCAGGCCGGTCACTTTCGTGCGACAGCTTACGAACATTCTACGGAACCTTTATTCAATCCTTATGAGGTTCATTATCCAATGAAAGTGAGGTTGGATCGGGTTCTAAGGGGGGAACGCTTACGAAGCATTGTGCCAGAATTCACGCGGGAAGCACGAAATCCTGTTGGGCGCAGGGGTTGGCATCCAGGCTCATGAGGATGTCCATTGTTGCTGTCATGCTGGTTATATTCGGCATGGCGCCGGCACTCGCGCAGGGGGAAACAGAAGTTCGTCAGCCTGCGGCGCAGGGGAAGGCGGATGTGGAGACCCTCACCGGAATGGTCAGCTGCGAGTGGCAGGTGGTTGGCCGTTATGAGTGCCGCAGACGCACCCGTCAGGATTGCATACGGGAGTGCGTCAGCGCGGGGTCGGCATACGTCCTGGTAGTGGACAAGAGAATGTATTGGCTTTCCGGCAACGCGTCTGAGCTTGACCAGGCTGCCGGCGGTGCGGCGGTGGTGACCGGGGTAGTCGATGGGAAAAAGGTAAGCGTGCTCTCGATCGCCGGCGGGGAAAAGCATCGTGGCCTTCGTTTTTGGAAGTGAAACCTAAGAGTAGTGCTGTCCGTCGAAACACTCCAAGGTTGTTTGCGGAAACGCGCACAGCGCCGGAAAACAATTTTGATTTAAGCCGGTAGTTTTCCAGAAAGGCAAGAAACGCATGTCGATTCAGGAAGTATCTGCAGAAGAACTCGCAAAGTTGTTCCACCATTACCAGGGAGCTCTCTTTGAGGATTTCCATGGACTGGCCAAGGAAGACGCCTCGCGGTCCTGGGAACAAATGCCGCAGAGTGAGCGCGGACTGATGGTCGCGGCAGCCCGCCTGGCGCTGCTCGATCTGGCAACAACGGTCGAGGGAGAGCCGGCCGATCGCCGGTATTTCGCCAAGCCCGGCGAGGCAAATTGGGGCTGCTAGGTTTCCCATCTGGTTTCCAGCCGGTCCTCTTTACGAAATCTTTACGCACCGCTTACCAACCTTTTACGCCCGCGGTTATCAAATGGTTGTTGCGGCGTTTTCCTGACCGTTGCGCCCAAACGGCCGGAATGAGACTGGCCTTCACATCTAGTGTGCTGGCGCGGTGGTCTTCAGGCCGCGGTTTCTTGCCGTCCTTCGGAAAAAAGGAAGAGCCTGTCGCCGCGGCCGATAAGGGTTTATTTCGCTAAGTTCAATCCAGTTAAGCGGCGTGGAGAACCGACAACTATGAATTCGAAGAACTATGTGCGCAAGTCGGCGGTAGCAACTGCCAAGCGGGCGGCCTTCATCGCAGTGGCCGCAGTGACACTAGCGCTGCCGCTGCATGGCCAACAAGCAGGTAAAGACGTTCCGGCCAGTGCTTCGGGATTGCCCAACCAACAGGCGACCGCAGCGAGTCAGCCAACACAGCAAGAAATCATGCAAGAGCTTGAGGCAATGAAGAAACGCATCGCGCAGCTCGAAGCGGAACTGAAGAGCCGTACGACGGCGGCAGAGGCATCTCCGGCGACGGGAACTCCCGCAAGAGTGGCGGAAGCCTCGTCGGCTGCAGCGCCGGCGGAGGCGGTTGTGGCGCAAACGCCGGGCGGGTCAGCGGCCGCCGCGCCCGCAAAAGTGGAGAAGATCGCACCTTTCTCGGATTGGGACTGGACTTGGCTCAACGGCAACCCCCGTAACAAAGACGTCGCTTTTGACTCAAAATTCTTCACTCCGGAAATCCGGGCCGATATTACCTACAACTACGATTTCAACAAGCCAATCGACAACTCGATGGGCGGGTCGAGCGAACTGTTTCGCTCCAACGAAATCCAGTTGGAGCAGCTCGGCATCGGTGGCGACTTCCACTACGACAACGTTCGCGCCAGATTCATGACTCAATTTGGCATGTATTCCACGACGACCGTGCGCAACGATCCCAGCTACGCCAAGGGGCAATGGAATATCAACGATGCGGACCGTTACTTGTCGGAAGCCTACGGCGGTTATCACATCAACGCGTTGGATGGGATCAACATTGACGCGGGAATTTTCATGTCGTATGTCGGTCTGTTCAGTTACTATAACTTCGATAACTGGGCCTACCAACCCTCGTACGTTTCCTCTAACACGCCATGGTTTTTCGAGGGCCTGCGAGTTCAGATTTTCCCCACCCCCCACTTGAAGATCGAGCCGTGGTTCATCAATGGATGGCAATCGTACGCCTCCGCCAATTCGAGGAAGGGGTTAGGCGGACAGATCAAGTGGACTCCGAAACCCTGGGTGAACATCATCTCCAACAATTACGGCCTCGGCCACGACGATCTGTACATACCGAACCGCGGCCGCATCCACACGGACGACAGCATCGAGATCAAGTATTTCGACAAACCGGGAAACCGCCTCGACAAGATGGCGTTCACCTTCACCGGCGATTTGGGCTGCGAATTTGGCGGCGGCGTGAGCTGCCACGGCGATAAAGCGGGTGGCCCCAAGCAAAGCTTTGTCGGCTTCATGCTCTACGACCGCACGTGGTTCAAAAAGGATACGTACGGATTGACCGTCGGCGGCGGCGCAATCAACAATCCCGGACGCTATCTGGTCCTGCTCCCGCCCATCAATGGTGAGACTGCCCCCTCCGCGGCGATCAACTCACCCTACTTTCCCGAAAATCCTGGGAACCCCTTCAAGGCCTGGGATTCTTCGATCACGTTCGATTACATGCCCAAGCAGTGGATCACCTTCCGTTGGGAGTACGACTATCGCCGCGCGAACGTGCCGTATTGGACTGGTCGCGGCGGAATTACGCCGCCCGGGCCGACCGGAGTGCCTTACACGAACAACGGATTTCCCGAGTACTACGCTTGCATGAACGGGAATTCGTCCATGACAATGAGCCTCAGCGCCGCGGAAACGGCTTGCGGCAGCCCCGGCAGCACCAGCACCGTATGGTTCCCCGATCTGCGCAAGGACGAGTCGTTCGTCGACATCGACATCATGGTTAAATTCTGATCGTGACAAGAAGTTAGTTTGCATTTGGAGGGGGTTGTGCGCAAGACCTGATCTTTGTCGTGCCGTTTCGAATCTGGTAGCCGCATCACGCCCACCAGCTGTTCTAGTCTCTAATCTATGACTGCGAGATCGCGGTGAAGCTCCCTAGCGCGGCCTGGCGAGCGCGCAACTCTCGCAGCTCCTCTTCGCCGAGCTTTTCGGCGCAGCCTGCCACTGTCCGCATTCCGTGCTCGACGAGTATCCGGCGGAACTCCGGATCGGGCGTCGAGGCGGCGATGTCACCGAGGGCTCGCAGCAACCGCAAGCTGACGGCCACGTCCGTCTTCGAATACATGCGGATCTGCTCAAAGGCTGCGTCCAGCAGGCGCTCGAAGTGGATCCATCCTATGCTGGCGCGAACGATGCCCGGCGGATCGTAGAGCAGTTCCTCCGGCGGCTCTCGGGACGCGAAGCGGATCAGAATACGGCTCAACTGATCGATGCAGTTGATGGCGGTGGTGGGGTCATTGACGGCGGGCGAGATCGCCTTCAACGCAACATCGACAATCTGCAGGACGCCAAACTCCACATCCTGCTGCAACGTTCTGGTCGGGCCGAAGTCGAACGCGGCAAGCAGCTCGGCAGTTCCTTCGGGGGACAGGCGGTTTCCCTTGGAGACCATCATCACCGGGATTCCCGCCGGAACAAAGTGGCCGACCCGGCGCAGAACGCGGATCGTGACGTGATAGTGCTTCGCCAGGGCGACCAGGCGCCGCGTATCAACGAAGCGGATGTAGCCGGAATCATGGCTCAAAACGGCTACCTCGCTCGGATTGGGCCGGAGCGGTTCAGCATCCTCCAGGTAGTTCAGCCGGTGCGGCCAGGGCATAATCTCATCGATCATGGTTTCCGTTTCTTGCGCGATTCTGTCGACGATGTGATTGACACTGATGGCCTGCGAGATGTGGTGAATGAAAAAGAGCAGCAACCCGACGCAGACCAGCGCCAGCACCATCGCGCCCAGGACGGTGGCCACTGGCGCGAAGGGCTGAGGGAGCGAACGCGCCGCCGGAAGCGCCGCCAGGCAGTACAAGAAAGTGCCGAGGAAGATACCGAGCGTCCATTGCGTCACGCGGTCCCGGGAAAAGCTGACGATGATGCGCG
>PLIC01000218.1 GCA_003139995.1 Candidatus Acidiflorens stordalenmirensis | reverse complement strand
GGCATCGGGCTTATTCGGCTCCGCGTTGAAGCCTTCGGGAAAAAAGACATGACTCTGCAAATGAAACGGATCGCCAGCTCCGAAGCCTCATGAGCCTCTCCAGTTCCATTTCGCCGGTGAAAGTCCTGATCGCGGACGATAGCGCCTTCATGCGCGCCGCCCTTTCCCGCATGGTCGCATCCGACGACTCCCTTTGCGTCGTCGGCACTGCGGAAACCGGACTCGAAACGCTCGCGAAAATTGGCGAACTCCACCCCGCCGTCGTTACTCTCGACATCGATATGCCTGGGCTCAGCGGCCTGGAAACCCTCAAGCGAATCATGTCCGAATCGCCGCTCCCAGTCATCATCGTAAGCTCGACCGCTCGCCGCGGAGCCGAAGACACGCTCGAAGCCCTCGAACTCGGCGCCTTCGACTGCATCGCCAAGCAGCTCAACTACAATTACCTCGACGTCCTCAAAGTCCAGGACGAACTCGTCAGCAAGATCAAGGCTGCCGCCGCTCTCCGCCTGCCTGCTCCTGGCCTCTCCAGCGAACTTGCTCGCCCACTGCTTCACCCTGTTCCAGCCCAGCTTGCTCCACCCACCACCGTGGCCGTGCCTTCGATCATCGCCATCGGCTCTTCCACCGGCGGCCCCAAAGCCTTGCACGACGTCCTCTCTACCCTTCCTGTCGACCTCCCCGCAGGCATTCTTATCGTGCAGCACATGCCCATCGGATTTATCGGACCTTGGGCCAAGCGCCTCAACAATCTCTGCAAGCTGAAAGTGCACGAAGCCGAGGACGGCGACCTCATCACCGCCGGCCACATCTACCTTGCTCCGACCGGCAAGCACCTCACCGTTCGCCGCTGCTCCTCCTCCGAGGTCGCTCTGCACCTCTCGCTCTTGCCCAGCGGCCTTCCCCACATCCCCTCGGTGGATGTCATGATGTCTTCCGTCGCAGAAGTTTTTGGTTCCTCCGCCATGGGGATCATCCTGACCGGCATGGGCGACGACGGCGCCCTTGGAATGCAGGCCATCTTCCGCGAGGGCGGACTCACCCTCGGCCAGGATGAAGCCACCTGCGCCGTCTACGGAATGCCGCGCGCCTGTGCGGAAATCGGAGTGCTGAGCCAGGTCGCGCCTCTGCCCGATATCCCGCGCCACATCCTCGCCGCCCTCCGTTACCAAAAACCTCACTAGCCCGCTTGCGTCGCCGCCCGCCCCAGCGCCGCCGCCCCTAGAATCTTTTCAATCTTCTCCACCAGCGTCCGCCTCGAATACGGCTTCGCCAGAAAATACGTGCGTGACTCGGGTACCTCCGTCTCGCACTCCGGATTCCCGTAACCCGACGTCACCAGAACTACAACCTCAGGTGAATGCTCCCGCAGATCTTGCCCCAGTTGCTGTCCGGATCGCCCCGGAAGCACCATGTCCGTCATCACCAGATCGATTCTCCGCTTGCACTCTGCGTAAACCTTCATTGCATCTCGCGCATCCTCGGCCGACAAAACTTCAAAGCCCGCGCTCTCCAGAATGCTGCAAGTCGCCGCCCGCACAAATGGTTCGTCCTCAACCAGGAGAATAATGCGCCGCCGTGGCCGATCGTTCGCGTATAGATATGGTTGAAGAGTCATACATTCCTCCAATTCACTTCCCTGACTCCTCTCCAGCAATCGCATGGCCTTGCCGCCTTCGAAAATCGGCACGCGGCGCACCAACGTCTCCGCCGTTCGGAATAATATGCGGAATATGTCCGGAATCTACTTCGGCGCGCTAAGAATTGTCTGCTTCGGGTCGAGCACAATCTTGCGCGCGCCGCTCGGCGCGGTCAGCCGAAACCCCGTCTCCCGGCCATCCGCCAGCACTTCGCCCAGAAAAACCAGCCCATTCCCTGCCGTCGCGGCATACACCGGAACCGCCGTCACCAGATCCTCGGGTACGTCCTTTTGTACGATCATGCCCGTAACCGTGGTTACCCCATTTTTCTCCGCGATCCGAATTTCCCGCGTTTCCAGCTCCGGTATCGCCGTCCCTTCGATCCAACCTTCCAAAAACCAGTCCAGCTTGGGACGTTTCTCGTACCAAAGTGGGCGCGGTAGTTCCTCTTCGAAAACTTCGACCAGTTCCTCGGTGCTTATGCTCTTTCCCGCATACCGCTCCCTGATTTTCCGCAGCCCGCGGAAGAACGGCTCTTCCGGATTCGCCCGCGCTTTCCGGGAATGGGATGCCGCTTCGGAATCGCGCAGCATCGATCGCAGCATGTGAAACAGCCACGTCCCTCTTTCGTAGCTGATCGCCTCGTATCCCCCGGGGAAATGCGACGACTCCAGCCGCTGGCCCAGCGTCACCGGTCCCGCGTCGCGCAACCACTCTCCATCTTTGTTCTTGCTCAGAAGATCGCGCCGGTACTTTTCGAGAACCTGCCTGAATTGCGCCGGGTTTTGTTGTTCCAGCATCAACAGCGACGCGTAGTTCGCCAGACCTTCCGATATCCACTGATCCCGGTAACTCTTCCACAGCACCAGATCGCCCCACCATTGATGCGCCGTCTCGTGCACCAGCACCTGGCTGTCGAGCTCGCGAGCCACCGGATCAAGATGCAGATCCGTCTGCTCCTGCGGGCTCAGAAACGCGAAGCTCGACAGGAACACCAGCCCCGGCCATCCCTGGCTCAAGTTCCCCGGCATCTGCGTCAGCGCCAGCGAACCATACGGATACGGCCCAAACCACTGCGAAAAACTCGCAATGGCTTTCGCCGCCCTGTCCGCCACCGCCTGCGCATCGCGCGCCGGCGACGGAGGCGGCGGAGTCACCACCGTCGGCGGCATCGATCTGGGCGTGAACACGCCGGGGAAAACCGGCGGCTCAATCACCTCCGCCTGCACCTTTGGAAACGATTTCTCAACTCCCTTCGTGCCGTACGCCTCCACCAGAATGTCGCCCGCCTTCGCCTCGGCACGAACGTACTTGCCCAGATTGAACCCCGCCACCGGAATCGGCCGCTCCGATGTCCACCGCGAAACTTTCTCCGCCCCCGCTTCCTCGTTCGTTTCCGCTTCCCTGCCGTTCGCGCCTGATACCTGTTTTCCCGTCGCCACCAGCGTCCAGTTCGCTGGATAGTGAAACTCCATCTCGAAACGTGCCGGGCTCAAACCGAAATTCGGATACCACGTGCCGCGCTCGCCTACATACAGCAATCCTTTCCCCGCCTCCGACAGAACCTCGCCGGCATAGGTGAACCGCAGTTTCAGTTCCTGCCCGGGCAAGAGCGAAGCGGGAAACACCACTGCCACCATATCGTTCCCTTTTCGCCGGAGCTCGGTTCCTTCAATCGCCTGGTTCTGGATGAAGTCCACAGCCCGCCCATCCGCCTCGACCCCATCAACCTTCAGATAACGTGACAACTCAAACAGCAGCGTCCTTTCTCCTCCGCCGCGAATTCGAACATTCATCTCCGTCGATGCTTGCAACCTCGTCGGAGGTTGCACCGATGCCCGAATCTTGAAGTCCGTGATCGACACGTCATTGGCCAGTCGAGCCGTGGCTGCGCTGCCAGATGCATTGGGCGCAAACGAAGTCCAGGTATCGAAAAACAGGGTGCCGTCCTTCATCCGCGGCTGAGCCGCCCACAACGGTTCGGCATTGGCGGCATCCCAGAACACTTCAAAACCACCCAGTTTCTTGCCCAGTAAATGCGCGTGCAGCAGAGGCGGAAATTTTCGATTCGGCTCGTTTCCACCCGGCGCCGGAAGAAAGTGACTGAAGTCGATCAGCAGCCGCAGGGCATCAAACTCCGCCAGACTGCGGCCCGTGTCGCCCCATTCTTCTATGAATTCCGCGCCCTCCGGCGCTGGCGTTAGAAACGGCTGCAAGACCGCTGCCGTGTCGTCGTTGAAGCGCAGATATCCCGAGGTGAACTGCTCTTCCAGAATCGCCATCCCGGTAAACAGCGCCAGCGATCCCCGCTCCTCCCGATTCGGTGGCCGCAGCCGTATCTCGCCCTCACCCTCGAAGAACGCGCCCGTAATCCGCCCGCAAACGTCCTCCGTAAACGCCAGCGTGCCGTCGTCGAAATCAAGATGGAGATTCGGCCGGTCAATCGACGCGTCCCGAACGCGGTACACCCGTTGCGGATCGAGTCCCACCGAACGAATCCGCGCGTAGAGCCCGCTAGTGGTTTGCGGACACTGGAGGCTCGGCGCCGCTGCCTGCGCGCCAGCCGCCGCAGCCACGAGCCACCACGCCAACCCGATCATCATCATCCAGCGCGACCAAACCATAGCTGGCTTCATAACCTTCTTAGAAATTGTCATCCCGACCCTGAGCGAAGCCGAAGGGGAGGGATCTGCAGTTCGCCAGCAATCGGCGAAAACCGCCGCCCCAGTTCCAGCACCTTGGTCACCTTACGGCCCCCTTCGCGCCGTTGCTAGAATCAGCCCAGTGCGACCCCTTTGGCTCATTTTAGTACTTCCGCTGGCACTTCCTGCGTCCGCCGACGTCATTCATCTTAAGAATGGACGCACCATCTGGGCCGACCAGGTCCGCGAGACCAAAGACCGCGTCGAGTATGACCTCGGCGAAGACACCTACGCCATCCCGAAATCTTCCGTCGAGCGCATCGACGCCGGCGGCGCCGCCCCCGTTCGCGCCGCTTCCGGAGAATCCGGCAACGTTCCCGACATCACGCCGCCCGCGCCCTCGTTCAACCACGAAGCCGACGTCGCCGAAAAAGTCATCCGCGAGGGCAAGGTCGATACCGACGCCCTCGCCAGCATCGCGCAAACCGCCAATCCCGAACTCGTTGCCACCGCCTACTTCCTCGCCGGCAAGCACGAATCCGATCACGGCAACTTCCCGCAGGCCAAGCGCTATTACGAATCCGCGCTCCGTTTCCAGCCGGATAACTCCACCTTGCTGATCTACTACGCCGCCACGCTGATGCGCACCGGCCATGCCTCTGAAGCTCTGTCCTACGCGGAACACGCCGCCAGCATTGCTCCCGACTCACCCGATGCCATCGCCATGCTGGGCTTCGTTCAATTCGCCAGCGATCATACGCCCGATGCCATTCGCTCCTGGAGGAAGTCGCTCGCCCTGCGTCCCGATCCGACCGTCAGCCAATATCTCGCCCGCGCCGAGCGCGAATCGAGCGCCGAATCCGATTTCTCGCAGCGCGAAAGCAGCCACTTCAATCTCCACTTCGAAGGCAAAGACACCTCCGAGACCTTCCGCCGCGACCTGCTCGCCACCCTCGACTCCGAGTATGACGACCTGGTGCGCGATCTCGGCTACTCGCCCCACAACAACATCGCCGTCACGCTCTATACGCAGCAGGCGTTCTTCGACGTGACCCGCGCGCCCGCATGGACCGGCGCCATCAACGATGGCAAGCTGCGCATCCCGATCAGCGGCGTCCCGAGCGTCACGCCCGAGCTTGCTCGCGTCCTCAAACATGAACTGACGCACTCTTTTGTCTCGCAGATGTCCAGCAACCGCTGCCCCACCTGGCTGAACGAAGGCATCGCACAGGTTGAAGAAGGCAAGTCGGCCGCTTCCAACGGGCGCCAGTTAGCGCAGCTCTTCGCCTCCGGAAATGAGATCCCCTTCAATGTGCTCGAAGGCAGTTTCATGAGCTTCTCCGCTCCCGAAGCCACCGTCGCCTACGCCGAATCTCTAGCTGCCGCCGAATACATCCGCGACGCCTATGGCATGAGCGAAATCGCGCGCATCCTGGAACTCCTGTCGCAGGGAAGCTCCACCGAAGCCGCGTTGCACGTCACCATCCACTCCGACTACCGCCAACTCCGCGATGAAATGACCCGCACGCTGAAGGAAAAATACGGCGAATAGGTCGTGTAGCGCGGACACTCCTGTCCGCGGAGGTGGGCAAAAACTGCGATTTACCAATCCTCATGAAAGGGCCGCGATTTTCAGAATGTGGTCGAAGAGTCGCGTCGTGTTCAGTCGCTGAAACATACTCCCGATTCGTTCGTCGTTGGATCGGCCGGCACGCTTGAGTTACACTTCTCGGTCGATCAACAGTCGGCGTCGACGCAGGGCATTCGTATGTTCAGCGGAGTAACAACGATGGGAGGAAAGTGCTTGTATCGTGAGTTAGCGCGGATCCGTACCGCAGCGTTGATAGCGGTCGTTGGGCTTCTTACAACAAATGGCTGGTGTCAGAAGATCACAAGCATTGATCGGGACAGGGCCCAGTCCATGCTCCAGCAGATATCCTCCGACATCAAGAAGCACTATTACGACCCAAAATTTCACGGAGTGAATTGGGACGCCAAGGTCGAGGAGATGAAGCAGAAGATCAACGCAGCCGACTCGGCGAACCACGCTCTGTCGGAAGTGGCCGCCGCCTTGGATTCCCTCAACGATTCCCACACTTTCTTTCTGCCGCCCGCCCACGCCAACCGCTTCGACTATGGCTGGCAGGCGCAAGTGATCGGAGACCGCTGCTTTGTTCTTCGGGTGCGGCCCGGCAGCGATGCGGAAAAGAAGGGCGTGAAGCCGGGAGATGAGTTGGTGGCGCTCAATGGTTTCGCTCCGAATCGGGACAACCTCTGGAGGATGCAATACATCTTTAACATGCTGCGCCCGCAACCCACTCTAAGACTAGACCTGCGCGATCCGGCAGGAAAGCAGCGTCAACTGGACGTGGTCACCACCATGATCGAAAAGAAGCGCGTCACTGACCTGACCGCTGCGGATGGCGCCGGTGACATATGGGACCTGATCCGGCAAGAGGAAAACGTCGAACATCTTGGACGTTCCCGGTTTGCGGAATTGGGCGACGACGTCGGTATCTTGAAGTTTCCCGGATTCTTCTTTAGCGAGTCGGAGATCGACAGCATGATCGGCAAGGCGCGCAAGCACAATGCGCTCATTCTCGATCTGCGCGGAAACCCCGGTGGCAGCACAGAAGTTCTTAAATATCTGATCGCCGGATTCTTTGAGAACGAAGTAAAGATCGGAGATCGCATCGGCAGATCGGAGCACAAACCGATGATCGCCAAGAACCATGGTCATCCCTTTACCGGGATGCTTGTGGTGCTGGTGGACAGCAAGTCTGCCTCGGCCGCGGAATTGTTCGCCCGTGTGGTACAGATCGAAAAGCGAGGTACTGTTATCGGGGACCGCAGCTCCGGAAGCGTGATGGAAGCGAAGCGCTACAATTACAAGTGTGGGACCGACATCGTGGTTTTCTACGGGGCATCGATTACGGATGCGGATATCGTCATGACCGACGGTAAGAGTCTCGAACACAATGGCGTGCTTCCGGACGAGTTTGTGTTGCCGTCACCCGAGGACCTCGCCAATGGCCGCGATCCGGTGCTGGCGCACGCCGTGGAAGGAGTCGGGGGGAAACTCAATCCGGAAGCCGCTGGGAAACTGTTCCCGTACGAGTGGCCGAATCTTTAGGTTCGGACGGCGGTCGTGAGTTGGGTCTCTCGCGACCTGAATTCGGGAAAGAGGTGCGAGCCTCCCACTTTCCGCTCATTGCCCCACCCCAAGGTTTGTGCTACTTTCGCCCGTCATGAAAGCGCTCCTTTCAAAACTCGGGTTCGGCTCAACGCCGGAGGAAGTTCCCGCGATTATCCAGGTGGAAAACCCCGAGCTTCATGGCGCTGACTTGGCGGTCGCCTATTTTTCCTCGCGCGCCGGAGGCGATTTTCACGATTTCCTGCGGGTCAGTCCGACACGTTTTCTTTTCGGATTGCTCGACGTGGCCGGCAAACGCGAAGCCAACGCCGCCGTGCTGCAAGCCGCGCAGGCTTGTTTCCATTCGTCGGGCGAGCAGCTCTTCGCCGCTGCCGAAGTGAACGAATCGGAAGCCATGATCGAACTCTCGCGCCGTCTGAATCTCGAAATCATGCGCGCTGCCGGAGGCGTGCGCAGTTGCCCGGCCTTCGTCGGCTGCTACGACGAAGAACTGGGCACGCTTTGCCACGTGAATGCCGGCCACACCCCGGGCCTGCTGCGCGATGACGCAAGCGTCGTCGAATTGCCCGCGACCGGCCTGCCGCTCGGCCTGTTCTCACTGGCCCCCACCGACGCCCGCATCGTTGGCATGGGACCAAACGCTTCGCTGGCGGTGGTTTCACGCGGAGTCGTGGAGGCCGAGTCCAAGGACGCGGAATTTGGTCTGGACGGGGTCAAGAGCGTTATGCAGGCCGGACCTTCTTCGGCTAAAGATCTTTCTCAGCGCATCCTCGAACGCGTGCAGGACTTCATGCGCATGGCTCCGAAGCACAACGACGTGACCGCACTGACGCTCACACGAGGGAATTAGCAATCCAATCTGGCCCGCTCAACTGGTCTCTACGCCGCTCGCGGCGTAAAATAGGAAAATAATTTTTCCTCGGGTGTACCCCAGGTTTCGAAGCGACGTTTCGAAATAACGCTTCGAGAGAACGTTTCAAGAGAGCCCCAATGAAGAAAACCGGACTTCCCCTGCTGTTGGCTGTTGGATACGCGCTGTTGCTCCCATCTCTTTCGCCGGCCGATAGCGTGGTCGAAGAGATCATCACCCGTGTGAACAACGAAATCATCACGCGCTCGGAATACATCCGCAGCCGCGATCAGCTCAAGCAGGAGATCCAGCAACAGGACCCCGCCAACGCCGACCGCATTTTTGCCGAAAAACAACGCGACGTTCTGCGCGATCTGATCGACCAGCAACTCCTGCTGCAAAAGGGCAAAGACCTCGGCATCAACGGCGACACCGAACTCATCAAGCGCCTCGATGAAATGCGCAAGCAGATGAACCTCGAAACCATGGAAGACCTGGAGAAAGCGGCGGAGGCGCAGGGAGCTTCTTATGAAGACTTCAAGCAGAACCTGCGCAACCAGATCATCACGCAGAAGGTGATTGGGCAGGAAGTCGGTCAGCACCTTGCCATGAGCAAGGACGAGGTGAAAAAGTTCTATGACCAGCACCGCGCGGAGATGGAGCAACCGGAGCAGGCTCGCCTGAGTGAGATTCTGATCGCGCCCAAACTGCCCGCCAAACCGGCTCCGAGCGCGGACGCGAAGCCCGAGCCGCCATCGGAAGCTGACACGGAAGCAGCGCTCGCCGCCGCCCAGGCCAAAGCGCAGGATCTTCTCGATCAAATTCACAAGGGCGCAAAGTTTGAAGACTTGGCGAAAAGGTACTCTGACGGACCGTCGGCGAAAGACGGCGGCGACCTCCAGAGTTTCAAGCGCGGCGAACTCTCGAAAGAACTGGAAGACAAGGTCTTTGCGCTGAAGGCCGGGGAAGTCACGGATGTGATTCGCACCAAACAGGGGTACGTGATCCTGCAGGCGACCGAGCATCAGACGGCGGGCATTCCCACCTTGAAGGAAGTTGAGCCTCGCATTCAGGATGCGTTGTACATGCAGAAACTGCAGCCCGCGCTGCGTGCTTACCTGACGACGTTGCGCGAAGAGGCCTTCATTGATTACAGGACGGGTTATATCGACTCGGGCGCGAGCGCCAAGCAAACCAAGCCCGTCGAGACCACGGACAAAGAGGCCAAAGCGAAGAAACTGAAAAAGAAGAAGAAACTCGGCGTGTTTTAGGGTAAAGTTGGCTGCGATTTCTGGCGGCCCGTGGCGCAAGTGGGTTCGTATCAGGGCACGCCTTCAGGCGTGCCGCAACCGCATTGCATCAACGCACCTTCAGGCGCTGGATTTCGAAAGTTCGAGTTTTCACCACAGGCTTGTAAGCGGCCAGCCGATTTCGCGGAGGCTCATGAAAGAGTTTTTTATCTCCGAATGTTCCCAGCAGGAAAACAAGATCGTCACCTCCAGCTTCCTGGTGGCATCGAAGCAGGTAAAGGCAAAAAAAAATGGCGAGCCTTACTTGGCCTTAGTCCTGGCGGATCGCACCGGCCAGATCGAGGCCAAGATGTGGGACAACGTCGACGAATTCGTCGACGCCTTCGAGCAGGACGACTTTCTCAAGATCAAGGGGCTCATCAACAAGTACAAGAATCGTTTTCAGCTCACGATTCACAAGCTGCGGCGCATGGAAGAAGGCGAGGTCGACTTCGCCGACTACCTGCCCAAGACCACCAAGGACATCGGCGAACTCTGGCAAACGCTGACGGAATTTGTGGCCACGTTCCAGAATGCGCACCTGAAGTCGCTGGTGGAACTGTTCATGGCGGACCCGGAGATTGCCGAGCGCTACCGCAATGCCCCGGCGGCCAAGACCCTTCATCACGCCTACATCGGCGGACTGCTCGATCACGTCGTGTCGCTGTTCCGCTCCTGCGATTTGATCTGCCGGAACTATCCCCAAATCAACCGCGACCTGCTGCTGACGGGAGCGTTTCTGCATGACATCGGCAAGCTTCAGGAACTGACCTACAACCGCGCGTTCTCGTACACCACGCGCGGCCAGTTGCTCGGGCACATGATCATCGAACTGGAGATGCTGCAGACCAAGCTCGCAAAACTGCCTGACTTTCCCGCGGAACTGAAAACTCTGCTCGAACATATGATCATCAGCCACCACGGGCAGTACGAATTTGGATCGCCCAAGCTGCCGATGTTTCCCGAAGCGCTCATGCTGCACTATCTCGACGATCTGGATTCCAAGATGGAGGCGATGCGTGCTCACTTTGAGCGCGAGGCTGAACTCGAGGGACCGTGGACCAGTTACAACGCGTCGCTGGAGCGTCCGCTGTTCGATTCCAGGAAATTTTTGCAAGGGGAAAAATCGCCCACTGCGAAAACCAGCGCGGAAGATCCCGGCGCGCAGCCCGCACCACCCACAGCCCCGGAGCGCCCAACATCCGCAGCGCCAGCGTTTGACCTGTTCAGCGAACAGAAAGCATAGAGCATAGAGTGTGCGCCTGAGCTTCCACGCATCGCGTCTTTCTAATCGACTCACTTTCTTCCACGCCTATGGACTTCTCACATTTCACCGCCATCAGCTTTGATTGCTACGGCACTCTCATCGATTGGGAGTCGGGGATTCTGCCCGTCCTGCGGGCCGTGCTCGCAAATCACGGTCAAAGTCTACCCGACGCTTCAATTCTCGAGCTCTACGGAGAATTCGAGGCGGAAGCGGAAAGCGGCCCATACCAAAGCTACCGGGATGTGCTGCGATCGGTGGTGCGGGCGTTTGCAGATCGCTTCCATTTCCAGGCTAGTTCCGCCGAAATCCGCTCGCTGGACGAATCCGTCCGTGCGTGGCCGCCTTTCCCGGATACCGTGCTTGCGCTGCGCGAACTTCAAAAGCGCTATCGGCTCGTAGTGATTTCAAACATCGACGACGATCTATTTGCGGAGACGCGGAAACATCTGGGCGTGGAATTCGATGGCGTAATCACGGCGGAACAAGCGAGAAGCTACAAACCTTCCGTCAATAATTTCCAGATGGCCCTGCGCACGCTTGCGATTTCTCCGGACCGGCTGCTGCACGCCGCGCAGAGCATCTATCACGATGTGGCGCCGGCGCGGTCGCTGGGGATCTCGACGGTGTGGGTGAACCGGAAATCTGCCCGTCCCGGGATTGGCGCGGTTCGAGCTTCCGCCGGACAGGCGGACCTGGAGGTTCCCGATCTTGCCAGCCTCGCCGCAGCAGTTATAACGCGCGCGCAAGATTGGTCTTTTATTTAGGGCAGGCAGCTTCCTCCCTGCATCAGCCCCTGCACCTGTCCCTACATCGGGACCGGCAGCGGAAGAATCTTCTTCTGTATGGCGACCGTGACCAGTTGGGCCTTGTTGTGAATGTCGAGTTTGCGCATCAAGTTGAACTTGTGCGCTTCCACCGTCTTGACGCTGACTCCGAGAACCGCCGCCGCTTTCTTCACCGTATTGCCCTCGGCGAGCAACTTCATCACTTCGCGCTCGCGCAGAGTCAGGGTGCTTCTTCGCAGCGGCACGCCCGCCGCCTGTTCCCGCAGGATCGCGCCGTCTTTCAATTCTGTCTGGATCTGCGGACTCAATGACCGTTCGCCGCGATGCGCTTCGCGCAAAGCGCGCAACAAAAGCGGCGCGGAAGTGTCTTTCAGCAGGTACCCGCTGGCGCCCGAGCGCAGGGCTTGCTGCACATACTCCCGATCCTCATGCATGGTCAGATACACGATGCGCGTGCCGGCGCAGCGTTCCACGATGAGGCGTCCGGCTTCGAACGACGACATACCGGGCATGCCGATATCGAGCAATACCAGGTCGGGGCGGTGCTTTAGGACCAACTTGAGCGCCTCGGCGGCATCGGCCGCTTCGCCCACTACGGCAAAGTCGGGAGCGTCTTCCAGCAGGCGGCGCACGCCGTAGCGCAGCATTTCGTGATCGTCGGCGATCACGCAGCGAATGGGCTCGACGACTTCCGGATGCAACGGATCAGCCTTCGCGGTCAACATGGAAAAATCCTCGCGTCCTGCGACGAAGTGGCGCGATGAGTCTGGAAGTCCAGATCGTCCGGCAACTACCGGCGCAAAGCGATAGTTAATTGTACCCGCACATGCCGCGCCTTTGGCGCAAGAAACGGATTCCGGGGAACCATTCCGCCAAAATCAAAGAGAGCTGAACGTTTCTTCTTCATTTACAATGCCTTTTCCACATGCTGCGCTACTTCACTTCCGGAGAATCCCACGGCGAGGCGCTGGTTGCGTTCCTTTCCGGGCTGCCTGCCGGGCTGGCGGTGGATCGGGCATTTGTGGATCGCGAACTTTGGCGGCGTCAGCAGGGCTTTGGGCGCGGCGGGCGCATGAAGATCGAAACCGACCGGGCGCACTTTCTCTCCGGGGTGCATCACGGCAAGACGATCGGCTCGCCGATCGCGGTGATGCTCGAGAATCGCGACTGGCAGAATTGGAAAGAGTCGCTGCCGGTGGAGACGGGTGATCCGGAGAAACACAAGCGCGTGGCGTCGCCGCGCCCGGGCCATGCCGATCTTGCTGGAGCTCTGAAGTACGATTTCGCGGAAGCCCGCTATGTTCTGGAACGCGCCTCGGCCCGGGAATCGGCGGCGCGGGTTGCGATTGGAGCGCTCGCCAAGCTGCTGCTGCGCGAGTTGGGCGTGGAAGTTCTGAGTCATGTGATTGCGGTTGGCTCGGTTTCGATTGCGGACCGGGAAATCGCATGGGAGCAAATCGAGCCACTGTCGCGCAAAAACGAGGTTCTTCTTTCTTGCGCCGACGCTGATGCCGAGCAGCGCATGAAGGAAGAAGTCGATAAAGTTCTGCGTACGGGCGATTCGGTGGGCGGCGTTTTCGAAGTGGTGGCGCACAATGTTCCGCCCGGTCTCGGCAGCTACGTGCAATGGGATGAGCGGCTGGATGCGCTGCTGGCCGCGGCGGTCATGTCGTTGCAGGCGGTGAAAGCGGTAGAAATCGGAAGCGGGATTCAGGCAGCGCATTCGCCCGGATCGGCCGTGCACGATGAAATTGGTTATCAAAGCCACTCGGGATTTGCCGGCTTCACGCGCACGCGCAACAATGCCGGGGGTCTGGAGGGCGGCGTCTCCAACGGGCAGGAGATTCGGGTTCGCGGTTATCTGAAACCGATCTCCACGCTGCGGCGTCCATTGCAGTCGGTGGATTTCGCGACACGCGAGCCCGTGAAGGCGGCGTACGAGCGCTCGGATGTATGCGTCGTACCCGCGGCCGGCGTTGCCGCCGAAGCGATGGTCGCGCTCACGCTGGCGCGCTCGGCGCTCGAGAAATTCGGCGGAGACTCGATGAAGGAAACGAGGCGAAATTTTCAAGGCTATCTGGAACAACTGAAGAACTATTGATCCGAAACTCGTGTTCGAAAATTAGTAATCCGAAAATGATTTACTCAATTGTGAAATTTGGCGATCCGGTCCTGGAAATCCCTGCGGCTGAGGTGACCAGCTTCGACGACGGGCTCAAAAAGCTGGTGGAAGACATGTTCGAGTCGATGTACGCAGCCCGCGGCGTCGGCCTGGCGGCTCCGCAGATCGGCATTTCGAAGCGAATCGCCGTCGTGGATGTGACCTTCAAAGAAGACCCCGATGCCAGGCTGGTCCTCATCAATCCCGTAATCATCAGCAAAGAAGGCCGGCAGCGGAGCAGCGAAGGCTGCCTGAGCATCCCCGAATTTCGTGAGGACGTCACGCGCGCCAAGACCGTGACGCTACGCGCGCAGGATCTGACCGGCAAGTTTTTCGAGCACACCGGAGAAGACCTGTTGGCGCGCGCCTTCCTGCATGAAACCGATCACCTGAACGGCAAGCTTTACATCTCACACGTTAGCGCGCTGAAGCGCGACCTCATCAAGCGCAAGATCAAGAAACTGGTGAAGGCGGGAGAATGGTAAGGACTCCTTCTCATGAATTGTCATCCTGAGCGAAGCGAAGGACCTGCTGTTCGCCGCAAACTTGCAGATCCCTCGCTCCGCTCGGGATGACAAAGTCTGGCAAATTAAGATCCAGCACTAGCGGCCGCGCATCTATGATTCTGGTTTTCTGTGGCACGCCTCGATTCGCTGTTCCGACCCTAGAGCGACTGGTCGAGGCCGGTCATTCCGTGCCGCTGGTGGTGACGCAACCCGATCGGCCCCGCGGACGTGGAATGGAAGTGGCTGTTTCTCCGGTGAAAGATACGGCAATCCGCTTGGGCATTGCCGTACTGCAACCCGCCACCATCAAGAACAACACCGAATTCCACGATCAGCTTGCGGCGATCCGACCGGACGCGATCGTCGTCGTCGGCTATGGGCGAATCATTCCGCAGTGGATGATCGATCTTCCGCGCTTCGGAAATTTGAACCTGCACGCGTCTCTGCTCCCAAAGTATCGCGGCGCGGCGCCGATCCAATGGGCGATCGCCAACGGTGAATCCGTCACCGGGGTTACGACCATGCGCATTGACGCTGGGCTCGACACCGGAGACATACTCATGCAGCGCGAAATCTCCATTGATCTGAAAGACACAGCCGAGACGCTGGGCCCGAAGCTGGCGTCCATCGGCGCGAATCTGATGGTAGAGACCCTGCGCGGACTCGAAGATGGGCAAGTTCGCCCGACTCCGCAGGGTCATTCGCAAGCCACGCTCGCGCCGATTCTGAAAAAAGAAGATGGCCGCATGGACTTCGCTCGCTCAGCGAACGATCTGTTCAACCGCCTGCGCGGATTTCAGCCCTGGCCGGGGGCGTTCACCATCTTCAAGAATAAAACGCTGCAGGTGCACCGCGCTCAACCCGTGCAACATGCGGTGAGGTTGACGGCCGGACAAATCGCGGTCGAGGGAACGCGGTTATTCGTCGGCTGCGGCAAGAATAAAGCCAAAGACAAAGATACTGACACCACCTTGGAGCTGATAGAAATTCAACTCGAGGGCAAGCGCCGCATGACCGCGCAGGAATTCGTCAACGGCTACCGGCCCAAATCCGGCGACCATCTGGGACAATAGGCTGCGATGGCCGTCTCTCCCGCTCGCGCCGTGGCTCTCGAGATTCTTTTGCGGGTCGAGCGCGAAGACTCGTACGCCGCCGAACTGCTCCATTCCGCTCGCCTCTCAAAGCTTTCCGCGCGCGATCATGGGCTCGCCACTGAGCTGGTGATGGGAGTTCTCCGCTGGCAGTCTCTGCTCGATCAGCGACTGGCCGTCGCATCTTCGCAGAAGCTTGAGCGGCTGGATGGCGAGGTGCTGGCCGCATTGCGCCTCGGCGTGTATCAATTGCAGTTTCTCTCCAGAGTGCCGGCGCGCGCGGCGATCTTTGAAAGTGTGGAGCTGGTCAAAGCTGCGCGAAAGCGCTCGGCGGCTTCGTTCGTGAACGCGGTTCTCAGGAAGATTGCCGCGACCGGCACGAAAGACATCTTCGCCGAAATCGGTAAATCGCCCGACTCGATCACGCTGGCTCGGAACGCCGCTCATCCCCCGTGGTTGGTGGCACGCTGGATCGAACGCTATGGACTTGAGACAGCGCGGCAGATCTGCGCCCATGATCAGACGGTGCCCACAACGTCGATTCACATTCACGATCGTCAATGTGAGACCGAGCTTGCCGGAGCAGGCGTGCAGCTCGCGCCGGGTGGACTGCTATCGGCCGCGCGACGCGTTCTTGCAGGCGACGTAACCGGAACGCGCGCCTACCAGGAAGGCCGCGTCGCCATTCAGGATGAAGCTTCGCAACTGGTCGCACTACTCGTTGGCCGTGGAGAAACGAACGTCGATTGTGCGATCCTTGATTGTTGCGCCGCTCCCGGCAGCAAGACTGCCCTGCTCGCCCGGCGCAACCCGCGCGCCAAAGTGTTTGCGACAGAGTTGCATCCTCACCGTGCGCGCTTGCTGCACGACCTCACTCGCTTGCCGAACGTCTACGTAGTCGCTGCCGACGCGCGTCATCTGCCATTTTCGCTTGCTTTCGACCGCATCCTCGCCGACGTTCCTTGCTCCGGCACCGGGACCCTGGCCCGCAACCCGGAGATCAAGTGGCGGCTCAAAGCCGAAGATCTGCGCGATCTTCAGTCGAGGCAGGTAGCCATCCTGAAGTCCGCGCTGGCCCAGCTTGCGATGGGCGGGCGGCTCGTCTATTCCACGTGTTCGATGGAGCGTGAGGGAAACGAAGCGGTGGTGGAAGCTGCGCTCGACGGCACAGCGGAATTCAAAATCGCGGATTGCAAAGGAGAGTTCGAGCAACTGCGGCAGTCCGGCGAAATCTGCTGGAAAGATACCGCGTCGCTTCTCGCTGGACCCTATCTGCAGACCATTCCCGGCGTGCATCCATGCGACGGATTCTTCGCCGCAATGATCGAACGGAAACCATCCAGAACCACGCAGGCACAGCCGCCCTCGGCTGTGCGGGCGAGCGCAGCTCGCCGCTTCTAGCGGACTTCGAAATTCACCGCGCTGCCCGCCACGACTTTCTGCCCTGGCGCCGGAATCTGGGTCACGATCATGCTCGCCGCACTGGGCCCCGAAACCGCAGACGGCGCAGCCGGCCCGCTTTGCGGCTCGAAGGGCGACTGCGTCGGCGGAAGCACGCTCACTTTCCCGACCTTCACACCGGCGTCCTGCAGCGCCAACGTCGCGCTCCCGAGCGGTTGTCCGGTGAGGTTCGGCATCACATAGATTGGCGGCTCGGGACCGTCGCTGATCAGCAGATTGATCTTCGGCGCAGACACGCCGCTGGCATTCGCCGGCGGGCTTTGCGATATCACCTGGTCCAGCGGCGCGTCCAGCAAATTGACGTGCGCGACCGAACCCAGACTGAGCCCCCGGCGCTGTATGTTCAGCTCCGCGACCCGCTCGCTCCCACCCGTCACGTCGGGAATCGCCACCCGCTGCGGCCCCAGACTTTGCGCCGCGCGGATCGACCAGCCTCGCCTCACCTTGGTTCCCGGCGGCGGTATCTGGGTCATGATTCTTCCTTCGGGAATGTCAGCGCTGTAGAACTGCCGCTCGATCACCACCAGCAGACCCGAAGCCGCGCCCGCGCGCTCCGCTTCCAACGGGCTCATGCCCACCAATTTCGGTATCGCCACCTCGCGCCCGTGGATCGCGAGCCGCATGGCCGTAAGCGCCGAAACCAGCGCCACCGTCATCAAGACGAGAGCCAAAAGCAGCATGCGGAAAAATTGTCGCATTGCTGCCGATTATAGCGTCCCGGTAGAGACGAGTCTTGCCGCGTCTCCCTCTGCGGCCAGAGCCGACAGGGCAAGCCCCGTCTCTACAAGCGGAAGAACTTATGGTGCCGCGCCGCCCTGCTCCTCCCACTCATTGCCGCACGCATGGCAGGTCCATCCCTTTTTGTACACCGGGATGGGAACACCAGCGTACGCCGTCAAATACGAGAATTCTTTATTCAGTTCTGCATAAGTCACATCGAGCGACTGGCAACGGGAACACTTCGGCTGCTCAAAATTCCCGACGCCTTCAACATTCAGCATTTCGGGGATGGGTTGGTTCAGGATTTCGCCAGCCGCTTCCGCATCCTCGGGACGAACCTTCAGTTTGATTCCGCCAAGAAGATTGGAGATGAACCAATCCATGCGAATCATGTTGTCGTCCACCAGGTAAGCCTCAATCCCCGCTGACTCCAGACTCCCCTTCGCCAGCAGCGCTTCGGGAAGATCGCGAAACTGGCGCAGTGTGACGGTTTCGTTGAACTCGAAGACGTCTTCGCCGCGGGGCGGGGCAATCTCCATCTTGAGGCCACGCCTCGCCACCTCCGCCCGGAACGCTTCCTGGGCAGCGGCGCTCAATTCGTCGCCGCTTTCAGCGATCTGACCAAGTTCTTCGTCGCTCATCGCGGAGTACACGCCAGCTATGCGTACGCGTTCCTCTTCAGGCGTCGGCATCGTCATAGCCGGACATCATACTCCGCTGCAATCGCATTGGAACTTCAGAAAATGATTTTGTTGGCTTTGAGGAAGCCTTCCCACACCCAAGTCTGTACTGTTGGACGACTGCGCAAGCGGATGGCGATCAGTTCCCCAAAAATCATTTGCCCGCGTTCGCACGGGCACGCCGCAGTCCAACGGCAACGCCTTGCCGCACGGCGCGCCCGTATCCGGCCGCGTCCATTTTGGCCGCCGTTGCCGCCGCAATGCCGCCAGGAGTGGCCGCCTCCTCCAGCAACGACTCCAGTGAATGCCTTCCCTCGCGCCAGGCGATGATCCCATCCGCCAACGCATGCGCACTCGCCAGAAGCGCCGTTTTTCGATCAAGACCTGCCGCTTGCGCAACTCGCGCCAGAGTCGCGAGCGCGTGATACCCGTGACTGCATGAGTAGGTCACGGTGAAGGCGTCGAACTTGCTTTCCGGAATTTCGACGACCTGGCCGAAGCTGGCGAAAAAATCGTGGACGCGTTTGCGATCCGCCCGAGGCAACATCCGCGGAAAGGTTAGCGCCGTTAAGCCGCGCCCGCTGCGGCAAACCGGACTCGGCATGGCACGGGCCCATTGCACGGGCGGGCCGACAGACTTGCTCAGTGCTTGCAGCGGCACACCTGCGGCCAGACTAACCACGAGCAATCTCCGGTTCACTTTCCCGATCGCTTTCCCGACCATCTGAAGGAGTTCGCGAACCGAACTCGGGCGAACTGCGACGATCAGCACGCCCGCCTGCTTGACGGCGCGGGTCAGGTCGGGCTCGACAATAACCGCGTAACGCTTTTTCAGATCACGCAGCTTGCCCGGATCGCAATCATGCACAACCAGGCGGTGTCTGGTTTTGCCCAGGCGCAGGCCCGCCAGCATCGCCGAGGTGATCCGCCCTCCGCCGAGGAAGACGACCGTGCTCATGCCATCTCCGCACAGACTTCGTCGGCAGCTACCAAGAGCGTCTCCACATCCTGCATGGTATGCGCAGTCGAAATAATCCAGTGCAATCCGTTCGAAGGCGTCATATAGATGCCGCGATCGAGCAGTCGGTGGATGAATCGCGAGTACTTTGACGTATCGGCATACTGGCAGTAGTCGCGATAATCCCGGATCGCGTCGCGGCCGGTGAAGTAAATCTGAAACATCGGGCCGAAACCTTGAACGACGGCGTCAATCTTTCTGCGACGAAAAACATCACGCAGACCGGCGACCGCGGCATCTCCGATCCCATATATCTGCTTGTAAACCGCGCCGTCATTCGCCGAAAGCAAGTCCAGATTCACCGCGATTACGCTCATCGTAAGCCGATGGCCGTTGAAGGTTCCGTAATGCAGTACCATGCCGCTGCCCCAGCGCATGCGGTCGAGGATCGCGCGCGGCCCCGCCACGGCGCCAACGGGAAACCCCGCTCCCAAAGCCTTGCCGAACGTGCTCAAGTCCGGCTTCAGGCCGTAACGCTGCTGGCATCCGCCGGGTGCGTAGCGGAACCCGGTCACAACTTCGTCCAGAATAAACAGCGCGCCGAACTGATGCGCCAGATCGCAGACCTTCTGCAGATATCCATCGCGCGGCAGGATGCAACCCATGTTCGCCATGATCGGCTCGGTGATCACGGCGGCCAGCTCTGGCCCGTGTTGGCGCAGAATACTCTCAAGCGCTTCCAGATCGTTCCACGGCGCAAGCACCACATCGTCGAACACCGACGCCGGAATGCCCTCCGAATCGGGGAATCGAGTGGGATTTTCTCGCGGTCCCAGTTGGTCCGCCGGATGGCTATTTCCGTTCAAACAGTAAGCGTCATACCATCCGTGGTAGTGGCCTTCGAACTTGAGGAATTTTGTTCGTCCAGTGTGCGCGCGCGCCAGGCGCAAGGCGAGCATCGTGGCTTCAGTGCCGCTGTTGGTGAAGCGCACCGCCTCCGCGGTCGGCACCATGCGCTGGAAGCGCTCGGCGGCTTCCGCCTCCGCCGGAGTGGCGGCTGCGAAATGCGAACCGCCGGCCATCGTCTGCGAAACCACCTCAACAATTTTCGGATGCGCATGCCCCTGGATCAGCGCGCCGAACGACATCATGAAATCGACGTACTCGTTCCCATCGAGGTCCCAGACGCGCGACCCGCGGCCACGCTCCAGCACCACCGGCCCCGGCGAGTATACGGCCGCGCCGCGCGACGGCGAGTTCACGCCTTCAATAAGCGATTGCTGCGCCCGGTCGTACCACTCGCGCGACCGCTCGCGCTCATTCGTTTTCGTCGTCATTTTCGTGGTCATATCAAATCTATCCCGCACCCTCCGCCATCGTCAGCGCAACTTCCCTGAAAGCGGCATGGCTTACCGGCTGGCCAGCCCTCCCGCGGTTTCTCCGCCGTCGCATGTGTAAACGTGCCCGGTGATGTTTTGCGCATCGTCCGAAGCGAGGAAGGCGAACAGGGCCGCAATCTCTTCCGGCTGAGCATGTCGGCGCAGAGGAATCTTCCGGTTGACCTCTTCGAGCATTTCATCCGTGTACTCGGCGCGCTGCATCGGCGTCATCACATATCCCGGAGCCACCGCGCACACCCTTACTTTCGGCGCAAGTTCCAGCGCCATCGATTTCGTGAGCTCGATCACGCCCGCCTTGGTGGCGTTGTAATCCGCATAAAACGGATATCCCATGACGCCGTTGGTCGACGCCGTTTGCAGAATCACGCCGTCGCCGCGCTCCATCATGTGCCGTGCCGCCGTCTGCGCGACGTAGAACACTCCGGTCAGATTCACGGCCATCACTTTGTCCCACTCTTCCGGCGTGATGTCGAGAAAATTATGACGGATGCTGATGCCGGCGTTATTCACCAGCACATCCACGCGACCCATCAGACGAATCGCTTCGGCAAAAGCGGCCTGCACCTGTTTTAAATTCGAAACGTCGGCATCGAGGGCTCCCGCCAGATCGGGCAATTCGTGAAGAATCTTCCGCCGCGCCTCCGCGTCGCGGTCGAGCACGCACACCACCGACCCCTCGTCAAGAAATCGCGCTGCCGTGGCCGCTCCGATGCCACTGGCGCCACCGGTGATCAGGACTCGTTTCGCTTTCAGCCCGCGCACCCGCACCTCCGCAAAATAAAATCGGGCAGATCAGGATACCTGTCTGCCCGCGATCCCGCCATCCCACAAAATTTTACTCGTCAAACTTCACGGCTGCGAACTGTCCGCAAATTGGAGGAATGGACGATTGAAAAACAGGAGAGTTCCAACATCGAAGGGCACTTCAAGTTAAGGCTAAAGTTATTCCCTGCGTACTCAGCGATCTCTGCGGTTAACAAGGCTGCCGCGCGCCCAGCATGACGTCAGCTAACCTGCCACACCGTATCCAGCACTGTCCCATCCACCCACTTCACCACGGCGCACGGACGATCGCCCAACTTCGGCCGCGCTGGCTTGCCGCAAATTTTCTCGACTTCCCCCTTGATGTCCTGAATCGAACGAATCGGCAGCTTCGATCCCATCACCGCATGGAGCAGGTCCGTGCGCCGCGGGTTGATCGCAATTCCGCGCTCGGTCACGACCACGTCAATCATCTCGCCCGGCCCCGTCATCGTCGTGACCTCGTCCACGATGACGGGAATGCGATCCCGGAACGAAGGCAGCGCAAGAATCGTGCACCCCGCAAACAGGCAGTTCTGCCATCCGCCAATGCCGTGCAGCAAGCGCCCGTCGGAGTGCGTCACCACGTTGGCGTTGAAGTTCACGTCAACTTCCGTCGCGCCCAAGACCACGGCATCGACCAGCGAAGCGAAGTTTCCCTTACCGTGGTAGTTGTACGAAGTGAACGGCGAAGTGGCCACGTGCCGGGGATCATTCGCGATCGACTTCACGCCATCGAGATCAAACGTCTGCCCATCCAGGATGTAATCCGTCAGCCCTTCATGCAACAACTCAACCAGGAATTTAGTTGACCCGCCGCGAACGAAGCGCGCCTTGACTCCATCCTGTTTCATCATCTGTTTCAGATACTCGACGAATGCCAGCGCGATCCCGCCCGCCCCTGCCTGAAACGAGAATCCGTTCCTCATGATTCCCGCAGCCCGCAGAAACTGCGCCACCAACTCCGCGATCCGCAGCCGGTCCGGCGAACGCGTGATCTGAGTCGTGCCGGAAACAATCTTCGCCGGATCCCCGATCGATTCCACCTCGACCACGAAGTCGACGTTGTTGCCCTGAATCTGCCAGGGCACGCAAGGAAATGGCACTAGGTTATCGGTGACCACGATCACGCGATCGGCGTAAATCGAATCTGCCAGCGCAAAACCCAGCGAGCCACAGGCCGACTTGCCATGCGAGCCGTCGGCGTTACCGAAGAAATCGGCGGTCGGCGCCGCAATCACCGCGACGTCAACGTGAACTTCTCCATCCTGGATCGCCTGGTAGCGGCCGCCATGCGACCGCAGCACACCCATGCCGCGCATCTTCCCTTGCGTGCAGTAGTCGCCCAGCGGCCCGTTCATCGAGCCTTCGATGTGATGGATCACGCCTTTGTCCATCAGTTCGATCGCGCTCTTCTGGGAAGGGAACGACGCGCTTGGGAACCACATCAGATCTTTGACGCCGATCCTGGCCGCCGCTTCCAGCGCCATCAGCGCCACCTTATCGCCGTCGCGTAGATGATGATGGTTCGAGATCACCATCCCGTCGCGCAGCCCGCACTTGCGCAGCGCCGTCTCCAAGTCGGCGACGCGCTTATCGCCACTATCCGGATAATCTTTAGTCGAGCAGATTGCCGGCGCCGCCTTCCGCGCACGCGGCTGATATTTTCCCGTGCCGAGAAACGGAATCTGCGGCTTGCCGTTCACCATCGTCGGCACCGCGCGCCCGACCGCGTTATGCGCCAGTTCTACGCGTTCGCTCAAAATATCGCTCACGAAATCGCTCCCATCGCCTTCGCCCGCTCCACCAGCTTCAGCGCCCGCTGTACCACCGGCGGATCGATCATCTTCGAACCCAGACTTACCACGGCCAACCCCTTATTTTGCGCTTCCTCAAAAGCCGCAACCACTTTCCGCGCCTTTTCGATCTCGACCGCGGTCGGTTGAAACGCCTCGTGGATCACGCGAATCTGCCCGGGATGAATGCATCCCATGCCTTCGAATCCCGCAGCCCGTGAGGCTTCTCCCCATCGTCGCAGACCATCCATGTCGGCGACATCGCTGAAGACCGAGTCAATCGCCTGCACTCCCGCCGCGCGCGCCGCATTCACCACACGCGACCGCGCATATTGCGACTCACGCCCTTCCGCGGTTTTCACCACGCCCAAGTCGGCCGTGTAATCCTCGAGCCCAATCGTCAGCGCCGCCACGTTTTCGCTCGCCGTCGCGACGGCAAATGCGTTCTCGATTCCCAACGCCGACTCCAGGATCGGCATGATCCAGATCGGCCGGATAATTCCGTTGCGCGCCTTGATCTCGCCGATCATGCGATCCACTTCCCGCACCTGCTCGGACTGCTCGACCTTCGGAATCAGAATCAGATCCGGACTCTCGCCCACCACTTCCGCGAGATCTTCGAGACCTAGCGGCAACTGGTTAATGCGCACCATGCGCTCGCACGATCCGAAATCGACCGTCCGCAAAGTATTTCGTACCAGGATGCGAGCGGCATCTTTCTCGCCGCGATGCACCGAATCTTCCAAATCGAGAATCACGGCATCCGGCGCATGCAACGAGGCGTTGATGTAGTACTTCGGTTCAGAGCCCGGCAGATACAAACGCGAGCGGCGCAGCCGGTCCTTTTGCGACGGTGGCGGCAGCGGATGCTGCTCCGGCAGCGAGCGCTTGCCGAGCGCGATCCCAGCGCGCCTGGCCGCAGCCTCGATGCGCGCCGCGATAATGAAAGGCAGCGCGCCTTCATCGTGAATCGCAACCCGCGCGTGCTTCACTCCGAGTTCGCCCAGAACTTCTCGCGTCTGTTCCAGAATCGCACTGCCGTAATAGGGCGCAACCCGCGACTCCAGTGAAATCTCGACACCGCCGCTGTCACGCGCCTCAAAGGCGACGTGCGCATCCGACCGAACCTCTTTGCCCCAATGGCCCGCCTCGGCAGAGCGCGGGGCCGTAGTCTCGACAGCGCTGCTCATAATTTCCTCAACTCGAAATCCTCAACTCGGAGACCTTCAAACCGCTGTTTATTTCAGTTTCTCCAAAATCGCGTCCGTCATCTGCACCGTCGAAGCCGCACCTTGACTGATCGCTTTCGGACCACCCGTAAAGCGCATCATATCGTATGTCCGGACCTTCCCTTCACGCACTACATCCGCAATCGCCCTGCGGATGCGATTCGCGTTCTGGTCTTCGCCAACATGATCGAGCATCATCGCCGCCGAAAGAACCATCGCAATCGGATTCACGATAGGCGGATTCAACTCGGCATATTTCGGCGCCGATCCGTGTGTCGGCTCGAATACCGCTACGTCATCGCCAATGTTGCCGGACGCCGCGAATCCCAGCCCGCCCACCAGCCCCGCAAACGCGTCGGAAAGAATGTCGCCGAACAGATTCGAGGACACGATTACGTTGTACTCCTCCGGGTTCTTGTTCAGCCACATCAGTTGCGCGTCAATGTTCGTCGACCAAAGCGCAATCCCCGGATAATTCTTCGCAACCTCCTTTGCCACCTCTTCCATCATGCCCGAAGTCTCGCGCACCACATTCGGCTTCTCGCAAATCGTCACGCCCTTGAACCCGCGCTTCTTCGCATATTCGAAAGCTGCGGTCACGATGCGCTGGGCCGCCTTGCGAGTGATGATGCGGCAACTCACCGCAAGCTCCGGCCCCGGGAGGCTGGCAAAAGCCTTGAACCTGGGATGGCTGTTCAACGCGGCGCGCACGTTCTCTGGAGGATTCGTCCACTCCACGCCTGCGTACATGCCCTCTGTGCCCTGGCGGAATACGGTGGTGTCGATCTTTGGTTCGTCAAAACCAGGCTCGCCGAATCCGCCGCCCACTTTCTTCCGGATGTAATTCAGCGGATTGCCTGTGAACCCGACGCACGGCCTCATGCAGATATCGAGATTGAATTTCTGCCGCATGGTCACGATCGGCGAGTAATAGACGTAGCCCTTCCCCTGCAGCTCGGGCTTGAGCTCCGCCTGCGCCGCCTTGTTAGGCTTCGAAGTAATCGCGCCAAACAAGCCCAACTTATGCTTGGTTAATAACTCAATCGTCCGGTCGGGCAGCGCATTGCCCTGCGCGCGCCAGCAATCCCATCCGATGTCGGCATGAATGTACTCAGCGTCAAAGCCCACTGCCTTCAAAACCCGCAACGACTCCGGCAGAACCTGGTTCCCGATGCCGTCACCCGGCATGGTAATAACTGTGTATTTCGCCATAATTGCCCCTTAGAACGAAAATCAACCGCAGAGACGCCGATATCGCCGAGAAATTCGAATGTCTCTTACAAATGTTGTCATCCTTAGCGAAGCGAAGGACCCTGCATTCCTCCGCGCACTCTGCGATCTCTGCGCTTAAGTCCTCACAAAACGCCCAACCGCTTCGCCACCAGATTCTCCACTCCGCCGGCAATCACCAGCGACTGCGGCACGCTGCCCAGCGCCGGGAACGTAAACTTCTCCCCGCGCCAACTGATCGTGCTCGAAGTAAAATCAATATCAATCTCGTCCCCCGCAATGATTGTCTTCTCTTTCGCCGCGATCTCCTTGGCAAACTGCTCGCGTGCCCGCGCCACAAATTCCGGCACCTCGATGCACAAAAATCCATTATTGAACGCATTCCGCAGATAAGTCTGCGAAAAGCTGGCCGCGATCACCAGCGGAATGCCTTTCGCCTTCAGACACGTGACCGCCTGTTCGCGGCTCGACCCCGTGCCAAAGTTGAATTGGCTGACGATCACGTCGCCCACCTTCGTGCGCGCCGCAAACCCAGGATCGTAATTCTCCATCACCAC
>PLIC01000303.1 GCA_003139995.1 Candidatus Acidiflorens stordalenmirensis | reverse complement strand
TGTTTCTCCGAGTAGAGGAGACTCAGTGGGCTGTAGGCTTCCCTTGGCTTCTATCCACCGTTTCCGGTTTCGTGCGCGTTTAGGTCCACCATGGTCCACGGAGGTCTCCTCCCTCACAGACCCCACCGTGCAGAATTACCGCAGCGGGTTCCTCAAGCGATACTCCCCGCCCCCTTCCAAGGGTGCATGATCCGGGGTAGTAACAACGGGTGCTGCCGCAGGATTTTGGCATAGCGTTCCCACGTCAACCACCGCCCGCGCGTGCGGCGACTCAGCCACTCCCTCCAGATGCGACGGACTCTCCGATAGAACTGCCGGAGACTCTGGTAGTTTGTCGGTCGCCCGTAATACTGGTAGTGGCCGCGGAGCTTGGCGTTGAGGATTTTCTGCTGCTCAGCCACAGGCTCGTGCCGGTGCTTCTGGCACCATTCGGCGACCGCCTTCAGCCCCCTGCGGAGCCGTTGCCGATCGTCTTCACGTGGACTGTGAACTTCCCCTTCCGGCTGCGTGCGCAGATGTGCGTAAATCCTAGGAAATCCACGGTGGCTGGTTTCTTCCCCTGCCCCTTTGCATTCCTTTCGGCGTTCCGCCCAAATTCCACCAGCCGCGTCTTCTCCGGATGAAGGGCCAAACCGAATTTGCCAAATCGCTTCGATAAGGCTTCCTTCACCTTTTCCGCGTCCTCCTTGTGTTCGAAACACAAGATGGCATCGTCGGCAAAGCGGATCTCGTGAGCTTCGCCCTTCAATCGGGGCTTCACCACTTCCTCGAACCATTCGTCGAGTACGTAGTGCAGGTAGGCGTTAGCCAGGAGCGGACTAATCGGCTGGCCTTGCCCTGTCCCGGTTTCACTCATGAGTAATCTGCCTTCCTCGATGACTCCGACCTGAATCCATTTCCGGATCAGCCGGAGCACGCTGTCGTCACTTATGCGCTTCTCGATCATCTCCATGAGTTGCTCTCTTACAATCGTGTCGAAGTAGGCGGTGATGTCTATCTCTAGGATCCATCCCGTGGGCCGGGTGCAGATGACTCGCCCCACTTCGTCCAATGCCTGGTGTGCTCCTCGTCCGGGTCGGAACCCGTAGGAGCAGTCGAGAAAATCCTGCTCGTAGATGGCATTGAGTATTTCGACCACCACCTTCTGCACGAGCTTATCCTCGAGGGCAGGAATCGAGATCGGTCTCTGCTTCCCGTTTTCCTTGGGGATATAGACTCGGCGCAGCGGTTGGGCCTGATACTTGCCACCCTTGAGCCGTTGATGCAGCTCGCGGATGTTTCTCGCAGCGTCCTTTTCGTACTCCTCGTAGGTGACGCCGTCCACCCCGGCACTGGCATCCTTTCGTAGACGTAGGAATGCCGCATACATTCTTTCGGGTGTAATCAAGTGAGCGATCGAGAAGAATCGTTGCTTCGGATCTTCCTTGGCGAGTTCGGATAGTCTGTCGATTTCTGTGGACATAATGGTTCGAGTTCTGTGTCTCGCTTATGTTTCCTTCAACAGATGCGTTGCTTGTTTCCCCCTTCCCTCCAGTGGGTTCCGTGGCCGCTCCTTGCGGAAGCCCTGCGGTTCCCCACCTTCGCCGGTGTAGGGTCGGAGGAGGCGCGCATTCGCGCTAGCCTCCGTCCGCCGCTCAAACTGCACGTACAGTTTTCCCGTATGCAGCTTTCCCGAAGACTCAGCCATGCCGAGATGCAAGAGAGGGAATTAACCCGATCAAGTTCACAAGCCCATACTCACGGTACAGCGTCGTCACTGGGAGTTGCCTCCAACCCCCATTACGCCAACGCTTGAATCGATGCGACCAGATCCGGTGCACGATCCAACGGTCGAGTTGGTTGAAGAGCATTCGGACGTGGGCTCGTTTGTAATACTCGCCCCACCCCCGCAGCAGAGGATTGAGTTCCGCAATCAGCTCCTTGGTTTTCAGCGGCACCCTCCGTTTGGTTCGTTGCCGGACCTGGTCCTGAAAACGATGGATCGATTTCTCACGGGGGTACGCGTAGAGTGCACCCGAACGTGCTCGGCTACGGATCTGGCTCTCGGGTAAATACAGACCCTTCCCGCGCTTGATCTTATAGCCAAGAAACTCGAAGCCATACTGAACGTGAACGATTCGCGTTTTCTGCGGATGCAACTCCACGCCCAGTTGTTTCAAGATTCGGCGGGCCGCGTCCAGCGCGGCTCGGGCCTCTGCTGCCGACTTACAGGTGATGACCCAATCGTCGGCAAACCGACTCAACTGATATCCTCTCAGTCGCATCTCCCGATCAAACGGCGTCAGAAGTATGTTACTGAGCAGGGGCGAAACTACTGAACCCTGCGGGGTCCCGCGCTCGGTGGGGTCGAGCCGCCCTCGACCGTAGCTTCCAGCCTTGAGCATTGCCCGGATTAGGCGCAGCACACGGCTGTCGGCTACCCGTTGGGCTACTAACGTGACGAGTTTCTCGTGGTCCGCTGATCCGAAAAAGTCTCGCAGATCCGCATCGACGATCCACTCCGACCCGTTTTGAATCTCTTTCCACACCTTGCGCAGCGCATCCTTCGGGGACCGCCCTCGCCGATATCCGAAGCTGGCATCGTCGAAGATCGGTTCAAAGATAGGCTCCAGCCGATTGAGTAGCGCTTGCTGGCACACGCGATCATAGATCGCGGGTATCCCCAACATTCGATACTCGCCCGGTTTGTCCCTCTTCGGGATCGGTTGTTGTCGTACCGGCAAAGGCTGATAGGTGTCCTCTTTCAACTCTCGCTGCAGTCGATCCAGTTGCTGGTCCAACTGCACTTCGAAGGTTTCCAGGGTCTGCCCATCTACACCTCCGCTGCCCCGGTTCGCTTTCACCTTTTCCCAGGCCATCTCCAAGTTCTTCCGCTTGTACACCTTGTCGATTAATGAATGGACCTTCTTAGCACCCATCGGGTTGATCCAATCCACCAGTCTCCTCAGATGAGAGCGTACGGGTTTTTCTCTAAAGGAACTGTTCCAACCTCCCTCATCCTTACTCATCTGGTTTCCTTTCTCTTCCCGACTATCTTCGTCGGCTGCCTTCCCCGACCCACTCCGGTCGCCGATCGCTCGGTCACGCGGCTTTCGCCGTGCTTTAGGTACTGTTCAGCCGTCCGACTACTGCCAGAGCATCGCTCCCCGCTTCGCTTGCGCTTATAGGTTCGCTTACTCCGGTGCCACCCGGAGACTCTGTCAGTCCTCCTGAGGTCACGCGCTGTTCTTCCCTACCGTGCCGTCCGCAAACACCTTGGTGCGGTGGGTGAATGAGAACGCCTTCGCCTCCATAGTGCAGGCTCGACCTTGCCCCACCTTTGGCCGACCGGTTCATCTTCGGGGTAGCCCCCATTGATTACGGCCCGGTACTTCTCCTCATGCCCTTCGGATTCCATTTCGCAATGGACACCCTGCCCTCCGGAGGTTTACGCCTCCGGCCGACGACGCATTACCGCCGTCTTTGGATATGGCGCCCCTCATTCGAGCGCCAGAGGGACTTCAACCCTCCTGAACTACGCGCTGCTCAGCACACACTATGGGGTCGTAAGACTGCTCGCCATCTCTCCGCGACCCCTCCGGTCGACCCTCGGGGTCCCGTTCCTCCCGATGTGAGAGGCGTTCCTCTCGGTGTGGGAGGAGATGAGGAGCTCTCTTCGGTTCCTGGACAATCCCTTTGGAAACATGCCCCGGGCTAGGGACTCCGGCGACTCCAGCACGACCTCGCCATAACGGTCGCTGCCGGATGCTGCCTTCCGCTAGGCTAAAGGCGTCGGCGTCGCAACGATATTAAGATTTCGGAGCTGATCCTCACGGCCTGCTTCCTTGTTGTCTACGCTTCGCACCCACCAGTCGCCCGGTGAATGGCAAGACTCACTACTGGCCTGTTTGCTCGACTTTGGCCACGCGGGAATTGCACCCGCTGGACTGCGTTAAGAGGTTTCCCTAACTCATCATCAGTTCCTCCTCTTCCAAGCTTTCCGAACGCGATAGCCTGCATCTTCGGCTCGTTTGTCGCGGCGCGAAAACAGCGTTGGTTGCTCGCCTCGCTACTCGCTTCACTCGCGACCATCGTTCGCCCCATGGGCATATTTGCGCTGCTGGGAATCGGAATCGCTTTGCTCGTGAAAAGGGACTTCCGTCGATTCACCGCCGCAGTCCTGATGGGCGCAGCCATTGGACTTTTGTACATCCTGCCGCTCGTGCTTTATCTGCAGAATCCATTGGCGAACGTCAAAGGTTATGATCACGCCGACTGGAACGGGGGGGTGCCGTTGACGATTCCACTCGTGGCCATAACCCAGGACGCATTGGCCGGTCGCGCCACAAAGTTAAATCTGGCCAGAACCGGTCTGTGGATTGTGGTGATCCTGGTCTCGACAGTCGCGATTTTCGGCCAGAAAAGTTCGCGCGAATACCTGCGGAAGTTTCCTGTGGAAGGAGCGTTCTTTGCGTTTTATGGGTTGCTCTTGTTCACCTACAACTCTTACTGGGCCAGGTCCGAGTTTCCGCGCTTTGCCATCCCTATAGTCCCATTTGTAATTCTGGGTTTGCTTCCATGGATTCCCAAAGATCGACGCTTGCTCTGGGCATTTGGCTTATTCTCGGCTGTTCTGTCGGCGGTTGAAACCGTCGGATTTGTGCAAACGATTGGAATGATAAGAAACGCTCTATAAGCCGTCGGGTTGAGTTGGCCGGGCGACACGCGAAGCACGAGGATCGACAACGGCAGAACTCGCCCACGATTTAAGATTTCGCGGAATACTCACATGGTGCTTCAAGATGCGATCGATGGCTGAGGCTCACGTCTTGGTTGACCTGGTTTATGTCCCCGAGAAAGGGAACGGGCCGCTAGCAGAACCACGCAAATGATCAGAATCAACCAAGACTCGTGCGAAAGAATAGACCAATTCCACAATCGACCGCGACTGAGGGTTTGAAGGATTTCAGATCTTCCCGAAAATTCCTGGAGCATGGTTGCGCCCGGTATCAGGAACGGGCTTGCCAGAAGCAGGCATCCGAGCGCAAACCTCCTCAGCTCTCCCTCCATTTCACTCAGAGCCCAGGCCACCGGGACTGCCAGCAAACCCGCATCCGTGAAACGATGGTAGACGGGAAGAAGTGCCGCCGAGGTGAGAATAGCCAAATCCAGTAGACCGATCTGCCCATCGCGGCGCACTGCCCGAAACCAGAAGGCGAGCAGGACGACGAATACCACCGCGGCCCCGACCTGAGTAAGGGCTCGGTTTTGCAGGATCGGGAAGAGCGCTGCCTGCAAATTGACCAGTTGAAAGTGAAGTGGATTGGCTGTGCTGAAATCGTCAATCGCACCGGGAGCGAACATGCTCTGGTTGTTTCCGAGGAAACTCTTCCACCAAAAAGTTCTCCCATGCGGGGGAATGACGGTTACGGATAACAGCAGAATGCCTGTCGCCAGCGCCGGAACGATCGCTTTAGCAAGGCTCCGGCTAACGAGCGCGTAGATCACAAACGGCAAGGCGACCGTGGGCTTCAAGGCTATGGCAAGGATCAGCAAAACGCCGGCCATTTCAGCGCGGTTCCGCATCAGGCAGAACGTCGCAACCATGCCCATGGCAAAAACAACGGTGACAATATTCGAGGTGGCAATTGCCGTCTGCACGGGGGCAAGGAGCAATACCGATGCGAAGATCATCAGCACCAGCGGACTGCGTATTCGAATGCCGGCAAGGTGGATGAGTATCGAGGCGACTACGAAGACGGCGACAACGCACATCAAGACCCACACACTGATTGCGATTCTCCAGGGCAATTCGGCAATGGGAAGAAGCAGAGGAAAAGCTGTGGCTGTGTATGGAGAGGGGAGGCCACGTTTTGCGGGCAACGTGCCATCGGCGCTCTCCTTGAGAAGAAAGCGCGGGCCCGGGGATACGGGCCACAGATCCCTCAGGGTCGAGGGAGCATACGGATCATGGCCGGAGAGCCAGGCATGGGTTTGCACATAAGGTGAGACAAAATCGTTAAAATCGTGACCCGACCCCAATGCGCGAAATGGGCCTCGCGCCGAAAATTCCAAGACCGCCAGGCCGCTTAATAAGCAGAGGACCGGCAAGCGCAAGCGGCTACGCACGCGGGACAATTCCATTCCGCACAATTGTATGGCATCCATGTCTGCTTGTGTGCCGATTTTGGAGTGCAGACGTGGAGGACCGCGCCTTATTGCGTCGGGGGTTCAGGCCGCAAGCTCGTGTGGGCACGACTCCGCTGCTCGGGGACCGGACACTTTACCAGGTAAGAAACGCGGACATCTCAAAAACAGAAATTCGTTGAAGTCCGCCGCCCGCAGAAAACGCACGGGGCCGCGCACGATGAATTCGGACGCAGCCAGCAGCATGAGAAAAATGAGGAGAGATTTCGACTTCGTCGATAGAGGCGGCATTCGTCCGAAAGATCGTCCCCTGCCTGACTGACGCGAGAAAATCTGCCGCGAGTCAGAATATGCTCGCGTGACTCCTTAAATACAACAACGGCGGAAACGACGGCCGAGGACTCCGGTCTCTCCATCGCTCGCTGTTTACGCTACATCACTTCGCTGCGTTTCCGCAGGAAGGCCGGAACGTCGAGATCCTCCACCTGGTAGCTGGGAGCGGCCGACCGCATCGCATCGAGCGAAATCAGCTCTGCTGCATGCGACGCGCTAACCGGCGCCGATTCTTGAAAGGCTGCCGGCGCGGGATCCGGCTCGAAGCTCGGCTCGGGTACAAAGACTGGCTCGGGTTCAGCCACCGTTTCGGGCTCGTCAAAATGATCGCGCGAAACCTGATGCGCAACCTGGCGCGAAAGTATGACCGGATCGAAGCTCTCGTGGTGGCGCGGACGACGCATCTCCGCCTCCTTAAAGCCGGTCGCGATCACCGTGATCTTGACCGAGTCCTTCATCTTTTCGTCCAGAACGGCGCCGAAGATGATGTTGGCGTCTTCGTGAGCCGCGCTCTGAATGATGCTGCAAGCCTGCTGCACTTCGGCCAGCTTCAGCGAATTCGAGCCCGTGATGTTGATGAGAATGCCCCGCGCTCCGTCAATCGCGCCCGCTTCGAGCAGGGGCGAAGCGATGGCGCGCTGCGCGGCTTCCACCGTGCGATGTTCGCCGGCAGCGGTAGCCGCGCCCATCACCGCATAGCCCATGCCCGCCATGATGGCCCTCACGTCGGCAAAGTCGCGGTTGATGATGCCCGGTATCGTGATGATGTCGGAAATGCCCTGCACCCCCTGGCGAAGAATATCGTCGGCGATGCGGAAGGACTCGAAGAAGCCCGCGTTCTCGGCGACCGCAAGCAATTTTTCGTTGGGAATCACGATGGTGGTATCGACCGATTCCATGAGTTCGGAAATACCGCGCTCCGCCTGCTGCATGCGGCGTTTGCCTTCAAAGGCAAAAGGCTTGGTGACGACCGCAACGGTGAGCGCGCCCATTTCGCTGGCGAGCGAGGCGATAATCGGCGCCGCGCCGGTGCCGGTGCCGCCACCAAGTCCTGCCGTAACAAAAACCATGTCGGCGCCTTCGAGGGCTTCGATGATTTTGTCCGAATCTTCAAGCGCGGCTTTGCGGCCTATCTCTGGATTGGCGCCGGCGCCGAGTCCGTTGGTCA
The DNA here is from genome assembly GCA_003139995.1 of Candidatus Acidiflorens stordalenmirensis. GTDB lineage: Bacteria > Acidobacteriota > Terriglobia > Terriglobales > Acidobacteriaceae > Acidiflorens > Acidiflorens stordalenmirensis. Next base: position 40,176 of record PLIC01000303.1, on the reverse strand, counting down.
GCTTCACTCCGAGTTGAATTTTGGTGGCGGCGCGCGACATCCGCAGAGCCTGCAAGTCGGTGTTGGCCACAATGAATTCGATGTGTTCCATGCCCGAGTCAATCATGCGATTGACCGCGTTGTTGCCGCCGCCGCCGACACCAATGACCTTGATGCGAGCGTCGTTGCGCGCTTCTTCGTTGAAGCAGATGCGGAGTCCATTCTCTTCAGTCATAACTCACCTCGAAAGTCAGTTCTCAGTTGCCAGTAACTCGACTAGTGGTGAGCCGGGCTTCCCGCCCGGCGGAACGGGCTAGACACCCGTCGTTCCACCACCACAATCGTCACGCGCCTTTCCTCGCGAACATCGCTTTCATGCGCGAACCGAAGCTGGGCTCCTGCAGGCCGCGTGCAAGGCGAGCGCGGTGGCCGTAATACACCATGCCCAACACCGTCGCGAACTCCGGCTCTGCCAGGAACGAAGGCATCCTCGCCATCGGCGTGGGCCAGGCGAGACGCGCCGCTTTCCGCAGCACCGATTCCGCCACGTCGAGAATGCCGGGAAGGCGCGAAGCTCCGCCGCTCAAGACGAACCCGGCGATACAGTGCTCCAGAACGCCCGCGTGGCGCAGATTGTCGCGGAGCAACTCGAAAAGTTCGCGGGCGCGCGGCTCCAGAATTTCGCCGGCCATGCGCTGCGGCATCATGCGCGAGGGCCGGTCTCCGACCGACGGCACCTCGATCTCGTTGCCCTCGGGGATGAGCGTCGGCACCGCGTTGCCGAAATTTTTCTTGAGCGTTTCCGCGTTCGCCAGCCCCGTACACATGCCGACCGAGAGATCGCTCGTAAAGTGGTCGCCGCCGATGGGGATGACGGCCGTATGCGCGACTGCACACTGCTGAAAAACGACCAGATCGCACGACCCAGCGCCCAGATCGACAAGGCAAACTCCGAGTTCGCGTTCGTCGGACCGCAACACGGAGTCCGCGCAAGCGAGCGGCTCAAAGATCGTGTCGTCCACATGAACACCCGCCCGGTTCACCGCCGTCACCAGATTCTGCGTGGCGTTCGAAGAAGCCGTCACAATGTGCACGCGAACTTCGAGCCGCGTAGCCATCATGCCCGTCGGATCCTGCACGCCCGGCTGATCGTCGAGAATGAACTCCTGTGGCAGCAAATGTAGAATTTCGCGATCGGCGGGCAAGGGCACGCTGCGGGCCTTGTCCACGGCCTGGCGGATTTCCTCGCGGGCAATCTCGCGCGAGCGCGCGCCGAAGCTGATGCCGCCGTGGCTGTTCATCCCGCGAATGTGCGCGCCCGCAATGCCGATCAGCGCGTGCTCGATCGGAATCCCGGCCACGTCTTCCGCATGCTCCACCGCTTTTTGAATGCTGCCGACGGCCTTGTCGAGTTCGGTAATCACGCCCTTGCGCAGGCCTCGCGATTCGCTGATCCCGTGGCCGCGATAACGCAATCCGTTCTCGCTCAGCTCGGCCACCAGGACGGCAGTCTTGGCGCTGCCCACGTCAATGGCGGTAATGAAATTGGGCTCATGATTCGGCATAAATAACGCTCGGCATGATATTCGCTAGTTCTGCGGAGTCTCCTTCGGAATGCCAGCGCTCGGTTTCTTTTGGCCCGTGGTAACAGCAGCGGGCGGCGGGGACGGAATCGCAGCCCGGGACGCAGCCGGATGCGACGCCGCAGTATTTTTCGCGACTGCGGCCGTCGCCGCATTTCCCTTCGGCTTCAGCGTAGCTTGATTCACTGGCGCTTGTTTAACTGGAGCTTGTTTAACCGGCGCTTGTTTAGTCGGAGCATGATGAACTGCGGCTTTCCTCCCAGCTTTCGCCTTGGGCTTAGCGTCCTTCTTCGCCTGAGTCGCTGCTACCGGGTGCGTTACATATTTTTCGTAGTTCACAATCGCCGCGGGTTTCACTCCCGCAGCCATCGCCGCTTTCGCCGCTGCTGGCGTCAAGACCGGCTGCCGAGCCATCCCGTCGAGATCTGGATTCACGATGATCTGGCCCTCATAGCGCAAGTCCACCGATTCCAGCTTGTCGAACTGCTGCCGCCACTGCTGCACATGCGTCACGTAAGTTTGGTAGCGTTGCAGGTAATTCCCCGAGCCAAGGTGCACGAGCACTTCGCCGTTTGCGTCGGCAGCCAGCACTTTCACGTCCTCGGGGTCGCTGAGATCCACTTCGCTCAAATCCTCCGAATAACGGGCGCCGCCGGAATCGAGTTCACGAACCAGCTCGTTGTAATTCTTCATCCGCGCCGCTCGCGTGGAGAGCGGCTCGCCCGCATTCATGCCCGCAATCACCGCGAACGAATACTTGCGCTTGCCGCCCGGAGCAAGTTCTATCAGCGTGCCCCCGGCGTCGATCAAAGAAATGTGCGAGCCGATGCGGGCAAACGCCACCGGCGTGCGCTCATGAATCTCGATGCGCAGGCGGTTCGGCACAAAACGCATCACGCTCGCCGATTCCACCCACGGAATCTGCTCCAGTTGTTGTTTGCGTTGAGCCAGCCGGACGAAAAAGATGTTGCGGCCAATATCCCCGCCCATGACTTCCATGATCTGCGCATGGGCCACGTGTTCGGCGCCCGCGACTTCGATCTGATCGCTGGAATCGATGCGAAAACGCCAGGAGTGCTTCCCGTAATCGTAGAGGCCCGCGCCGGCGGCTCCGAGAATCGCAAAAACGACGAGCGCCAGGACAACCCACTTCAACCGGTTGGCAGTTTTTGGGGGAAGTGACCCGCGCCGAACCGAGACTCGCTTCTGCCCGCGCAAAAATGGGGATTCCTGTTCCGCTTCAAGATCGACGAGCCGTGCATCGTCGAAGGGCTCACGCTCGGGAGCCTCGCGCTGAGAAACGCCGGGAAGCGGATACAATTCTTCCTGGACGGCGGTGAAACTCGATTTCCGCGTCACTCGTTCGAGTCAGTTGTCGACAGAAAACCGCTGAGCAAAATTACTATAACTGGTTTTCGAGAATTGAGACAGTGCCAAGTTGGTTCGTGTCTTAGCTCGTAGCTCGGGGCTCGTAGCTCTTCGTCTCCAGCTTCTCCAGAATCATCGCACCCAGTTGCGAGACGCTGCCCGCGCTCAGAGTCAGCACCATATCGCCCGGTTCGGCGAGCGCGGCGACCGTGGCGACAGCGTCGAAAAAAGAGGGAGCATAGGCGACGCTCCGCTTTCCTGCTCCGGCAATGCGGCTGGCGAGCGCCTTCGCCGTGATGCCTTCGATGGGCTTTTCGCTGGCCGGATAAATGTCGAGCAAGCAAAGCGTGTCGGCATCGGCGAAGGCGGTGGTGAACTCATCCATCAGATCGCGCGTGCGAGTGAAGCGGTGCGGCTGAAAGATCACATGCACGCGGCGAAATCCGCACTGGCGAGCGGCGGCGAGCGTGGCGCGGATTTCCGTCGGATGGTGTCCGTAATCGTCAATCACGCTCACGCCCGCCGCTTTGCCCTTGAACTGGAAGCGCCGGTCCACGCCGCGAAAGTCGTCGAGCGCGGAACGAATCCGCTCCGCCGGAATGTCGAGCGCGGTGCCCACCGCAATAGCCGCCGTCGCGTTCAGCACGTTGTGCGTGCCCGGCACGTGCAGCGTAAACTCGCCGAGATCTTTCTCCTTATAAGTCACCTGAAAGCGGATGAGCGGGCTGTGCTCTCCAGTCGCCGGAGACGACCCAATCAACGCCCCCATTCGGATCAGAAAATCCGACCCCTTGCTGGTTCCGTACGTCGTCACCCGCCGATGCACGCGCGGCAGCAAGCGCCGCAGCACCACGTCGTCATTACAGCCGACGACCATACCGTAAAACGGCACGCGCTCCATGAATTCGAGAAACGTCCGGCGAACGTCGTGCATGTCGCGGTAGCAGTCCATGTGCTCGCGATCAATGTTCGTAACCACCGAGAGAATCGGCGACAGCTTCAGGAACGATCGGTCGCTTTCGTCCGCCTCCGCAACCAAGTATTGCGACTTACCGAGCCGCGCGTTCGAGCCCATTGCGTCCACGCGCCCTCCGACCACGACCGTCGGATCGAGGCCGCCAGCGGCCAGCACGGCCGCGACCATCGACGTCGTGGTGGTCTTCCCATGCATGCCGGCAATCGCGATCCCGTACTTCAGCCGCATCAGTTCGGCCAGCATCTCGGCGCGCTGAATCACCGGAACATGCAACCGCCGAGCTTCGGCAACTTCGGGGTTATCGACCGAGATCGCGGAACTGGTAACAACAACATCCGCGCCCACGATATTGGCGGCAGCGTGTCCTTCAAAAATGGACGCGCCCAGCGCGGCAAGCCGCTCGGTGACCGCCGAATTTTTCAGGTCGGAGCCGGAAATCCGGTAGCCGAGATTCAGCAACACCTCGGCGATGCCGCTCATGCCGATGCCGCCGATACCCACGAAATGAATGCGCTGAATCTTGGCAAACATGAAAACTTAATCCCTGGATGAACGCTGAACGCTGATGATAGACCATTTGACGGCAGAGGACGCAGAGGGCGCAGAGAAATTCAGGGAAACGACGGTTCAGCCTTCACTCTGCGCTCTCGGCGTCCTCTGCGGTGAAATGGTCCTACTCACCGCCAGCCAGCCGCACCACCATCTCCGCGATTTCTTCGACTGCTTTTGGATGCGCCAGCGATTTCGCCGCCGCCGACATGTTCTGCAGCCGCCCGACATCGCCAATCAGCGCCGCAATCGTGTCCACAAGATAAGCCGCGCCCAGATTGCCTTCTTCGACCACAACCGCCGCGCCCGCTCGTTCCAGCGCCCGCGCGTTCACGTTCTGATGGTCATCGGCAGCGGCCGGAAACGGCACAAAAATCGCCGGCTTGCCCGCCGCGGTGATCTCCCCAACCGTGCTCGCGCCCGAACGGCAGACCAGCAAATCCGCGCGCCCGAACGTGCCCGGCATATCGTCAATAAACTTGTGGACTTCGCCCGAGATTCCCGACTGCCGATAAGCGGCCAGCACATGGTCATAGTCGCGCTGCCCGGTCTGATGAATGATGTGTATCCCCGGAATCCTCTCGCGCAATCCCGCCAGCGACTCGATCATCGCTTGATTGATGGCGCGCGCGCCCTGACTGCCTCCAAAAACCAGCAGCGTGGGCGTGCCCACAGTCTTCGCGGGAATAGTAAAAAAGGCCGAGCGCACCGGAACGCCCGTCACCCGGCAGTTGGGAAAATACTTGCAAGTCTCTTCAAAGTGCACCGCCGCCGCGGAAACCCAGCGCGCGATCATTCGATTGGCAAATCCCGGCACAACGTTCGGTTCGAAGGCAAGCGTCGGGAGACGGCGGCGAATCGCGGCCACCATCGCCGGCCCCGAGGCATAGCCCCCCACCCCAATCACTACTTCGGGATCGAACTCCGAGAGCATCCGCGAAGAAGCCGCAATCGCGCGCGGCAAATCAAACATCGTCTTCGCCCGCGTCATCAGGCTGACATTTTTCAGCGCCCCGACCTGAATCAGTTCCAGAGGAAACCCCGCCTGCGGCACCAGCCGCGTCTCAATCCCGCGAGCCGTCCCGATAAAAAGAACCTCGGCTCCAAATTGCTTCTTAAGCTGTTGAGCGATGGCCAGCGCCGGAATAACGTGCCCGCCCGTCCCCCCGCCCGCGATGACAATGCGCATGAATTTCGCTTCCTGAAGCCGCTCCAAAGAGTGTCGCACGGCAGCCTCGCAAAAAGCGACCCCCTAAGGCGAGGTCTCGACGCGTGCACCATGTTCCTGCAAGCGCCGAACTTACAAACGACTTACTCCGCAACTCCCGCCCACCGCGCCCACAGCCAATTCAGCAAAGGCCACCCCCGCCGTCATAGCCCGCCCCGTGCGGCTTTCGACCTAAGGTAACTTCAATTACCGAAGCTCATGCACACGGGGAACCTTTCCCTTCCTGCTCCGAGATGCGATCTTGGTTAAAACGCACTAATCAGGCACGCTTGATCGGAACGGAAAGGACCTTATGGATCGCGAGCACCGGGAAAGCATGGAAGAGATTCATCTCCGTATTTTGCGTGTTACCGACGACCTGCGCGTGATCCAGCGCGAACTCAACTGCGCCGCCATGCAGGCCCCCACTGACCCCGAACTCATGGAAGCCCTCGCCGACCAGCCGGAAATGGAATCCATCCAGGTGCTCAAGTCCGCTCTCGACCAGATGCGTCATTTCCTCTGGTTCTACATGCAGGTGGTCACCAGCGATTCCGAAATGGGTGAGAAATTCCGTCAGACCCTGCGCCAGGACGCCCCCGTGCGCCCCCCCGAAATGGAGCAGCAGTTTCAGAACGCCACCGACGCTATCATGCTCCGCTATCTCGCCGACAGTAAGTTCCGCAAGCCCAACTAATCCCGTTTGGAGACGGGCGCCCTCGTGAGCCTGCCCTGTTTTGCCGAAGCCCCGAGCGAAACCGAGGGGAAGCCAAAGGGTCCAAGCCAAGCACAGCTCGGCCTCGCCCGGAGTTGACCTTCGCCCCAATTCTGCCCATTCCCACAACCGCCGCTCCTAACGTAAAATCCACCCGTTGCCGAATCCTCCGCAGATGCGTACCGCCGAACCCGCCGATGCGCCCGCAATCGCGCGCCTGGTGAACGCTGCCTTTCGCTCCGAGCGTTTCTTCATTGACGCCGATCGCACAGATCCCGAGAAAGTTCGCGCCCTTCTTCAGAAAGGAAAGTTCCTTATGCTGTTCGAAGACGGAGTGCTGGCCGGTTGCGTCTACACCGAACTGCGCGGCGAACGAGGTTACTTCGGGTTACTGGCGGTCGATCCGCAACGGCAGCTCTCGGGAATCGGGACTCGCCTCATCGTCGCCGCCGAACAGCGCTGCCGCTCCGCCGGATGCCGCTTCATGGATCTCACCTTCGTAAATGTGCGCCAGGAATTGCCCGCTTACTACCGGCAATTTGGATATATTGAGAACGGCACATTACCCTTCCCGGCAGATCAAGTTACCAAGATTCCCGTCCACCTCGTCCGCATGTCGAAGGCGCTTTGAACCTTCACTGCCGCACAAAAAAACGGGCGCGCCGAAGCGCGCCCAAGTTTCAGGAGGAACAAAGTTTACAAGCAACAGCGTTCAGCAGGACAAACTCATTCTCCGCCCCAATCTTCAGCGTCCAAAACCCGCCGACTGCATCGACTGCCGCGAGAGATCCGACGTGGACGCAATCCCCTGCATCCGCAGCTTGAACTCATCCGCATTCGACGCGCTGTCGAGAGCAGTCTCGTAATTCACCAGCCCCGCCTGGAACAAATCCCAGAGCGACTGGTCGAAGGTCTGCATGCCGTACTGCGACGTGCCGGCGGAAATCGCGTCGCGGATGGCGCGCGTCTTCTCGGGCACCAGAATGCATTCCCGAATGTAGGCCGTCGTCACCATCACTTCGACCGCGGGCACTCGGCCCTCGGCGTCCGACCGGCGCACCAGGCGCTGGCTGATAATGGCGCGCAACACCGCGGCCAACTGCAGCCGGATCTGTTTCTGCTCCGGCGGCGGAAAAATCGCGATGATGCGGTTGATGCTTTCCACCGCATCCAGCGTGTGTAGCGTGGAGAAAACCATGTGGCCGGTTTCGGCCGCGTGGAGCGCCGTCGCGATCGTTTCTAGATCGCGCATTTCGCCCACCAGGATCACGTCCGGATCCTGACGCAGTGAAGCGCGCAACGCCGCCGAGAACGATGGCGTATCCACTTCCACCTCGCGCTGGTTTACATAACCTTTTTTGTCGCGGTGCAGAAACTCGATGGGGTCTTCGATCGTGATAATGTGCTCGGCGCGAGTCGAGTTGATGCGGTCCACCATGGCGGCCAGCGTCGTCGATTTGCCCGATCCCGTCACCCCCGTCACCAGCACCAGACCGCGCGGCATATCGCAGATCTGCTCCACCACCTTCGGCAAAAACAGTTCGTCGAGCGCCCGGATCTTCGTCGGAATCACGCGCAGCACCAACCCCACGTTGCCGCGCTGCTGAAACACGTTCACACGGAAGCGTCCCAGGCCCGCGACACCGTACGCCATATCGATTTCCGTGGTCTCTTTGAATTTTTGCTTTTGCCGCGCCGACATCATGCTGAACGCCATGTTCAACATGTCTTCGGCGGACACACGCGCCAGATCGGTCAGCGGCACCAGATCGCCATCAACGCGCAGGTGAGGGTAGTTCCCGACTTTCAAGTGCAAGTCGGAGGCGCGGCGCTCCATGGCGATGCGGAGCAAGTCGTCGATATTCATGCAGGCAGGGCTCCAGCTACAGTCCCTATCATGACCCGAACCGCCCCCGCGCACGAGATGACGGAGGTAACAAGACCATTGGCTTTCTGGCCGCGGTCTTTTGGCTTATGCCTCCCGGCTTCTAGGTTCTGATCTCGGAGGAGGTCCTGAGCGGTGTGTGCAGGACATTCGATTTGAGAGGCTTTAACTCAGCCGCGCAAATCTGCGACTCGACTCGGGAAAGTCGACACCACTGACGAACCACGCGGCAATTCCGCAGGCCAATGCAACAAAGACCGAAAAAAGGTGGATGACCGGTTCGGAGGTGATGGGCGTTCTCACCAAAGTTGTGATCACCGCACCCAGAAACACGGTGACAATGGCGATCCACTGGTACAGCCGCAGACCCCAAAATATCGGCGTTTGAGGCTCTCCCCGGTAAGCCTCTTCCACAAATCTTCCAATACCGGAGAGGATCAGGTAGACCCCGCCAACCATCGCTGCCGTCGTGTGCAGGAAATACAGCCTCGTCACGACTAGAGCGATGGCGACGTTCCAGAGCAGCGAGTACAACGGCGTGGGGTGAATCGGAATGCCCCCTAGCGACGCTATCTGGCAAACCCGAGAACGAGGATGCTCATAGCGGATGCCCAAGTGCTCGCTCGCTGGCCGCCCATGGCAGCATCCCTGAACCAAGCAGCGCAGCCGGCCAATCCCTTGAATCCACGGACCAGCGACAACCAACGCGCTCAGCACCTGCCAGACACTGGCGCCAGACAACCACGCGGCGGCCACTCCACCAATCGAAGTACCGATCACCCCTCCATAGAATCCTAATGGCCGCAACAGAGCTGGCGAACCCTCAATGAATTGTGCCCAGAGTGCGGCTCCGATTGTTCCCCCCAGGAAAATGGCGAGTGGGATCACGCTCTTGCCTGGTCCCAGCAGCGTGTCAAGAATCCAGATTCCGAGGAATACTCCGGCAGCTGCCCAGGCTCCGTGGTTTATGACCCGCACTGGTCCTATTCGCCACTCCCGCCAGGAGTTCGCAATGGCCTCCGATGAATTGCGTAGGAACGACCAGACCCGCTCCATCCGCACGACTGCCCAGACGACGAGAAAACCGGCGAGAACATCCATCAGGGCGTGCATTCCCGTGGTCACGCAGCTCACCCCAACCAAAACTGCCCAGAGCTGCCACACCCGCCTCTGCCAAAGCTCTCGGCCCATGATCTCGGCAGCCAGGAAGGCCCATATGACGTGGTAGGACGGGAACGCCGCTGCGGCACTGTCGTGGGACCGCTCGAAATTCAACAGAGTGCCCAATGCTCCGTTCGAGACGAACGGGCGCGGCGGAGCAATCAGCGGCACTGTAAGGTATAGGGGGAAGACGATCACCATCGAGAGCAAGGCTCGACTTGAGAACCAGCGAAGAGCGTGCCGCGTCCGTGCCATCAGCGGCGCCATCACCACTATCACGTAGACGCTGCCATAAAGAGTTTCAGTCCATGGCCACACGCGCAGACGCGATTCGAAAGGGAGATAGGCTACCTTCGCGTCCACCGGAACTCCAAGCGCGATCAAAGCCTCATAAAGAACGAACCAAGGCAACAGCACCGTCAGGTAGCAACGAGCCCGTTCCAGAGGGGTCGGCTGAGATCCATCATCCGGCGGCAGCAGACGTTGTTCTGGAAATGCAGCGCCGAAACGTACTCGCATGTCGGGGAGTTCATATCCGAGAACCAGCGCCGCACTGGCGAGGATCACGGTCGTCGACACAAGCCATAATCCGCTGGCCGACCCCACGGCGATCGCGACGCCCACGCACACGAACGCAAACCCTACATAGATCGGATGGGATAACACGTGGTAGATTCCGCCGGAAACGTAACGCGGAGGCGGAAATGCATTCATGGGCAGGCCGCCGCCAAGCCGCCACAGCGCCGTTGTTCCCATAGCCATCAACAACAGCCCAACTCCGGCCGCAACCAGTCCCCAAGACAAAGAGTGCACTATCGGCAACGCGACAACATCCGTCGTTTTGGCCGCCCAGGTCACTAGCAGAAGTGGCAGGAGGCCCACGAAAAGGAAACCGTAGAGCAGCTTCGCCACGGCAAGATTTCTCAGTCTGTCCACTTCACGACCTCGTGGATCGCATAACCCGAACTCTCGCCGCCCGAGGAGTGCATCACTCCTCGGCTTCGCCACTTGCATTCATTCACTGACAGCATGCTTCGGGGAAGCAACCGGGCAAGGCGAGAGATGCCGGTAAATACGGTATCCCCCAGCCGACCCTGACGCAGAACCAGTCCACGATCGAGTTCCAGCCGCGTGTCTGAATTGGCAAACACGATTTCCGACTCTGTGACGGACTTGACCTGACATTCCCCGCCGTTGTGGAAGACGACGCGTTGTCGGTGCGGACCCCGCCAATCAATCCAGACAAGAGCATCTTGTTCGGAAAGAAATCGCCCCCAGTGCAGCTCGTTCATAGGCAATTTCCACGGAAGAATGGAAAGGGTCAAGCATTCCGCGTACCCGCGTCCTGTAAGCCTGGCTGTTCCTCGAAAAAGCAGCTCGGCCTGAGACATCGGCTGCAAACATCGCCACTCGACCGAACCGTGCTCACTTTCAAAGACTGTTCTTTGGATGGGCGATCTCAACGCGTGCCACGTGCCTTCGACGTCAAGGTGAGGCAGGCTGACTTCTATCTTCCTGTCCTGAACCTCGGGGGCCGCACCACCGCGCAGGGAAGAGGTAAAACCAATCATGCCGCCGAGGACCGTGAGCAAGCTTCCATAATGGACTGTGAGTGCGTCCCAGCGCAGATCGGCCACATACAGGATCGCTGCATCGCCACTCTCTGCGACGCAGTCCAGATACCACTTCGTGAGGAGAAAGGAATTCTTATGAGTTGTCATGCTGAGACGAATACATGAGTTGTCATTCCGGGCGGAGCAGCTCGCCTCGCTTGCAGGGCAAGCTGCGAAGTCGAAGAGTCTGCCCTAAGCGAAACGGAAGGGAACCCTACACGCTAACGATCTTATTCGCCGCCGCAAGGCATTCTCCCCACGCCCGCCCAAACAAAGTTACACGGCCACAGGCAACTTCGCTCCCACCGGAACCGGCGTCAGCCAGTTGTACCGGTCCGCTTTCTCGCCGCGAACAATGCCGTAAAACTCCGCTTGCAGAGATTTGGTCATGGGACCGATCTTGCCCTTGCCCACGGCGATCTTGTCAACCGAGCGAATGGGCGTGATTTCGGCGGCGGTGCCGGTGAAGAAAACTTCGTCGGCAATGTAAAGCGACTCGCGCGGAATCTGCTGCTCCACGATCTTGATGCCGAGGTCGCGCGCGATCTGCAACACCGAGTCCCGCGTGATGCCCGGAAGCACGGAGTTGCCCAGTGGAGCCGTTTGCAACACGCCGTTGCGGACGACGAACAGATTTTCGCCCGAGCCTTCGCTGACGTAGCCGTTCACATCGAGCGCAATGCCTTCGGCGTACCCGTTGACGATGGCTTCCATTTTGATGAGCTGCGAATTCATATAATTTGCTCCAGCCTTAGCCATCGCCGGCAGAGTGTTGGGTGCCATTCGCGTCCACGAGGAAACGCAAACGTCCACTCCTTCGCTGGCATCCGTCCCCAGATATTTTCCCCAGGAAAAATTTGCGATATAGACTTCGGTGGGGGAGTTGAACGGGTTGACGCCGGCTTCGCCGTAGCCGCGGAGAACGATGGGGCGGATGTAGCAAGGCCACACGCCGTTTTCTTTCACCAACTCGAGCATGGCGCGCACGATCTCGTCGCGGGTGAAGGGGACGTCGATGCGGTAAATGCGGGCCGAGTCGATGAGCCGCTGCATGTGTTCCGTGGCGCGAAAAATCGCAGGGCCGCTGGGCAGCGCGTAGCAGCGAATGCCTTCAAACACTGAAGAGCCGTAGTGCACAACGTGAGACATCACGTGCAGCGTAGCGTCATCCCAGGCGATGAACTTGCCGTTGTGCCAGATTTTTTCCGTCTTCTCAATCGCCATGCAGACTCCTTCGGTACAACGATTCGCGGAAGCGGGCTGGAGATTCTTCGATGGTTCAACGATCAATGATCAGTGGTCGGTGATCAGTGGCCGGTGGTCGAAGAAGGTTCGTCTTCCAGAATGGAATTATAACGTGGAAGCGGGCTGGGCCGGCGAAATCAGGAGTTCACAGCCGGGACGGGGCATCCGGCTTGGCGACGCACTTTGCTCCTTTTTTCTTAGCGAATCGCAATGATGTTGTTGGCGACGAACCCACTTTCACCGGCGACGATCATTCGCATCGTAATGCGTTCCGCTTTGTAGTGGTGGCTGCGATGCAACAAGTAGACGATACCGACTCCAGCGCCAAAACCTAAAGCCGACCCGGCAGCTTGTCCGGCGACGCCATGCGTCACGAACGGGCGCATTAGGGGATTCATTTCGCGGAGGCCCTGGTTCAAGCCGCGCTGAGTGGTGACGGCGTCGGCGGCGATCAGTGCGGCTAAGATGCCGACATTCACCTTGTTCTCGACCGTCCAAAAAGGACGATCGCTGGGCGCATCGGGCAGCGCGGATCTGCCGCTCGCCGTGAAACTCTGCGCCTGCACGGCAACATTCATCGAAAGAGCGCCCAGCACAAGAATCGAGAGGAGCAACTTCATCTGATCTCCGCTAATTAGTACGTCGGTAAACTTAGAGTAAGTCATGGAAGTACGGGAGTGCATAGTCTACTCTCGTGGGGTGAGTGACCTTTTAGTAAGTGTAACTGGACGGTCTTGGCAGGTTACTTGCGTTGGCTCGCAGCCCCAGAAGTGGCTGACAGCAGGCCGCTTCGGCCTCCCAAAAGCCGCAGGTGTTTCGCAGTTGGCTATAGACTCTGCGGCACTCACGGCTCGATCTGAGTCGCGATCTTTACCTTAATGATGGGTTTGTCCGTGGGTTGTTAGTAACTATTACCTTGTTTCCATGAGTTCGTCGATTTCCGCCACCATGCTAATGGTGCGGCGAGCCCAGCAGAAATCGAGCCGCGCGTCGTCCCACGTCTCGACAACCACGAGACGTGAGGCACCCGCATCGCGAACTCGAATACACGGGTCCTTCGCTTCGCTCAGGACGACAACAAGGAACTCACGATGACAACAAGGAATTTATGCCACGAACTTGCGGGACACGACGCTCAGTAGCGCCAGATTTTCTGGGCGCGGTGGGCGGTGTCGCTGGGAGACCGGGCAAGCCCCGTGTCTACATTCGTGTTGGGCGCGGTTGCGGGCGCGGCGATTGAGGCAACCGGCGTGGCTGTGGACGGTTCGGGCTTGTTGCCTACTTCGTCTCCGCGAAAGTAGCGGTCTTTGTTCTTGGCGGCACGCATTTCCGGCATGGCGGTGTAGGGCTTCGAGTAATCGTTATTGGCGTTCCAGAAAAGAAAACCGATGCCGCCTTTTTGTTTCGCTACCTCGACTTGAACTTCAACATACTGGGGCGAGTAAGTCTTGGTGCGCCAGGCAAAGGCTTGCAGCCACGGGCGAATCACCACGCCGCTGGCTCCGGAATTGGTGATGAGCTTGAAGCGGTCCATGGACTCGCCGATGAAATGCTCGGGCGCGTCGCCGGGGTGCGCGATGCCGTCCATGCCGAAGAAGTGCGAAGGATAGATCATGGGCGAGATCACGTCGCAGTGCTTGGCCATGGCTACGATGTCCTGCCCGGTGTGCGAAAGATCGACGGGACGCTGCCACGCCATGACTCCGAAGACGTCGAGCGAGAACAGGGCGCCGGTGGGATGGATCTGGGCATAGGCGCGCTGGAGGAAGTCGGCGATCACCTCCGAGCGTTGCCATTTCGGATGATCGGTCTGGAAGTCGAACGCGGTGTCTTTCTGGTCGCCTTCGGCGGGAAAGCGGACGTAATCGAACTGCACTTCATCGACTCCGGCCTGGGCTACCAACTTGGCGAGGGCGATATCGTAGTCCTGCACTTTGGGGTTCGAAGGGTCGGTCCAGACGAGCTTGCCGTTTTCGCGCCAGGGCTGGCCGGTGCTGCGGGACTTTACGGCCAACTCCGGGTGGCTGGTGACCAGATGCTCATCGCGGAAGATGGCGATGCGGGCGATGGCGTGCATGTTTTCGGAATGCAGGAAGCGAATGAACTTGGGCAGGTCGGAAATATAGTGGCGCTGTCCGGTGGCGAGCGGCTGGTCGAAGGCGATGTTGACGATGCCGTCGCTATCCTTAATATCGAAGACGACCGCGTTGCCGCCGACTTCGCGCCAGTGGCGGATGATGCGCTGTCCGTGATCGCTGCCCGCCATCACGCCGGTCAGGTAAATGGCTCGGACTTCGAAATCTCTTGCCACTGGCACCGATTTCTCTACAATGGGCGCTTCGAGAATTCCGGGGATGACGATCTGTTCTCCGGATTTGAGGAAGACCCCCTGCCGGTTATGGTTGGCTTCGCGGATGGCTTCGGCCAGTTCCGATGAGGTGAGGTATTTCGTCCGCCGCAGATATTTGCGAGCGACGGACGGGATGCTGTCTCCGCGCTGGGCGACGTAAAGATCGGAGCCGGGCGGCGCAATGACGACGACGGGCGCCGGGGGCGCGGGCTTTTTGCTGGCGTCGGCTTTTACCTGCATCAACTGCACGGCGTGCGGATTTTGCACTGCGGCCGCAGTTGGAGCAAAGAGGCCGAAGGCGGTAAGGGACAGCCACAGCAGGAAGGCAACAACGGTCGTTATCGAGAGTGTGGACTTCGAAAGTCTGGCCGTCAGTCTAGCCGCCGAAAATTGGGACAAGGATATTCTCCAGAGAAGAAATCTATTTCTATTGTGCGCGGCGGTAACCTGGGCTGAAAGTTACGTCGGGTCAGGCGGGTTGCGGGTTACGGGACATGGGCGCAGGGGCGGTTAGGGGCGCTGAGCTAAAGTTCCCCGTAGTCTGCAAACAATTGCTCTTGAGGGAACTGTGGGTAACGTGGCCGGCCTGATGTGAGGCGGGCTAGCCGCATCTAAAACGATGAGAATTGGGGAAATACGGCGCTTAGGGAGGATGGCTAGCGGCTTGCACAAGGAAGGAGTGGGCAAGGAAATAGAACCTTCCTCCCAGGTGGCAAGAGAGTGAAAAAATGAGCAGTTTCCCAGAAAGAATGCAGTTCCCCGAGAGGAAACAAGGACCCGACCCGATGAGAACGAACCTTGCAACCGTACTTGACCCGAGCCGCCGCAGCAACGACGCCCGTGACTTCGAGACCGCCCTGCGCCGGAAGATTGTGGGGCAGGATCAGGCGATCGAGAAGGTCGCGGAAATCTATCAGATGTTTCTGGCCGGGCTGAATGCGCCGGGCCGTCCCGTGGGCAATCTGCTGTTTCTGGGGCCGACCGGCTCCGGCAAGACGCGGGTGGTGGAAGCGGTAGCCGAGTCGCTGTTCGGCGACGCGCGGGCCTGCATCAAGATCGATTGCGCCGAGTTCCAGCACTCGCACGAGATTGCCAAACTGATCGGCTCGCCTCCGGGATACCTGGGACACCGCGAGACGCATCCGCTGCTGACGCAGGAAGCGCTCGACCAGTGGCACACGGAAAAGCTGAAGCTGTCGATCCTGCTGTTCGACGAAATCGAGAAGGCTTCCGACTCGCTGTGGCAACTGCTGCTCGGAATCTTGGACAAGGCGACGCTGACGCTGGGCGACAACCGGCGCGTGGATCTTTCGAGTTGCATCATTATCATGACCTCGAACTTGGGCACCGTGGAGATGAATGGGTTGGTGGATGGCGGCTTGGGCTTCGCTCCGAAAGCGGTGCAGGTGGATAACTCGCTCGACGAAAAGATGAATCGCTCGGCGGTGGATGCGGCGCGGCGCAAGTTTGCGCCCGAGTTCATGAACCGCATCGACAAAGTGGTCGTGTTCAAGACGCTGCGTCCCGAACACCTGCAGCAGATCCTGGAAATCGAACTGGGGATGGTGCAGCAGCGGGTGCTGATGGCGGCGGGCGCGCACCAGTTCGTATTCAACTGCACGCCGCAGGTGAAGAACTTTCTGCTGGCAGAGGGCACCGATCCGAAGTACGGGGCGCGGCACTTGAAGCGGGCGATTGAACGGCATCTGGTGTTTCCGCTGGCGAACCTGGTGGCGACTGGACAAGTAAGGATGGGAGATTTCATCCGCGTCGATCTGCTGGGCGAGAGCAAGCTCACCTTTGTGAAAGAAGCGGAAGGCGCGATGGCACCCGTGCTGCTCGAGCGTTACGGAGCGGCGGCGGCCATGCCGGCGGCAGCGTCAGCCAGAGCGGCGCGTCCGGTGATACAGCGCAAGGAGTTTGGAGCGGGATTACTCAACGAGAATAAGTAAGTCAAATTTGCTGGTAGGTAGGGACACCGCGTGGGCGGTGTCCTTTTTTTGTTTGTGGCTTTTTGTTTGACGGATCGGAGGCGCCGGAGACGGCGAAGATTCCCGGCGCTGAAGCGCCGGGCTATTCTCAATTGTCCCTTCGGGACAAAGTTCTCCCTTTATACCATTTCGAGAACTGCTCTAGCCGCGGCCGGTGAGGTCATTCGCATTGAACTCGTTGCAGTAAAGCATCGAAGGCAACCTGCCGATACCCTTGGCAGGTGCATACTCTTCGCTGCGGTTTCGTTTTGCGGAGGATTTCGCTCTTTGCTCAGGCGATTGGCACCTATGTTTCTGGAGCCGCGCTGTGACGCAGAAGGCCAACGTCGGGGAACTCAAGCCGCTCTCGACGGGGTTCTGGCGCTTGTTGTTCCGGCATTCCGTATTTGATGAGCGCGAAGTCGCACCGCCTCTCACCGACCCGATCCATTGCGATGCGCCCGTGCTGCGTCACGCCGAGATTGCCGCGGTGTACACCGGGCAGCGCGTGGCGGGCGATTTCTATGAATTCCTGAGGGTGGGGCCGTCCCGCATGTTGTTCGTGCTGCTGGATGCCTCCGGCCTGCGGGCGGACACGCGTGAAATCCTGATTGCCGTGCAGAAAACGTTCCGAACGCTTGCACCCATTCTTTTCGCGGGCGAAGACTTCAACGAGACCACCGCCATGATCGAATTGTGCCACGAGATGAACCGCACCATCTTGCGTGGCGGCATTCGCAGTTGTCCGGCGTTCATCGGTTGTTATAACGAAGATGTGGGGACGGTGTGCTACGCCAATGCAGGCCACACTCCGGGGCTGCTTCGCGACAACGCCGGAATCGCGTTGCTCGAGGCAACCGGGCTGCCACTGGGCTTGTTCTCGCACACGACGCAGAGCGCGGCTGCCTGTCACCTTGTGGCGGGCGCGGCTCTTGTGGTTGTCACGCGCGGGTTTGTCGAAGCGGACTGCGAGGATGGGGACTGCGAGGATGTGGAATTCGGGCTGGACGGGGCGAAGCAAAGCCTTCAGGACGCGACCATACTCAGCGCGCGCGAGCTGTGCCTGAGCATGCTGCAAGCGACTCGGCAGTTCACACGGACGGCTCCCACGCATAACGATCTGACGGCGCTGGCGCTGGTGCGGAATGCATCCAACGATGCGCTCTGAAACCCTCGCAAGGACATGTCCTGATGCGCACGTAATAGTTTTGTAATGTGATCTGAGATCACGGCGAAGAGACTCCGCCGAGCAATATCCTCAAAGCAAAGGATCGATTGAAAATCAGCCAAATGGAAACTCATGCAAAGGGAAGTAACGCTCGCATTCTGTTGAGTTCGGTCTTCGGGCCCTACGCGCAAGACGACGAATTTGGCAGCCGTTCCATCAACCCGATGGAGCTCTATCACAACCAGGTCACACGCGCGCAAGGCGGATTCTCGCTGCGCATGTTCCATCGCTCCTGGGGCATCATGATGATTCAGGCCAATGTTTCGGCGCCCTGCAGCGTGCTGGATTTTCCCACCCGCAAAGCCTTCGCCCGTGAATTGACCAAGAACCACTACGACATCGTCGGTATCTCTTCGATCATCGTGAACGTTGGCAAGGTCCGCGAGATGTGCCGCATGGTGCGGGAGCTATCGCCGGATTCGACGATCGTTGTGGGCGGACACGTAGCCGCCATTCCCGGCCTGGAAGCGATGATCGACGCCGATCACATCGTGCGCGGAGAAGGGATCTCATGGATGCGCCGGTACCTGGGGGAGGACGAGCACGCGCCGATTCGCCATCCCGCCATTGTTTCCGGTCTCGAGACACGCGTCATGGGAATCCGCCTCCCGAATCGAAAGGGCGGCACGGCGGCAACCATCATTCCGTCGGTGGGCTGCCCCATGGGGTGCAACTTCTGCACCACGTCTTCTTTTTTTGGCGGCAAAGGAAAGTTCGTCAACTTTTACGAAACCGGCGACGAACTGTTTGACGTGATGTGCGGGATCGAAGCGGAGCTCAAAGTGCATTCCTTCTTTGTAATGGACGAAAACTTTCTGCTGCACCGCACGCGCGCCCTGCGCTTGCTGGAGCGCATGAAGGAGGCAGGCAAGAGCTGGGAGCTTTCCATCTTTGCTTCCGCCAATGCGATTCAGAAATACACCATGCTGGAACTGGTCGAACTCGGCGTTTCCTGGGTCTGGATGGGTTTGGAATCTCCCCAGTCCAGCTATGGCAAGCTGCAGGGCACGGACATCGGGCAACTTACGCGCGAGCTTCGCAGACACGGCATTCGAGTGCAGGGCTCGACGATCATCGGACTCGAGCACCATACGCCCGACAACATCGCCGGGGAAATCGAATCGGCGGTCGCCTACCAGACCGACTTCCACCAGTTCATGCTCTACACGCCGGTTCCGGGCACGCCGCTTTACCAGGAAATGTCCGATCAGGGCCGTCTGCTGGCGGACGTTGACCCCGCCGATATCCATGGGCAGTTCAAATTCAACTTCCGGCACGCCGCCATTTCGCGCGAGGATTCAAAGAGGTTCCTGGATTGGGCCTTCTGGCGCGATTTTGAGCATAATGGGCCGAGTCTTTATCGCATGTGCCAGACCATGCTCATGGGCTGGCAACGCTACAAGGACTACCCCGACCCACGCGTCCGCGAGCGGTTTACGCGAGAAGTGAAGAAGCTCAGCAGCGCTTACAATGCGGCGCTTTGGGTGATGGAGCAAGAATTCAAGAAAGTCAATCGCAGCGTGAGCGATCGGATTCACAAGCTGCGCCGGGAAGTCGAGAAGGAGTTCCCGGTCGTCGCCCGCCTCACCGCGGCGTCGCTCGGCCCTATCCTGTTGTGGTCCACACGCCGGGAGGAGAAGCGGCTGGCAAAAGGACGCACCTACGAACCTCCGACCTTTGTCGAGCGCAGCAATTGGGTTTCGGCTACGTAGAGCCGGATGGCGGCGCTGTTCCGCGGCCTGCTATAGGGATTTTCCTGGGGCTGCCGTAAACCAGCCTTGCGCGAGAAATTGCTCGATTGAGCGCTCCTGAATGCCTTCCTGCACGCGCAGTTCGTCGTTCAGAAAATCGTAGGCAACGGTTCCGGCGCCGCGAGCTACATCAATGCGGTCGATGCGAATGCGATTGCCGTCGCGATCGGCGCAGATTACGCCTACTTCCAGATCTGGCTCAACAGCTTTCCTGATGGTGGTTTCGGTTCTCGAAGACATCACTTGATTGGATGAGGAATGACGGGATGCGATGCTGATGCGGTTGCCAGATTGAGGCATCATGGGTCATGCTATCAGCAGAATGCGCCCTTTCGTTTTCGTGTTTGTCTTCTTCGCCGCTGACTTGTAGAGGGGATTAGTATTTTCCACGAAATACTGCCTGATTGATGTCCGGCCAGAATTCTTTTAATACGTTGAACACGCCGTCCAAACCCACCTGCGTTCCCCAACGTTGATACGTTTTCACGAAGGGGTTGGATTCTGCCGGGTAATACGCATTGCCGATGCCCGCGGCCGCCCCGGCCCCCACGATCTCCGACAGATTGAAGGTACTCTTTCCCGCGTTGGTCTTGGTAATGAACAGCCGACTTACCGCATAACCGGTCCGCTTAATGAATCCCCCTTTGCCCAGGGTGTAGTATCTCGGGTCTTCTCTTGTCGCCGCTGGCACGATTGCTTCCGTCATATAGTTCTCGATGCCGCCGTCGACAAAAACGTGCCAGTAGTATCGACCGTAGCCCTCACCGCCTTGCCCAAAGGACGGCTGCGATTTGCCAGCCATCGCAATTCCCGCGAGCCCTCCCACGAAAATGAAATCGGAGTAGTCGAACGTATCCTGGGTCGCCAGCCAGAGATTATTCTTGAAGCTCTGCGGAGGCAACTGCGTGTTGGCGCTGACCGCACGGTAATTGGGGATGATCCCCAGAATTCTCTTGGGCTGTTTGCCATACTGGTCAGTGGGGTTATTTGGCTCCGCGGGGTTGATCGTGGGTGTCGGCGCGTTTGGCAGAGGACGGGGTCCATCCGTTGTTGTGCTCCCTTGCTGAGGGGCCTGGGTGAGAAGCGAAACGTCGTCCAGTCCCCACCGCGCCGTTGCTTCTTGGGATTGCTCTGGCGCACTCGTTGGTCCCTGGGCTTGAAGAGACGCACTTCCCAACGTCCCCGCCAGCGCTACCGCGATGCAAAATGATCGAATCGTCTTCAAATCTTCCCCCACATCCGTATTTTCCCTTTCGGGACCCTATCTGCTCTGCTTCCCAAGCAATTCCTGCTGAACCTTCAAGGTTGGATTGTTTGAGCCGGCGTTTGGATGCACGCCAGCGGGACGAAACTGGTAACTGTGAATCCGGATTGGAAAAGGTCAATTGATTGCTTTCTGCAGGCGGCGGGCGTGTCTCCTCTGCAAGTAGCCATGAATATCGGGCCAAAACTCCTTCAGTTCATTCCCGAAGGCGTCGAGGCCCATCTGCACTCCCCAGTTGTTGAAATTCGCCGAAGCGTTCCGATCGTCGGCGGGATAATAGACATTGGAAATGGCGATCGCCGTTGCATTGCCCGCAAACTCAGGAATGTTGAACATGCGACCGCCGGAATCTTTTCGGGCGATGAGAACACGGCTGACGGCATAGCCAAACCGGTGCACAAAGCGGCCCCTGCCCAATCGAAAATAGCGAGGATCTATTTTTAGGATCGTGGGGAAAACGCCGCCCACCATGACATTGCCATCTACCTGATCGGCGAAAGCCGCTCCATACCGCTTCGCATATCCCTTCATTCCCTGTCCGAACTCCTCATCGGAATTCTCCGCCTGGCGGATGCCCGCCACAATACCGATTATCGTGAATTCATATGGGTCGAAGGAGCCCTTCGCTGCCATGGCGAATTTCTCTTTCCAGGAGACCGGCGCTACTTGCGACTGACCATCCACCGTCAAGTAGTTCGGCATCACGTAAAACATCCGGTCGTTCTTCTTTTTCTCTGTATCTACCTGGACTGGGTTGTTTTGATCCTGAGAATTACTCTGGGCAGACGGTTGCTCTCCGGGTTTGTCCTGCTTCGGAAGGGCTGTAGGGTCTGAAGTTTGAGTCTGCGGGGCGCTTTGACCTGCGCAAAAAGTCACCAAGGACAATATCGACACGGTCAGTAGGCCTGCAAGTGCGAAATGGGTAAGTTTCAAGTCGATTCTGGCTCCAAATTCAGTTGAGTGAGATGCGCCCCAGACCAATGTTGGCAGTCTACTGTTGGCCGTCCAATGTTGGCAGGCCAATGTCATCAGCCCATGGGATTCAACGGGTGGTCACTTGGATTCTGCGCTCAGTTTCCCCCGCTCGTTCTTTCCCTATTTGCGCCAGGGTGATTTCCACGTTCCGATCACGTTCGAGGCGAGGGAACTTCTCACCCCACTCTATCAGTAAGATGCAGTTGGGCGCGAGCAGATCGTCAAGGCCGAGCGTTTCCAGGTCTCGCTGGGTATCGATGCGGTAAAGGTCAATGTGGTAGAGGGTGGCGCGGGGCCCGCGGTATTCGTGGATGAGCGTGAAAGTCGGGCTGGTTACGTCCTCGGCGCGAGCGGCTTCGAAGCCTTCCGCAATGCCCTTCACGAGGGTCGTTTTGCCCGCCCCGAGGTCGCCGCGCAGCAGCACGATGAGAGGAGGAGACAGTTCGGCGGCAAGCCTGCGCCCGAACGCGATCGTCTCCTCAGCGGAATGAGTGATGGTCTCGGTCGTCTCGTTCGTCATCCCAGAGGACTTAGTATAGCGACAAGCCGAACCTGCAGGTGACGACGATTGAACCAGCGTAAGCTGCCTATCCCGTGGTCATCCTCCAGGCTGCAGCCCGGAGAACATGCTTCCTCACGTCCCGCAAGAATGACTTCCCCCGACGTTCCACTCAAGGCAGCGTGATTCTGGGCAGCGGCCAACCAAAGCCGCGACCGCCGCTTCCAAGGCGGAAGGGGCATGCTCGGCAGCTTCCACGGAGGTTCAACTTGATGATTGCTCGCTTGGTCTGTGTTTTCGTTTGCGTTTCCATTTTGCCGGGAAGTCTCTTCGCGCAATCGCCGCAATCGTCACTCACCATCTATAACGAGAATTTCGCCGTCGTGCGGCAGGACCTCCCGCTGGATCTCAAGTCCGGCGAAAACCAGGTCAACGTGAATGACATCACCATGCACCTGGAGCCGGACTCCGTCATTCTGCGCGATCCCACGGGCAAGCACGCGGTACAGGTGTTGGAACAGAATTATCGCGCCGACCCGATCTCAGAGTCTCTGCTGCTCTCGCTCTACGAAAGCAAGACGATCGATTTCGAGGTCGCGACGCCACAGGGAACGCAAATCGTCAAAGGCAAAATAATACGCAGCGGATATGCGCCGCACGACTATTTTGCCATGAACCGCTACGGACAGGAGTACGACCAGGGCCAGACGGCCGCCGCCGCTGCGCAGCCCATCATCGAGGTCAACGGCCAATTGCGCTTCAGTCTACCCGGCACGCCCGTCTTCCCTAGCCTCACCGATGACACCATCCTGAAGCCGCGCCTGGAATGGACGCTCGCCACCGACAGAGCCGGAAAATTTCCCGCCGAGTTCTCCTACGTCACCGGGGGCATGAGCTGGCAGGCCGACTACAACATCGTTGCACCCGAGAAGGGCGCCCTGGTCGATATCGTGGGCTGGGTCACCATGGACAACCAGTCGGGCAAGACGTTTGAGAACGCGCGCATCAAGCTCATGGCCGGGGACGTGAATAAGATTCAGCCAGGAATGAATGGCCGGGCTTTCACCCAGATGGCTATGGTGAGCGGTGCCGTAATGGTAGGACCTCCGGTCACCGAGAAAGCCTTCGACGAGTATCACCTCTACACGCTCGAACGCACGACTACCCTGCGCGACCGCGAAACGAAGCAGGTGGAATTCATTCGCGCGGCGGGGGTTGGCACGAAGCAAATCTATATCTACGACGGCGTCAAGATCGACGCCAACCGCTACAACGGCTGGAACTGGGACAGTATCCGCAACGATCACTCTTACGGCACCGAATCCAATCCCAAGATTTGGGTGATGCGCGAGTTCCTAAACTCACAGGCGAATCATCTCGGCATGCCGCTGCCCAAAGGGCGCGTCCGCTTCTACCGCCGCAACGACGACGGCCAGATCGAATTCACCGGCGAAAACGTCATTGACCACACGCCCCGCGACGAGACCGTCCGCATCTACACCGGCAACGCGTTCGACCTGACCGGGGAACGCGTCCGCACCAACTACGATGTGGACGATGGGAAGAGCACGGCTACGGAGTCGCTCGAGATCAAAGTTCGCAACCACAAGAAAGAACCAGTGGATGTTCGCGTGGTCGAACACCTGTATCGCGCGCTGACCTGGGATATCGCTTCGAGCTCCGCCGACTATAAGAAAACCGACGCGCACACCATCGAGTTCCCGGTGACTATCGCCCCGGATGGTGAAAAGACGATCACCTATACGGCGCACTACACCTGGTGAGAGAGCTCAAAATCCGGGCGGCGTCCGAAGCTGCTCGGAGACCGGGTCCAGAAAACTGCGGTCCAGAGCGGAATCGAGCGCCATGCGCAGCTTGCGATGGTCCTCGTCGCCCAGGGCAATGAAGCGGAAAGGCTGAAGACACGCGCTCTGAAACTTGCGCGTCGGGTGCAGCATTTCGGCCATGCCGCAGATGGCGCCCGATCGGGTGTGGAAAGCGATTTCGACGAAATCTCCGGTGGATAGCTCATGCTGCAACTGCAGCAATCCGCCGGTGATGGAAATGGATTGCAGTTTTGCGCGCGCCCGCTGGCCGCCTTCGGCCATCACTGCGGCCGTGACCGATCCATTCAGTCGCACTCGGGGCGAACGCTGGTTGGCATTGGTTTGGGGGAAGTGGGTCATAGCCGATTGAACTATGCCATGTTCCGGCCGGTTGGGGCAGATTACCAAAGCGCCTGTACACGGGCGTATGCTTAAAGTTAGGGCCAATATGGCTCTGGCCGTTGGCCAATTTTGCGATAATCACGGCAGTAACTTTTCTGGGGTGCGCCCAAGAGAGTACCTTTGTGCAGTAGGGCGTTGATAAGACAAAGTTTGCGCATTGCGAGGCGCTCGGAGATATGGGTATGGCTAGAGGATCGAGATTCCAGTATGCGGTAGCGGCGGTTTGCGTGCTGGCGGCGTTGCTGACGGGTTGCTCGCGGGATCCGAACGTCCGCAAGCAGAAGTACTTGGAGAGCGGCCAGCGCTACTTCGACAAAGGCCAGTACCGGGAAGCCGAGATTCAGTTCGAGAACGCCATCCAGGTTGATTCGCGTTTCGCCGACGCCCACTACAAGCTGGCGCTGGCGGCGATGAAGCTGCAGCAGTGGCCAACCGCCTACCAGGAGCTGTCGACTACCGTCCAGATAATACAGCCCGATACAAACGATCCAAACGCGCTGAAGTTGCTTTATGCCGCGCATCTGGACCTGGCCAACCTGCTGATCCTCGGACGTCAGTTTAATGACGCGAAGGAGCATCTGGACCTGCTCGAGAAAAAACGGCCCGACGCCGACTTCTATATCGCGCGGGCCAACTACTACGCCGGCACCAATGACACGAAGGATGCGCTGGAGGACCTGAAGCAGGCGCTGAAATTGGATCCCAGCCGGTCCGACACTTATCTGAATTTGGCCATGTTCCAGATGCGCGGGCAAGACTGGAACGGGGCGGAGGACAGTTTCAAGGAAGCGGTCAAACTCAGTCCCAAGTCCACGAATGCGCTGGTCTCGCTGGGGAACTTCTACCAGACTCGTGGGCGATTCCCCGAAGCGGAGCAGGCGTTTCGGCAAGCCATAACGGCCGCCGCGGACGATCCCAACCCCCGGCTTTCTCTTGCCAGCCTGTACATGGCCGAGAACAAGCCGGGCGAAGCCGAGGAATTCCTGCGCCAATCGAAGAAGGATTTCCCCAATAATCCCGTGGGCTATCGCATGCTGGGCGATTTTTATTTTTCCAATAACCAGCTCGACAAAGCCACGGCCGAGTATGCCTCGCTTTATCGGGACCATGCCAAGGACATGGTGGTCAAGAAGAATTACATCCAGCTGCTGATCCTGAAAGACCGGCTCGACGATGCCCGCAAGTTGAATGACGAAGTTGTGAAGGCAAAGCCGGATGACCAGGACGCCCAGGTTTACAAGGGCGAGATCGAAATTCGCAGCGGCAGGGCCAGCGACGCCGTCAATACGCTGCAGGCGGTGTTGAAGAACGATCCCGATAACGCCGTGGCGCATTACCAGCAGGGTCTGGCATTCGACCAACTGGGCAACACCAACCGGGCAGAAGCGGAGTGGCGCGATGCCGTTCGCCTGCGTCCCGACATTGTGGAAGCGCACCGCGCGTTGGCGGGCGTTGCCATCCACCGCAGCGACGCCTCGGCCCTCGCGCAGGAAGCAGACCAGATCATCGCCTTGCAGCCGTCGGCTCCTGACGGATACCTGCTGCGCGCGGTCGCCGACATCGATCGCAAGAACTACGCAACAGCCGATGAGAACATTCATCGGTCCCTGGAAAAGCAACCCAACAATCCCGGCGCGTATGTGCAACTGGGCAACCTGCGGATGGCGCAGACCCAGTTTGCCGACGCGCAAAGGGCCTATCAGCAGGCGCTTGATCAGGATCCGAATTCCACCGACGCGCTGGGCGGCGTGCTCAACGTTGACCTGGTACAAAAGCAGCCGGACAGGGCCATCGCTACGGCGAAGACACAATTGGCCATTTATCCCAAGAACGTTGGGTTTCACATCATGATGGGCCAACTTCTGCTGGAGCAGAAAAAGGATCTCGCGGGGGCGGAACAGGAGTTCAAACAAGCCTCCGACTTGGATAAGAAGAACAGCGAAGCGATGGTCAAGCTCGGCCTGGTGCAGAACCTACGCGGCGCCACCGATCAGGCGCTGCAAACATATCTCGATGGGGCCAAGATTAATCCCAAGGAAGTCGCTTTCTACCTGCTGGCTGGGGGCATTTACGAGGCCAAGCAGGATTGGGACAACGCCAAGCAGCAATACCAGAAGGTGCTTCAGATTCAGCCCGACAATCCGCTGGCCTCCAACAATTTGGCCTACGTGATGCTGGAGCAGGGCGGCAATGTGGAAGTTGCTTTCGCGATGGCGCAGACTGCCCGGCGTCAGCTTCCCGATAATCCGAACTCCGCCGACACGCTGGGCTGGGCTTTCTACCACAAGGGCGTCTACACGTCCGCGATTACCCAGTTCAAAGCAGCGCTGAAAAAGGAACCGGACAACGCGCTCTTCAACTACCATCTGGGACTCGCGTATGCCAAGAGCGGCCAGGCCGCGCTGGCCCGGCAACAACTGGACCGCGTGTTGAAGATCAATCCGAATTTCCCGGATGTCGACCAACTACGGCGGGCGCTGGCCGAGGCAAAGGGGTAGAGAGTCATCTTGACGCCTGCGTGAGACGGGACAAGCCCCGGCTCTACACCGGCAGTTCTTCCTGCATCCATCCGCCGGCGGCTTCAAGCTTGGGGTCGGTGGCGAGATCCAGAACGAGTTTTTCGAAGACCAGCCGTTTGCTGGGAGGACTCGAGCGCAGCGCGAGATCGGCTTTCGCGACCAGGCGAATGGCGCGCGTCAGCTCCCGCTTCGATTTGTAGCGCCGCGCCTGCCGGATGATGTCGTCGGCGGCAAACGGCGGCACGCGAAAACCCTGCCACAATGCCGCCCAAAGCATGCGCTGGTCGCGCACGTTGCGCTCCAAGATCACGAGCATCTGGCGAAAAGTCTTGGCCAGCATGAAGAGATGGCCAATGGCAGCTTCTTCGCCGTCGCCGGTCGAAAGCAGCGCATCGAGGACTCCGAGCGCGCGCACGCGATCTTTGGAAGAAATTGCATCGGTTAACTCATATAACGACCGCTGTTTCGCGGCCAGCACCATGGTTTCGACATCGCCGAGCGTGATTTTTCCTTTTTCGCCGGCATAAAGAATCAGCTTCTCCAGTTCGTTCGACACCATCGTCATGTCGCCGCCCAGCGCATCCACCAACTCGCGCGCGCCGTCGGCGTCGATCTTGACTCCGCGCCTAACGCAGTACTCGCCAATCCAGCGGACGGCTTCGCCCTCTTGCACGCGAGACAGTTCGACAATGCCGCAGAACGGACCCAGGTCTTCGCGGATCTTTTGGTAGCGGTCCTTGTCCGTCATCTCCATGCGGCGGGCGTCGGCGGGAATGCCGATGTAATCGGCAACAAACACCAGGAGCGCTGCGGGATTGGGATTCTTGCAGTAGGCTTCGATGGCCCCGATTTTTCCTTCGTTCGAGCCGCGGCCAAACAACGTCTTCACGCCGCGTACGAAGAACACCTGAAACGGCGCCATCAGCGAGGGGGTGCGGGCGCGATCCAGAACTTCATTCAGCGAAGTCTCGGCGAGGTCGAACTCGAACAAGCCGAAGTCGCGCGAGTCGGGCGCGACCAGGTGATCGAGAATGGCATCGCGGCAGCGCTTGCGAAAAAACGCTTCATCGCCAACCAACACGTAAGCCGGCTTCAGCTTGCGCGACTCCAGTTCAGAGAGAAAGCGGTCGGCCTGGCTGAAGGCGCGCATCGCCATTAGTAAGCCTCCAATATGTTGGCCACGAGCGTCCGCGCGAAATCCCGCGACAACCGATCGACAGCCGGAGAATCTTCCTGAAAAAAACTGGGGAGATCGCTCGAAATTTCGTACTGATCGTGAAAAAGATAGGAAGGATTCTGGAAAAGCACCTTGCCCTGGCGATCGGTCAGTGTCACCTGTACGCTCACGGTGACCAGGGCGCTGACTGCGCGCCCGGTTTGCGAGTCGTAAACAAGCGGGTTCGCCGACGCGGATAAAACTGTCGCCTTCAGCACCGCGTCGGCATCGCCCTTCGCGTCATGAATCACACGGTATTGGGTGCGGGCGTTGAATTCGCGCACGACGGCGTCGGTTAAGAGTTGCTCGATGCGAAAAGTCTGGCTGTGGCTCACGAAGCCGGGAATCGCGATGGTGTGGATGTTCTGCGACAGTTCGACGGCATTCCCAGCCCGGTGGTAGCCGCAGCCGGTCGAGGTCGCGGCCAAACCCACTCCGAGCGCCAGTGCGGCCGCCCAGCGGTTCGTCGTCCACTGAGTCATTGTCCGTCGGATCACTGAATCTGACCTCGCGGCCGGGATGCGGTCATAGTCTCGGCGCATTCGACCGCGGTCAAAGCGGCAACGCGCAGGTTGTCGGTCGTCGCCCAGAGCCAAACGCCGTTCTTGCGATTGGCATCGCTGGTGAGTGCGACCAGAATGTCGCCTTGACCGGCGGCGCTCACGCTGGTGGGTATGTCTTCGGGGCTGCCGTTCACGACCACGTGCTCTCCCGCCAGGGCCAGCGACAAATCCGCGATCGCGCCTGGCTTCTCCATCTCCATGTAAACCGAAAAGCCGTGCCCATGGAAGACCGGCGCCTGCAGCACCTGCAGCGCAGGCTCGGCTGCGCCACGGGCAATGTGCCGGTAGTGCTTCCGGATTCGCTGCGACACAGCTTCCAGCGCCAAGTGGGATCTCTGTCCGTAGCGCGCTACCATGTTGAAGGCCACCTGGACGTCGAACACATTCTTCGGCAACTCCTGGAAGGAGAGCAGATTCACCGTTTGCTCGTGCAGTTCGTCGATACCCTTCTGGCCGTTCTCGGACGCCGGCTCAAACACGGTCGCGACCATGCATTCGATTCTGGCAGTCTTCTCGCTGCGCAAAGCGAGCATCGCGAGGACCGTAGCGGCTGGATGGGCGATCACCACCGGGCCCGGCTGCAGCTCCGGGGCAATGGGTTGGCCAGTCTGCCGCTCGATCCAGGGCGAGCGGACCGATGCTCCCGCTCCCGCTTCATCTTCCAGCGCGTACGAGAGATCCACGATCATATTGCCCTGATCGCGCGCCGCCTTCCAGTTATTGAGCGTAGAGCTTGGGTCGGAAGCGAAGAAGGCGAAGTCCACGCGCTCGAACTGTTCCGAGCGGATGCTCTGGATGAAGTTCATCTCGTCGCCAACCGCTTCCAGTTGGCCGAAAGACTCGTCGTCATCGAGCAACCGGACATCGACGGCAGGGAAGTTCCGTTCGCGCAGAATGTCGGCGATCTCTTTTCCCTTGAGCGACGCCGCGCCGACGATCGCCACGCGATAAAGATTGGCGCCGCGGAGATCGGCCTGCGAGCCGGCGGATTTCGAAGCGGGAGTCTTCGACAGGGGACTCATGGATTCTGAGATGCCTCCCGGTTCACCGGAGGTGCAGGCGGAGTCTTGCGATGGAAGATCCACTGTAGGCGCCACAGGACGCCGGAAGCCATATACAGTACGGCAATCGCGAATAGTATCTGCCGCGAAAAGTGCCAGATCAATGCGATCAGCACGGCGATCAGAATAATCAGGCGGAAGGGATGGCGCGAACGAAAATCAATGTCCTTGAAGCTGTAGAAACGCCACGTGCTGACCATCAGATAACCGACCACGACGACCATCATCAACCAGATCATCGCCGTCCACCAGGAAGTCACGGGCGCCCCGCCGGAGTAGTGGACGATCGCCGCAATCACTCCCGCGCCGGCCGGAATCGGCATGCCCACGAAATATTTCTTCCCCGGACGTCCCGGGTTCGAAGGCTGCGGATTCTTCGCAATGTTGAAGCGCGCCAGGCGGCTCGCGCCCGCCATGAGGAAAGCGAAGCAGGCCACCGAGCCCAGTTCCGTAATTTTCAGGCGCAGGTCGGGGGCAATGATCATCGGCAACAGATGGAAGCCCCACATCCAGGCGAGCAGCGCGGGGGCGACGCCGAAAGCGATCACGTCGGCCAGCGAATCGAGTTCCCTGCCAAAATCGCTAGAGGTGTGAGTCATGCGCGCGATGCGGCCGTCCAGACCGTCGAACAATACGGCAAAGCCGATGGCCTTTGCGGCAAAGTCCAAGTGCCATGCGTCACCCGAGGCGCCATGCACGGTCTGCAGAATCGCGTAGAAACCGGCCGCGATATTCGCTGTGGTGAACAGCGAGGGCAGCAGATACATGCCTTTGCGCAATTTTCCGCGCGGACGGTCTGATTCACGACGACGCGGCTCTAGCTCTTCCATGTTCCCAGCTCTTTCATTTCAACGAGCCACCCGCTCCCCCGGCCCTGCCGGCATGAACCGTCTGCCCAATTGGCGGCGTAACCGGCAGCGTAATCGGCAAGGAGGCAAGTACCGTCGCTCCTCCCTTGACGTGATCGCCGGCTTTCACCTGGATCGCGGCGTCGCGATCGAACAAAACATCCACGCGAGAACCAAACTTGATGAGGCCAACCCGCTGGCCGCAGTCTACCCGGTCTCCCACTTTAAAATTGAAAACGATACGGCGCGCGATCAGGCCGGCGATCTGTTTGAATATTACGGTACGGCCTTCGCCTTCCACGGTAACGATGTTCTGCTCGTTCTCCTCCGCCGAATTTGCTCCCATGGCGTTGAGGAACTTGCCGCGCCGGTAGCGCACATCGCGGATCACGCCCGCAATGGGCGAGCGGTTCACGTGCACATCGAAGACGCTGAGAAAGATGCTGATCCGGTTCCGCGAAGTTCCATCGGAAGTCACGACCGACACATCGGTCACCTTGCCGTCTCCAGGAGAAACCACAGCCCCGGGGAGCGTCGGAATCTGGCGCTCTGGATCGCGGAAAAACCACAGGAAGAACGCCGCCAGCAGCAACACCGGGATGGCATAGGGCCAAGCCGCGAGCCGCGTGACAATGACCGCGGCAAGCAGGCATCCCACACCATAGTAGTAGCCGTCACGCACCATGGGAATTCAGAACGATTATAGAGCGAGGCCGCGACATTCTGCATAACTGCAATAAAAAAAGGCGCTTACAAGCGCCCGCGATGATGGCGTGGGTCGAGCGAGACCCTGCTTTTTCCTATGATTCGGGCCCAATGGCTCAGCCCCGTTGATCTAAGCTCGGCAAAATCTAGGCAGACTGCCGCTGAGCCTGGTGTTCCAGCGTCAGCATCTGGTCTTTGAGGCGCAGCTTTAGTTTCTTCAGCCGCACTTCTTCCAGTTTTTCGTCGTCGGTGAGGTATCGTTTCTGGGTGAGGGATTCCAGCCGTTGGGAATATTGCGAGTGCTCCTGAACCAGCCGCTGGAACTCATCATGACCGGTCAGGAGTTGGTCTCTCGAAGTCAGCATCCTTGCTAGACCTCCTGCTATTTATTATTACCGTAAGGTTACAAAGTAGCATAGGGGTCGGTCGGGGTTCAATGAGATTTCATAGAGAGACTTCCACCTTTAGTAGGCTGCCCCTGAACGGGAAAGTTGCACAGAAAATAGTGCAAAAAAAATTTGCGGCTTTTCGGCTGAAGTCAGCGGTCGAACCGAAGTGCGTACAGAATCGCATTCTCTGACGGATCCTTGTAATACGACCGTCGGCGGCCCATCTCTCGGAACCTGTGTTTTTCGTATAGGCCGCGGGCCGGCAGATTCGATTCGCGGACTTCGAGCACAATCGTTGACGCCGCCTCGCTCTCCGCGCGCTGAATCAGCTCACGCATCAACTCATCGGCAATGCCACGGCGGAGGAACTTGGCCGCCACCACTACGTTCTCGATCTCCCACTCGCCCGCGCCCGCCTGCGCGCAAACAAATCCGCAAAGCTGGCCGGCTTCCTCGGCTGCTTGTTCGGCCACCAGAACGACTCCGCTGCCTACCAACTTGTTGTACTGCTCGGAGGTCCAGTGGGCTGCGCTCGATGCCTGCCGCTCGATAGCGAGAATCGCCGGCACATCGTCCAACCCAGCGGATCGGATAGCCACTGGCATAAACAGTTGACAGTCTCACGCCTTCGGCTTCGAAAAAATCTCGGCGTCGGAACGGCGGATGTAGTTCGCTTCCAATCCTTCGGGACTCACCGTCTGGCCCCGCTGGAGATGTCCCCAAGCCAGCCGGGCAATCATTCCGCTGTTCGGATACTCGATCAGTTCAATCTGGATTCCGGCAGCCCGAACGATCTCCGCTAGCACGGCATCGGGCGTTATGATCGCCTTACGCTTGCTTTCGGGAAGGTCGGCTTCGGCACTTCTGGCTTCGGCAAAAAACTCTTCCCTGCTCAGCAAGCGTTCGCGGTGCATAACAACGGACATGCGGGTGTGCGAATGAGCGTCGGTGTCCAGTTCATAGTCGCCGGCATACACGTCCCCCCGGCCCGCATCCAGCGCGGCAAAAACCCGGCCGCGCGCCGCGCCGCCGCACGCAACCGCTTCCAACAGTGAAATCGCAACGATTGGTTTCCGCAGTGCCTCGGCCAGCGCTTTGATGGCAGCCAAGCCCACGCGCAGCCCGGTAAACGAGCCGGGCCCGGATGCGACCGCAAAAGCCCCTAGATCGGTCTTACTATATCCGTGCTTTTCGAGCAGCGCGGCAATCTGCGGGACCAGTTGCGCCGAAAACGCGCCGCCAGTGAGCGGCACAACTTCAAGCACACTGACTTCGCTTTCGCCCTGACCCGGCGCCGCGCGGGCCAGCGCCAGACTACCGTTTTTCCCGGAAGTGTCAACCGCGAGCAGAAGCTGAAACATTTGTAATTGGTAATTTGTAATTGGTAATTTTGAAAACCTGCGCGTCCAACCTGCGCCTTTCAAATCTTCAAATTACAAATTGCAAATTACAAATGGCTGCTCTCCACCAATTCGAGCAGTACGCCCCCCGTGCTCTGCGGATGCACGAACACGTACCGGTGCCCGCCCGCGCCCGTCTTGATCTCGTTCGAGACCAGACGCACGCCTTCGCTCTTCAATTTTGCAACCGCCGCCGCCAGATCCGGAACGCGCATACAAACATGATGCAGCCCTTCGCCGCGCTTGGCAATAAACCGGGCGATGGCCGAATCGCCCGAAGTCGCCTCCAGCAGCTCCAGCCGGGTTTCCCCCACGGGCACCATCACCAGCCGCACTTTTTCCTGCTCCACGGTTTCTTCCTGAGAAACGCTCAGCCCGAGCTTCTCGTAAATGGACTTCGCCGCCGCCAGCGACTTCACTGCGATGCCGAGATGATCAATGCTGAAATCCATAGATACCTGCCTGTTGCGAGCGGAGTCACAGGAAGCTAATTGCGTTCTGCGCCGCGCACAATCTCCTCCACCAGCGAATACGGATCGCGCTTGTGTTCGGCGATCTCGGCCGCGTAACGCTCGAGGCTGCCGCCGTCCATCCGCGCCCGCGCTTTTTCCAGCATCGCGTCGCGCAGCATCTCGACCAGCCGCTCCTGCCAGTTCTCGACGTTCTTCTTGAAGACCAGATTCTCTTTCTTCAGGTACGCCTCGTAATCGGTGATCGCTTCCGCCAACTTTTCAGTTCCGACGCCCTCGCTTGCGACCGTCTTGACGATCGGCGGCGTCCAGCAATCGTTGCGCGTCGCCAGCGATTGCATGGCGCGAACCTCGCGCTCGACGCGCTCGGCGCCCTCGCGGTCGCATTTGTTGATGACAAAGATGTCGGCGATTTCCATGATCCCGGCTTTGATCGTTTGCACATCGTCGCCCATGCCTGGCACAAGAATCACAATGGTGACATCGGCGAGCCGCACAATATCGACTTCGTCCTGCCCGACGCCCACCGTTTCGATCATGACCAAGTCGCGGCCCGAAGCATCGAGCACGGTGGCGGCGTCGGCCGTAGCGCGCGCCAGCCCGCCGAGCGATCCGCGCGTGGCCATGCTGCGGATGAAAATCCCGGGATCGCTATAGTGGTCCTGCATGCGAATGCGGTCGCCCAAAATCGCCCCGCCCGTGTAAGGACTGGTCGGATCGACCGCGATGATGCCGACGGTTTGATTTTCTTTGCGATAGTGCTTGGCGAGCCGATCGACTAGCGTGCTCTTGCCCGATCCTGGGGCGCCGGTCAGACCGATGACTCGCGCCTTGCCCGTATGCGGAAAGAGCGCCTTGAGCAGATCCGACCAACCGGCAGAGCGGTTCTCGACCGTAGAGATGGCGCGAGCCAGCGCGCGCGGGTCGCCGGAGCGCAAACGGTCGATCGATTTCTGGATGTCTTGATTCAAACTGTCAGTGTAAAGCAGAGAAAGGACGAGCGGAAACCAATGTTGGGCTGACCGGGACGAATCGTGCGCAGCTTCCCATCGCGCTTCGGTTGGCGCTTAGCTGAGATTTAGTCTTTCAGCAACTGCCGCGCAATCACCATGCGCTGAATTTCGCTGGTGCCTTCGCCAATTGTGCACAGCTTCACGTCGCGATAAAACTTCTCCGCCGGATAGTCCTTGATGAACCCATACCCGCCGTGGATCTGCACGCCTTCATTAGCGCATCTCACGGCTACTTCGCTGGCGTAAAGCTTCGCCATCGACGATTCGAGCGTGGTCTTCATTCCGGCATCTTTCATGGCGGCGGCCCGAAAGGTCAGAAGTTTTGCCGCCTCGATTTCCGTAGCCATGTCGGCCAGCTTCCACTGGATCGCCTGAAATTCCGAAATCGCCTTGCCGAATTGGCGCCGCTCTTTCGCATACTTCAGCGCCGCCCCGTATGCGCCCTCGGCCATGCCGAGCGAAAGCGCGGCGATCGAGATGCGCCCGCCGTCGAGAACGCGCATGGCGTCGATGAAGCCGTCGCCTTCCTTGCCCAGCAGGTTTTCGGTCGGCACAAAACAATCTTCGAAGATCAGCTCGGCGGTGTCGCTGGCGCGCAGGCCGAGTTTGTTTTCTTTCTTTCCGGGACGAAATCCCTTGGCGTTCTTGTCCACCAGGAAGGCGGATAGTCCGTGCGTGTGCGCGGCGCGATCAGTCACTGCCAGCACGACTACCACGTCCGCATAGTGGCCATTGGTGATGAAAGTCTTGGTGCCGTTGAGCAGCCATCCGCCCTTCGCCCGCGCCGCCGTCATGCGTGCGCTGCCCGCATCCGACCCCGCCGAGGGCTCGGTCAGTCCCCATGCTCCGATGTACTCGCCGGTGGCCAGCTTCGGAATGTACTTTTTCTTCTGCGCCTCGTTTCCCGCCAAGTAAATGTGGTTCGAACAAAGCGACGTATGCGCCGCCACGATGATGCCCACCGATCCGTCCACGCGCGCGAGTTCCACGATGGCCGTGACGTACTCCACGTAGCCCATGCCCGCGCCACCGTATTCGGACGGGAAGATCGTGCCCATCAGCCCGAGCCTGCCTAGTTCCTTGATCGTCGCCAGCGGGAATTCGCAGGCTTCATCCCACTTCATGACGTTCGGAGCAATCTCGCGTTCGGCAAACTCGCGCACGCTCTTCTTCAGGTGTAGTTGCTCTTCGTTCAAATGGAAGTCCAAAAATCCTCCGTCGGATCTTCCCGCCTCCGCTTAAGATTTGTCATTTTAAGATTTGTCATTCATCCTAAAATTCGTCATTCATCTTAAGATTTGTCGTCCCGAGCGAAGCGAGGGATCTGCAGTTCGTTCTGAATTGACCTTGGGATGCCGCGCGCGGGGACGGCGCAAAAATTGGTGTCCAACTTGTCATTTAAGCACGGCGGGCGGCAATCGACGAAATCCTCGTACCGACCGGTTGGCTTGGGAGCGTCGACGAAATGCCTGTGGTGACGATCACCGGACCAACAGCAGTTTGAAAATCGAGGGAGGAGGGGAGGTAAGACAGAAAAACAACACGAATATGATGCCCACGCGAAAAGATCCTGGTTCGGAGTGCCGTCACCTACCCTTTTCGCAAAGTACGCGAAAAGGATGGGGCACCCGCATCATATCCCTAGGCCGCATGTCCGGAAATGCTGGAAAGCCTTTATTTGAGACTGTTCTCGATGCTTCCTGAATAAGGTTTTCCGGGGTATACTCTGTTTCATATTGGGGTGCGGGGTTCTCGAATCCTTCTCGACGACCTGAGGCGAACGCTGCCTTTGTCGCAGAACCAAGGCGTGCTCCCTCGCTGGCTTTCCGAATCTGGGGAATTCGGTCGACCAATGGATGAGCGTGACCACAGGGGCAATGATTCCGACAGCCCGACGATGCCGGGTGCCCGTTTGCCCGGAGATTTTGTTGGCGCGGCGGCTCAGACACCTCCGCCTCTTTCGAACGCGCCGGTCTCCGGCGCACCCCTTTCGGACGCTCCCACCATGCCGCACGGAACGCCGATTTCGGGCACGACGTCGGCGCTTCCCTACGTCCGTCCATCTCCGCTTTCGACGCCCTCAACGTTCTCGACAGGCAGCATCTCCGCTTTTCAGGGTTTGCAGCCGGGCGTGCTTTTCGGTGGACGCTACGAAATCCTGAGCGTGCTCGGGCAGGGCGGCATGGGAGCGGTGTACAAGGCGCGTGACCGCGAACTCGACCGCCTGATCGCGCTCAAGGTGATCCGTCCCGAACTAGCGACGGATCCCGCGATTCTGCAGCGTTTCAAGCAGGAGCTTATTCTCTCCCGCAACATCACGCACAAAAACGTGGTCCGCATTTACGACTTGGGCGAGGCCGAGGGGATTCGCTTCATCAGCATGGAGTACGTTGACGGCGAGGACCTGCGCACTCTATTGCGCCGCACGGGAAAGTTCTCGCCTAAGGAAGCCATCGCGGTCGTGGAGCAGGTCTGCCGCGCGCTCGACTCCGCTCATTCCGAAGGTGTGATCCATCGCGACCTGAAGCCGCAGAACATCGTGCGCGACAAGAACGGCCGCATCGTGGTGATGGACTTCGGCCTGGCGCGCTCGCTCGGCGATGCTGGCATGACTCAGACCGGCGCCATCGTCGGCACGCTGGAATACATGTCGCCCGAGCAGGCGCTGGGCAGCACGCTCGACCAGCGTTCCGATATTTTCAGCGTCGGCCTGATCTTCTACGAGTTGCTCACCGGAAAAGCTCCCTACGAGGCCGACACCGCCATCGCCAGCCTCATGAAACGCACGCGCGAGGATGCGCGCTCTGCTTCCGACGTTGACGCCTCGGTTCCCAAATCCCTGAGCGCGATCGTCGGCCGCTGCCTGGAA
This sequence comes from Candidatus Acidiflorens stordalenmirensis, assembly GCA_003139995.1. Classification (GTDB taxonomy): domain Bacteria; phylum Acidobacteriota; class Terriglobia; order Terriglobales; family Acidobacteriaceae; genus Acidiflorens; species Acidiflorens stordalenmirensis. The sequence goes on along the minus strand of PLIC01000303.1, from coordinate 2,577 downwards.
CGCGAGCCGGCCAACCGCTATCACTCTGCGGTCGAACTTTTGCAGCAATTGGCGACTTGGGAAGCCGACCCCAACATCAGCGCCGAAACGCTGTCGAAGATGATTGCGCATCCCATCGTGCGTCCGTCGCGCTTCAGCCTCGATCTTCCGGGGAAGAGCTGGATGTGGATCTCCGGAGCAGTGCTCGCCATCGTGCTGGCAATCTTTGCCGGACGCACGCTGCTGAATCGCCCGCGAACTTCGCCGCCGGGCGAGATGGCGCAGGGCATTCCCTCCCTCAAGCAAGGACAGTATGTCGCGATCCTGCCGCTAAAAAAGGTCGGCGATGAGAAAACGGTGGGTTATGTGGCTGACGGTATTCAGGAAGCTCTGGCCGCCAAGCTTTTTCAATTGAAGGAAATCCACCTGGCATCCTCTGACGCAGTTGAGAAAGCGGTCGCCAAGAATCTGCCTCTCTCCAAGCTTGCCCGCGAACTGGGCGTCAACCTGGTGTTGCAGGGCATGGTGCAGGGCAATAGCGACCAGCTCCGCGTCACCTTGAGTCTCGACGATGCCGCCACCGGCAAGCGCGTTTGGAGCCAGGAATTCCCGGGGGCCCCGGGCGATGTGCTCGCCCTGGAAGACCAGATCTACGGCAACGTGGCCACTGCCCTTGCCCTCAAACCGACCGATGAAGAACAGGCCCGCATCGGCGCCCACCCTACCGAGAACGTGAAGGCCTACGATCTCTACCTGCAAGGGCGGAACACCCTGCGCAACGGTCACGGCCCGGACGCCTATCGCCAGGCTGTCGGGTTGTTTGAACAGGCCATCGAAAAAGACTCCAACTTTGCTCTGGCCTACACTGGGCTCGCCGACTCCAGCCTCCGCATGTACAGTGAAACCAAGGAGAGCGTTTGGGCTCAGAAAGCGACTCTGTCGGCGCAACAGGCCGAGCGGCTTTCGAGCAACCTGCCCGAAGTTCATCTGTCGCTCGGCAGCGTCTATTCCACCACCGGGAAGTACACCCAAGCGGTTACCGAGCTAAAGCGCGCATTGGAATTGGCGCCGAACTCGGATGAAGCCTACCGGGACATGGGTGACGTCTACAACCGCAGCGGCCAGAGTGACGAAGCCATTGCCACCTTCCAAAAAGCGGTCGCCGCCAACCCATACTATTGGTTAAATCACAATTCCCTCGGCAGTGCCTACTGGGGGCTCGGCGACAACGCAAAAGCGCTGCCGGAGTTTCAGAAGGTGGTCGAACTCGCGCCCGATAATCCCATGGGCTACGAAAACATCGGCTCGGTGTATCTGCGGCAAGGCAAGTGGGACGAGGCCATTTCGCAATATCGGAAAGCCCTCACGCTCGCTCCCGACTCGACTACTTACTCCAACCTCGGCACTGCTTACTTCTTCCTGAAGAACTACGACCAGGCCACGAAGATGTACGAGAAAGCGGTCGAGATGACTCCGAACGACGAGGTACTGCTCGGCAATCTAGGTGACTCTTACCGCTGGTCGGGCCACTCCGACCAGGCCGTCGCGGCCTACAGCAAAGCCATCTCGCTTGCCTTCCAGGAACTTCAGGTAAACCCGCGATCGGCCGCCCTCATGGGCGATCTAGGGCTTCTCTGTGCCAAGAAGGGCGATGGAGCGAACGCGCTGCAGTACACAAATCAGGCCCGCGCCATCAGCCCCAACGATGTATATCTGATTTACTCCGAAGCTCTGGTGAAAGCGCTGGTGGGAAAACCCGAAGATGCCATCAAGCCGCTGAAGCTTGCTTTGGAGAAGGGTTACCCGGCGCAGGAAGCTTGGAACGATCCCGAGCTTCAGAAGCTCCAGGCCCTGCCGCAGTTCTCACAATTGGTGAACCAGTTCTCGAAAAAGAACCACTAAGCCTGCAAGCGCGTCTTCCACAGCTTGCGGCGCGAAACGATCGCGCTCAATCCCGTCACCATCAGGGCAATCGTGCCAGGCTCCGGAACAGTCGCGTTCGCATGCGCGGTAAAGTCCAACCCGCCCGGCCAGCAACCTTTCCCGTTACAGCCAAACTGAATGGAGAAGCTCTGCCCGTTTCTAATACCCCCGCCGCACTTGACGCCCGCCAGAAGAATTTCCACCTGGCCATCCTTCAAGGGAGTGATTGAGCAGTTCAGAAACAGGCTCTGCTTGCAGCTGATGTCGGCCGCCGGCTCGCCTTTTTCGATCAGCGTCAGCGAAGTCCAATTCACCCCGGAATTATTGGTGAAAAACAGCGTACCCGAGCCACCCTTTGGGACGCCAAAACTGAAGTTCAATCCCACACTCATGCAACCCCCCGGGGGCAATGTGCAATCAGCGATGCCGCGTCTCCATTGACGCCGTGAATGATGATTCTTGGATCGTTGATCCCGTCGGCGAAGGCCATCACCGACCCCGCTGCCAGCAGCAAAACCAAGGCACAGATCTGAGAGATTTTCATTGAAGTTTTCCTGTTCATCAAGGGAATCTGCTGGGTAGTCTTGTCCCAGCCTTCAGGGGAGTGCGCCGAGGCTAACTCGTTCAACCGCTCGGGTCAAGTGGAAGTCTTGTCCTGTCGTTAGCACATGATAT
>PLIC01000140.1 GCA_003139995.1 Candidatus Acidiflorens stordalenmirensis | reverse complement strand
CCATGGTGTCGGCGAGCTCGGATACTGCGATACTTGGCCCCACCCAAAAGGATCCTGGAAGAACTGCTGGGGCAGAACGCCATTATAGTTGCCGTTGTCAAGCGCGCTGCTGGAGACGAACGTCGGTGAACTCGGCCAGACTGGCGTGTTGTAAGCGTTGTTCTCGGTCATGCCTGCCCAGTTGTCAAAAAACCTCCCATATGCTGCATGCAGAACCGTCTTCTTTCCCAGCAGGTAAGCCACGCCGATTCTGGGTTGAATATTGTCATAATTGGTGTGGGAGATCTTTCCATTACTCGACACCACGACGTGTGCGGGTAGTTGGCCCCCCGGCAAGCAATTCACTGTCTGGCCGTTCTGGCACGCAGGAGGAAGTACCTGCAATATAAAATTTCCGGTGCTCGCGTCGAAGTTACCGACGGTCGTGTTGCTTCCGTTTGAGGAAGAACCTGCACGCGGCGTAATGGAAAGGTCATACCGTAAGCCGAGATTGATTGTGAGTTTGTTGTTCACTCGCCACTGGTCCTGAACATAGAACCCGTTTACGGTCCCGGAGTGGATGTTGGAATAAGTGTTGTCAATCTCCGTATACCCTGGTATGCCGAGGAGGTAGGATGCCATCGGGTCGCCTCCCAGAAACCCGACGTCCGAACCGGAGGCAGTCTGGGCGTTGCCGAAGATTTCAAAGCCGTTGGTACCCAACTGGAACCATCCATAAGTGGCCGAGCTAGCGCCAGCGCGCAAGCTATGCCGCCCAATGAGCCTTGAATAGTCCCCACGGTATTCCTGAACGTTCGCCCATCTNNTCGACCCAGGGAAATGGAGGAGGTAACTAGAGAATCCCACCTGGCTAGCTAAGGCAGACTGATCGGGCACGAATTTCGAAATGTCATTCAGCGGGACGTAGTCCCGCCCAAACACTCGCCCAAATGCAAAGTCAAATACCGAGTTGGAGCTGAAGGTGTGAGTCCAATTCACAGCCACGTTCCAATCAATCGTGTCCCTAGGCTGCACTATTCCTTGGACCGGCGCTTGTCCACAGCAGCCGCCCAGAGAAGTCGTTCGCGCCCACGCGGCGGTATAGCGGCCGAACAGTTGGTCTTTCTGACCGAGGTGCTGGTCCAAGCGAAACGAATACTGGTTTTGCGTGACGTGGGTTGTATCGGTATCGCGATAGTTGTAGTAACTGCTTCCCACATTTTCGGGAGCCGGAAACAGGGCCTTCGCAAAGGCAAGCGCTCCACCGTTAATCAAACTAGGTGGCAGTTTGTCGCAGGCCGTGGATGTCGATGTGGGCGTCTGCGTGCCATCTGGGTTCGTGGGTAGCGGATTACCAGACGAGTCGCAGACAAATGGTTGTCTTGATGCGAGAAAGCCATTGCTCCCAGTCGAACTGTAGGGGTTGTACAGCTGAATGCTGCCGGATGGGGAGTTGTAGAGATTGGAGAAGTCTCCTCCAAGCTGGGCCGGCGTCACAGTCAACTCGAGAGCTGGCGTACCATTTGTATTTCGGTAGCCCTCGTAGGAGAAATAAAAGAAAGTTTTGTTTCGACCATTGTAGTGGGGCAAAATAACGGGACCGCCGATCCTGCCGCCAAATTGGTTCTGCCTCAGCGGAGTTTTTCCATTGGTGCTGAAGTAATTCGTCGCGTCCAGGGCATCGTTTCGGGCGAACTCCCAGGCACCGCCGTGGAATTCGTTCGTCCCTGACTTCGTGACGACGTTGACGATCCCACCCATTACCTGCCCAAATTCCGCTTGGTCATTAGAAGACTGGACCTTGAACTCCTGGATGTCGTCCAATATCGGCTGCACGGCGTAGAAGTCACTGATGGGAGCATAATCGATGATGCCATCCAGGAGAAACATATTGCTGCGGTTATTCTGGCCATTAACTGCAGGGACCACTACGGTGCCAGTCGGATTGCCAAATCCCTGCGAGCCTTCGGTCGCATTGATCGGGCTCTTGCCGGGGCCGAGCAACAGGAGTTCCGTGAAGTTGCGTCCGTTCAGTGGCAACTCGTTCACCTGAGTGCTACCGATCACCGTACCCAGTTCAGCCGTGGAAGTTTCGAGCTGTATCAAACTCGCTGAAACCTGAACCGTGGTGTCCGCGCGGCCAACTCTTAGATCAAAGTTGATAGTGGCGGTCTGATTTACCGCGAGTTGGAACTCCGGTGACTTGGCCGTTGAGAACCCTTCCCTCGAAACGATGACTGTATAGCTTCCCGGGCTGATATTTACTAAGGAATAGTTCCCGGTGGAGTTGCTCTCCGTTACTTGCTTGAAACCATTCCCAGTGTTCGTAAGCGTGATCTTTGCGCCCACTACCATTGCCCCAGACGCATCTCGGACTATTCCGTTAAGAGCGGCTGCCGCGGTTCCGGATTGAGCTGCGGCCGTGCCGGACAGGCTCATACAGATCGCCATGCCTAACGTTGCCGAAATCAGGATCCTCAAAAAGGCGCGATTCGGAGACTTCATGTGGTTGCCCTCTCCGTTCCCAGAAGTTTTGGCCCTAGAAGACGGACGCGAATTGATCCAGCCAATCACGCTAGCACTGCCCCATTTTCATTGTCAAGCACTTTTTGTTCCATTGGAAACCTGCGAGCAACAATGGCGCTTTGATCACGTCAATTAGGCAAAAATGGCAGTGTAATCGGATTGTTTATGGATCTCGGCTCACATGCATGACAATTGACGAAGTAGCCAACTTTGCTCCTAAGATTTAGCGGCATGGTTCAGCCAATATGCAAATCTTGTTTCAAGCTGGCTTAGGAGAGAAGTGCCCCTGGCTGCATGCGGCTCCGGCGCTGAATGTGCCTTTCGAGTTGAACTGTGGTCTTACAATTCGTGATTCGGCAACCGTAGACTTGTGTCTCAGCGCGCTTGTTCACCCGCTCGACCCCGGCATCATGCTAAAGCCGAAAGAGCGCCACTTCTGAGATCGTCGTCCTCACGCCGGATTCAGATACTAGGCACGCCGGACAACACGTGACTACTTTACTTCCTGCTCATACGGCTTATAATATGCTCGCATCTCTTGTATCGCTTCGCGTAGCCTTGTTTTGATTTCTTCGACTCCTTCAAGTTTACCCGGCAGATAATTTCCGTCCAGCACCCGATAGATTTCGTGGAAGTCATCCAGCCACGGGGCATATTTGCTCAAAGGGACCGCCTCTTTTTTCTCTTCAGCCTCCATTTGTTTTCTTATCTTCTTAAAGTATGGGAAGCTATAATCGATCGGCGTCGCTTTCGACCAGTCTTGGTCAAAGATCAGGTTGCCGCTGAACGGAATGGGTGTGCTAGAACTGCCGACATACCATCGGGCGTTGGTCGGATGGACATCAAGGAACACGTTGCCTCCAGTGAACAGGCCCCACCCAAAACAAAGTATCCCGAACGGAACTTTTGAATGATAGAACACGTTGTTCTTGAACTGCGACCACGGCGCGCTTCCATCCATGCGCATCATCGCATCGCCGCCATTGATGTTGTAAAGGTAATTCAGCCTGACAATATTGGGGCTGCCAAAATTATCTCCGGTCCCTCCACCGGTGATGTTGATCGCGCTGCCATCGTCGAGCTTCTGCAGGGCGTCGTGGACTGTGTTGTACTCAACGACGTTCCCGTTCAGGTACCGGTATTTTGCCGTAATGTCCGTTCCCATGCCTCCTCCCTGTCCCTGTGACATGAAAGCAGACATGTCGGGGGTCATGCTTCCGTCGCCATTGAACAAGTCGGGCATGTCTTTACGTCGCGTGGTCTTCCAGGAGAATTCGCGTGTCGGCGTCTGCGGATTCAAAAAGGCGGGACGCGGGCCGGACATACAGATCGCTTTCCGGGGAACGTTGTGAATGTAGTTTTGGGCTATCCGGTTATAACCGCTCTGCCAGATGATAACCCCGTGCGAATCCCACTTGGTCTGGCCTACCCGCGTGATCTCATTTTGCAGGACCTGATTGTGGTGGTTCACGTCTTTGGTGCCTGGCCCGTAACCGCCGAAGAATACCCCGGACATGCCGAGCAGATCGAAAAAGCATTTGCGCACGGTGTTGTATTGGCTGTGCAGATCGAAGCGAACGCCGGTTCCGCCGCTTTTAACAAACCTGCAACTGTCCACCGTGCAGTTTTCAGTGCCGCGGAACCTGAGCATTGCGCTGTTCTTGTCTTCCATCTCCCAGTCGTGCTGAATTCCTGAGTCGTCCGGTTGTAACACATCGCGGTCTCCTCCCGTGAACGTGATCCCCTGGAAACGGATGTATTTAACCGGGACGTCTTTCGGTCCCCAGTAGTCGATTGCGCCTTCGACACGGACAAGCTCCTTCAAACAGGGTGCATAAATCTGATCGGTGTCGGTTGCCGGCCATAAGTACAACTTTTTCGTTCTGGTGTTGACAGCCCAATTTCCTTTTTCCCTGAGACCGTCGAGCGTATTTTCGACCCAGATTGTTTTCTCCGGTCGCACCCAGGTCCGCTGGCCCACTGCGTCCTGATTGGCCCGTATGTCTGTGAACCCCCACATCGGATAGGTTGCCGGCACTTTGGTGTAGAGTACTTTCTTCTCGGTATCGACCCTGGACACCGGCAGCAAGTTCATTGACCACACGCCGGTGATGATCCGGATCTCAACATCCTCGATGTTATCCCAGTTCCGAATCGGAGCGGTCTCGTCGTAAACCAGATCCATCTTTTGCTCGGGAGGGCGGCTCCACCATCGGGCGATTCCGTACGAGGCGCCCAGTTCGTGCTTCCGCGGTGAGGAGAATCCGTCGGTCATCGCCCGAGGCAACCACTCCGCATTGTTGTCCAACAGAAAATGGAAGAGTCCCGTCTTCTTGAGCACTTCCGAAACATCGGCAATGTAGACTTGGTCTCGGGCAACGGCCGGGATCTGGTCGTACCCGAAGTCGCTCGACCGGATCTTCCGCCACCCGGTAATGCGAACGCCCGAAGTGAAAACCGGCGTTTCGCCAGGGTAGTTGCGGTACGTGATAACCTGATTCTCACTGCCGGAGTCTTTTAGCCCGAACACCACCGTTTGGGTAAATGGGTATTGGCCACCGCGAAAATATACCGTCACGTCTCCGACGCCGTCGCGCATCGTGCTTACCTTGTCGCGGGCGCCGGCCAACGTTGCTAGAGGCTTAGTTTTTGTGCCGGGATTGGTGTCCTTGCCACTAGGAGAAACGTAAATCACTTTGACGCTTTTTGTTTCTTTAGCCTGGATGCCTGTCGTACCTGAGTTGAACGACAGAACAAGACTCATAAGCACAATGTTAACGATACCGCTTCTGCGCTGAGAGGAAGATCGAGTTGTCATGGTGTTTCTTTTATGATGTTCTGTCCACGCCAAAATGGTTGAGCAGCTCGGGGTCGACCAGAGGGAGGCCGGGCAGTTACCATTCCAAGCAATACTTCACCGCCACGAACTCTCAAGAGGCGTAATTCGGAGATCTCGTATGACCCCGTTCCCAAAAGTTTTCGCCCCCGGAAGACGGACGCAAATTGATCCAGCCAATTACGACCGCAAACGCTAGCACCACCTAATCTTCAGTGTCAAGGACCGTTTTTGTAACTGTCGTTAGCACATGATATGT
>PLIC01000113.1:1521-33100 GCA_003139995.1 Candidatus Acidiflorens stordalenmirensis | reverse complement strand
ATTTTAACTTGTTAACAACAGGATATAAATTGTCACGGATGTAAGTTGTCATTTATCACTTTTTTTCAAGTGCTCCCAGGGTATTGCTTCTAGCTCGTAATGACTACCCTGCCTCCTCCGTTGCCTAGTAGTGTGTCCGAGTATTCGGAAATCGTCTTTCAAAAGCACACCGGGTTGTGGGTTGTGTGCGACGTGGAACCAGGTGACGTGTCCCCGTTCGCTGTACCAGCCGGAGTGAGAGTTCCCGGATTGCCCGGCCACTCGGCCGGAATCGGGCCATGTGGACAGCTATGTATTGGCCTATCGGCCTGTGACTTGATGCACTGCCGGCATCTATTCCCCTAGCCGAAAAGCTTCCAGACTGGATGATATGCGACTCCCCCAGTCCATCATCCATTCTCTCTTCGTTCGCACAGTCCACTTTCTAACAATCGGCATGGCGATCCTGCTCCTCGGAATGGCGCCCGTGAGCGCCGGCGCAGCTACGTCACAACTCGCGTGTACACCCACGAGAGTTGGATTCGGCATTGTCGTGGTCGGTCAGACCGAGACCTTGCTTGTCGCCGTGACGAATAATGGGCAATCGAGTGTGACGGTCTCCGGAATCACTGTGGACAACTCCGAATTCACCACGTCCAACTTAAACCTGCCGCTGGTCTTGCCTGCGGGACAGAGTGTCGATGTGAATGTAAGCTTCACTCCCACGGCGGTGGGATGGACGGGAGCCACGATCAAATTCTCCAGCAATGCATCGAACCCTAACCTTTGGCTTGAGGTTGGGGGCGAAGGCGTGAGCACCGAGTCCGTAACCGCCAGTCCCCCGATTGTGTCGTTTGGCCAAGTGGCAATAGGAAGCAGCTCCACCCTGCCAGTCGTGCTTACGAACGCTCGTTCCTGGAACGTAACCCTGTCGGCACTCCGGACAAGGGGCAGCGGATTCTCGGTGAGCGGGCCCACGATCCCTTTGACTCTGGGCGCAGGGCAAAGCGTTACATTGAACGTCACCTTCGCCCCACAGTCGGCGGGCATGACCGGGGGACGCCTGTTCGTTTCTAGTCCCGGGCTGGTCATACCTCTCACCGGTACGGGTACAGCTCCCGGTCAACTCACCGCCAATCCTGCGAGTCTTGCTTTTGGCAGCGTCCAGGTCAGGGGTAACGTGACGTTGATGGACTCGCTCACGAACACGGGTGGGTCTAGCGTGACCATCTCGCAGGCCACAGTTACAGGGGCGGGATTTAGCATCAGTGGGCTGAACCTTCCGCTTGTACTCAATCCCGGTGCAAGTGTGACCTTTAACGCGGTGTTTGCGCCGCAATCGGCTGTCAACGCAAACGGTGGCATCACCGTAGGTTCCAACGCCTCTAACCCAGCTTTGACCGTCTCGCTCTCTGGCACAGGCACTGCTCAGGGTCAGCTTACGCTCGCTCCTACGGCGTTGAATTTTGGCAATGCGACGGTGGGCACCAACGTCAGTCAGACCAGCAGCCTCAGTGCTGGCGGTGCAAGCGTAACGGTTTCGTCTGCAAGCCCGAGTAGTTCCGAATTCTCGCTAACCGGGGTTTCCTTCCCGGTGACGATTGCCGCCGGACACAGCATGCCAGTTACCCTGACGTTTGCTCCGCAGGCTTCCGGCACCGCCAGTGCTATCCTCTCCGTCACCAGCAATGCGTCGAATGCTCCCGCCCAGAGTATGAGTGGGGTTGGCGTGGCGCCGGCACAGCACAGTGTCTCTCTTTCCTGGGCAGATGCTGGTTCCGGGATTGTAGGCTACAACGTCTACCGTGGCAGCGTCTCGGGAGGGCCATACACCAGGATCAATTCGGCGTTGGATGCGACTGCTGCGTATAGCGACAACTCGATCCTAGCCGGGCAGACCTATTACTACGTGGCCACGACAGTCGATGGGAACGGAATGGAGAGTGGGTATTCCAATGAAGCCCAGAGTGTAATCCCGACCCCCTAATCTCCTGCGAAACGACTCCACAACATCGGGCCGCCGCTGCGAAGTGAAAGGTTCTCACCTTCGCGGAAGACAGTTGGGCTTGCCGGTCTGTGCTCGACATTCTAGCGCGTGTTTCGCGCAAGGGAAGTTGTTGTGCTCGTTTTTGTCATGGGTGTAGGATGCGTTCGATTGGGCTGGCAGGGTCGGCCACTACTTGCTTGTTCCGGAGCGCGTCATGAACACCCTCCCGGTATTGTTGGGTGCATTGTGCGTGTACGCCCTTGCCTACCGTTACTACAGTGCGTTCATTGCCGCGAAAGCTCTGGCGCTCGACGATCGCCGCATAACTCCCGCGCACACTTACGCAGACGGGCATAACTATGTCGCTTCGCCGCGATGGGTGCTCTTTGGACATCACTTCGCGGCCATCGCGGGAGCTGGGCCGCTGGTGGGGCCGACTCTGGCAGCGCAGTTCGGATTTGCGCCGGGTTTTCTTTGGCTGCTGATCGGCGCGGTCCTGGCCGGGTGTGTACAGGACTTCACCGTGCTGGTGGCTTCTGTGCGTCACCGCGGCCGCTCCTTAGCGGATATTGCCCGCACCGAAATCAGTCCCTTTGGCGGCCTGGTGGCGATGGTCGCCGTGCTCTTTATTCTTCTGGTCACGCTCGCCGGCCTCGGTATCGTAGTGGTCAATGCGCTTTCGAATAGCCCGTGGGGGGTCTTCACCATCGGCATGACCATCCCCATCGCCGTCGTCATGGGCTTGTGGATGTTCAAAAGCCATGCCGGAAAGATTACGGTCACCGGCCCCAGTATCTTTGGCGTCCTCTTTTTGATCGGCAGCGTGATTGCCGGACACTGGGTGGCTCAGAGCGGAGCTGCATCGGCGCTTACTTTCACTCCCCACCAGATCACGATCCTCATGGCCGTCTATGGTCTGGTGGCTTCGGTTCTTCCCGTCTGGCTGGTACTGGCGCCGCGCGACTACCTCTCGACTTACGTTAAGCTGGGCACGATTGCCGTTCTGATCGTAGGCGTCTTCGTGGTTCATCCCAATATTAGATTTCCGAACTTCACGCAGTTCGTTCATGGTGGCGGCCCGATCATCAAAGGAAACGTGTTCCCATTTCTTTTCGTGACCATTGCTTGCGGCGCGATCTCGGGCTTTCACTCGCTGATCGCCTCCGGCACCACGCCCAAGATGCTGGACAAGGAAAGTGACGCTCGCTTCATCGGATATGGCGCCATGATCGCGGAATCGCTGGTCGGTATCCTGGCTTTAATTGCGGCCTGCTCCTTGTATCCGGGCGACTACTTTGCGATCAACACCACGCCCCAGGTCTTCAGCCATCTGGGGCTGACCACGGTCAATCTGGATATGTTCTCCCGTGAAGTCGGGGAGAAACTCGCGGGGCGGACGGGAGGCGCGGTCTCGCTCGCTATCGGCATGGCACAAATTTTCCGCGGCATCCCCGGTATGGATCGCTTGATGGGCTACTGGTATCACTACGCCATCATGTTTGAAGCTCTTTTCATCCTGACGACAGTGGACGCCGGAACACGCGTCGCCCGCTATGTCCTGCAGGAACTCATGGGCAAAGTGCACAAGCCCTTCGGCAACACTGCCTGGCTGCCCGGAAATCTGATCACCAGTTTCTTCGTGGTTCTGGGCTGGGGATACCTGATCTACACCGGAAGTATTTCGACGATATGGCCGTTATTCGGAGCCGGCAACCAGTTGCTGGCGACCATTGCGCTGGCGGTGACGACCACCTTCCTCATCAACATGGGCAAGCAGAAATATGCCTGGATTACGGCGGTTCCGATGTGCCTGGTGGGAGGCATTACGCTTACGGCGGGAGTGCTGTCGATCAAGAACATCTTTTGGCCATTGACCTCCAAGCCCGGTCAGATATTTACCGGCTACCTGGATTCGGCCCTTATGGCCATCTTCATTGTGGGCGTGGTTCTCGTCGTATGCGACGCGGTGCGACGCTGGTACCTGGTGCTGAACGGCGCTCCCGCGCCGCAGGAGGCCTTCGGTCCTCCGCTCACCGATGCCGGCGAAGTGAAGATGGGTTGCTGCTAGGATTCACCGGCCAGGCAACCAAGGTCCGCTGCGGGTAGATGGCTTGCACAGTTCTGCTTCGCGCGCAACAAAATGGCTTCCGAGTTGCCGTCACTTGGGCGGAACAGTAAGGGGCGTCGTTACGACCTACGACGACAGCCGATCCCTCGCATTCGGCAATGGGCCGGACCACAGCCGGACGCCGAATTGCGTTCTCAGTTATTCTTCCGCGCGGCCGGGCGGGTGTGGCTAACTTTGCGCCTGACGCGCGTCCGGCGGGCGCGACTCCATCGGCTTGACAACCCCATAAAAAAGAACGAATATTCGTTTTGTATGCCAAAAGTGAGCGCCACCCACCGCACCGGCCGCCGCCGCCAAATCCTGCAGGCCGCGCTTCATTGTTTCGCGCGTAGCGGTTTTCACGGGACTTCGATGCACGACATCTGCCGCGAGGCCAAGCTTAGTCCCGGCGCCGTATACCTCTATTTCGCGAGCAAGGAAAGCATAGTAGAGGCCTTGGCCAAAGCTGGCCGAAGCCAGACGGCAGAATGGCTCAGCCACTGCAGGGGTAAGAACCTGTCGGAGGTCATTGCCCAAATGCTTCAGCAATTAAACCGACCCGAGGCTCTGCCCGTCTTCCGACTGGATGTCAGGCTCTGGGCTGAAGCAATTCACACCCCCGTACTCGCGGCACTTTTTCGGCAATCCGAAGCCACGCTTTTGGACGCGCTCTCTCAAATCGTAATCAATGCACCGCCAAAACGTACACGCAAGCAGGGGCAAACAATCGCCCGTTTTCTCGTGGCTGTGATTAGCGGGTTTGAGCTGCAGAAAGTCATGAACCCGGAAGTAAATTTAGGGCCTGCGGCCGCGCTCTTGAAGGCTGCGCTACAAGCAATCTGATGTGCTCGGAAAATGTGCTCGGAGGAGGAATACGACGTCACAACCATCGCTCACGCCTGAACTGCCGTCTCGCGAAAACGATGCTACGAACGTTCCATCTGCCTCATCAGTAACTTCGCAACGAATTGATCCTATCGACGTTCCCCAGTACGGCTTCCTCAAGTTGCTGATGCTGCACTTGGCTCCGGGAGCGCTGTGCTTCCTCGTCTATCTTGCTTTAGTCCCCCTCGCCGTCCGCCTGCATCTCCCCACCTTCTCGGCTTTGCTGCTTGCTGTCGCCATCGCGCTCCTTCCACTGGAAATGGGGCACCTTCTGCTACAGGGGAAGAGGCGCAACGGTCGCTGGTCGCTTGAGGGAATTGTGCTCTACCAGCAGGATTGGCGTGGCTCGCGTTATCTCCTGACGGTTCCCGGGCTATGCATCTTGTCTATTGCAGGATTCGCGTTGTCTGCGCCCCTCGACCGCTTTTGGCAACACGCCGCGTTCTCCTGGTTACCCGCCTGGTTTGTCTTTTCAGACGTTCGGCAATATGCGCAGTTCAGCCGCTCCGTGCTTATCATCGTGTTTTCTGCTCGACTGTTACTGGATGGATTTCTGGGTCCCATCGTCGAAGAGCTGTATTTTCGTGGCTATCTGCTGCCTCGAATGTCACGCTTTGGGTGGGCAGCGCCCTTCCTCAATTGCGCTTTATTCGCGGTCTACCACTTCTGGCAACCCTACAATTTGCCCACGTTGTTTTTTGTCTCTTTGCCTATCGTGTTTGGAGTTTGGAAAACCAAGAACGTTCGGGTGGGTATCTATACACACATCCTGCTAAACACCATCGGAGGGATGTTGGCCCTGATCGCGGTGCTTCACCATGCATGAGTTGTCGCCTGGCTCATTGTTTCGCCGCTGATCTGGGGCGGCACTTTGACGAAAAATTACCATGTCCTGCGGATCGGATGCGCCTCAGTATTGAATACCACTACCTTCAAGTCGACCGTATCGGCAGGGGCGAAGAGCAGGTAAAGATACTTCAAAGTCTCGGCCAGAAAAAAGCTCTCCATTTCATCGTCCTGGGTCTTCGCCTGAACATCCTTGAGCGCAGCGTAGGCAACATCGGTCCGGCAGTACTTCACCAAGCTGTCGTAGAACGTATGTCCCATTTCCAAGTAACGCGGATCGCCGGTAGCGCGGTAGAGGTAAAACGCGGATTCGACGATCTCCGGGCGAAGAGCATAACCGTTGTACACGATGCTCATCTTCGAATAGTCGATCTCCTCCGGCTCAATGCCGAACAGAGTCCACATCTTATAAGCGGAGTCTTCCAGCCGGCGCGCACGGTCGAGATCGCCGGCAAGCGTCAGTTCGCCGGGGAAAAATGCATCCAGAGCGCCAAAGTCCGTGCTCACGCGCTTGCCCGTATTCATGTCCACTTGCTCGTACCAGAACCCGGTGGGCGCTTGGTCGGCAATATATGTGTTCAGTGCTTTGATGCTGCTCTCCCACATTTTTTGGCAGTCTTTATCGCCGAATAGAAGGTACGATTTCAGCAGATATTCGTAATACGAGTCGATGCCGCCGCCGACGTGGCTCGTGGTATCGGTCCATTGACCCGTTTTGACATTGATGCCCGAACCCACAAGGCCGATCGGAGAACGACGATTGTAGACTTCGACAAGGGCATGTTTTGCTTTGTCGTAGTAGATCTGCTTACCTGTGATCTTACTAAGCGCGCCAAATTCGATGAGCAGGCTGCCGACCTCCGCCGGATTGCTTTCCTCTCCTCGTACCGCGCCAGTTTTGAGGTTCACGTACACATAAGACATGCCAGTCGGAGAATTGAACGCAGGCAGCAGGCGATTTGCCAAATCTTCTGCCAGCGCCAACAGTCGCTTGTCACCGCTGAGTTGATAGCTGCTGAGCAACCCCCCGAGCATGCGGATAGTGATCTCGAAGTTCTTGACATAGATATCCTGGTCAAATGAAAGCTTTGTTGCGATGAGTTCTCGATCCTCATTGGCTTGTTCTTTCAATCCCATTAAAAGCATCGTGTCGAGCGCATCTACAGGGGTGATGAGCAGCGGCTTCTTATACCAATCGTGGAAGCTCTTGCTCAGTGGCTTCAGCTCATCATGGCCCCAGGCGTATTGCTTGTAGCCGCTCCAGGCATGCAGGAATTCAAGGCGGACGCGGTTCGCCATCTCCGCCTTAGCGGCAGGGTTGGCAATATTGGGAGCCGTACCTGTGGCGGACAATGTTTGGGCGTTCATGGAAATCGCAAATGCCATTTCAGCAGCAATGAGGAGGATGCAAAACAGCGCGCGCATGGCAGTCTCCGGGCACAGAAAAGCAGAGTTCAGGAACGTAGCTTTATAAGCGTAACACCAACGACTTGCTGCGGCGGGGCATTCGGAAGACCCGCGTTAGAAAGGGAGTGGTGTATCACGGTTTGACTTTGAGCCGCTCGGCCAGTCAGAAGTCGGGGGATTTCGAATCGATCGCCGCAGGGGAACGTCACTCGCTTGTGTAATTGATTTCCATACGTCGGACTTGAAAGCTGGACACGTACAAGACCAGCAGCGCCACGATCACGATACCAAGGATCGCGACGGGGGCAGAGACCGGATCGGGATTGGAAACCAGCAGCGCCAGCAGCGGCGGCGTACCCCGAGGGCTGGGGATGTCCACCGGGCACAGCGATTTCAGGTAGTAGATGACGCTGAACTTCTTGAGCAATGCCGGCAGGAACGGATTCACTGCCTCCCAAACCAAGATCGCCGCTGCCGGCAGAATCGGATTCCGGAACAACATTCCAGCGGCCAGAAAGAAAGCCCCGTAACCGAGGCAGGCCAGGGCGGTGATACCCAAATACGCCGCAGCCTGCGCCAGACCATGATTGTGATAGAGGTAGAGGTCCCGCGTATTCGGACTGAACTGCCAGGTGAAGACAACGATCTGGAGCAACTCGCTGGTCACGAAAATGACGCAAGTGGCCAGCAATCCGGCCAGGAACTTTCCCACCATCAGCACTTCGCGGCGGATCGGCGCGAGAAAGTAAAAATGGAGACTCTTGTCGAGGATTTCGCCGCGAAACAGATTCATGAAGATTCCCAGGCAGCCGAAGAAGATCGCGAGGCGCAGATAGAAAAACTGGAATACCCCGGCGAAAACGATGGAATCCTCGCCCAGACTGTATACCGCGGTCCGGATTTCGATGCCCTCAACCCTGCCATCTGACAGATCCAGGGTTAGATCGTTGACTCCGTCCGAGTAATGGTACCGTTCGTGAGGGACATTCACGAATGAACCCGGCCCCGAGAGGCTGACCTGCGTTCCCAGGCTCTGCTTCGTCAAAGTGGCCGCGAGAACAACGACGTCTTGGTTGTTGGGCAAGGTAAGACTCTGCACAGTCTTGGCGCTGTTCAGAACAAAGGTGTAGCCGTACAAGTTGAACGGCTGGCCGTCTTGCGTGCCATCGCTTAAATCGCGATAGGGCATCACCACCGCGAGAGATTCGCCGGGTTGTTGCCCGGGGTTGGTACTACAACTGCACCAATCGCTGAAGCTTTGCGTGAATGTACTGGTGGAGCTGTCGGTATAGGTTACGGTGATGGTCTGAGACAACACGGGTCCATGGGCGGCGGTGGCGAGCAGTTGCAGTGCGGTGAATTGGCCCGAGGGCAGGCCAATCGGCTGGCCGGTACTAGAGACGGCATCGAGTTGATTCGCGGGCCCAAAGTTGAACTGAACGCCATTGAGAATTCGATTCGCGGTCAGCAGGTTCGACGAGTACGCGAAACCTTCACCGTCCAGACCGCCGGTCGTGAAGGTTGTGGTGTCGGTGTAGATGCCGTTCAGGTTGTATGCCGAGGACAGATTCACCGGCGTTCCGGAGCCGCCTGTGCCGGTAGCTGCGCTTATCGCCAGATTTGGCGTTCGTTGGTTCCAACGAAAACGTATCGGCGGCTTCCCCAGCAGCGCGATCACCTCTTGGCTCGTCATGCCCGATCTGACGGCGAGCAGGTCCTGGTAAGTCAACTTTTTCTCACTCTGACTGGCGATGTGACTGCTTCGCTCTCGCTCGCGGGAGGCTATGGCGGCATGAGCAATGAAGAGCAGCAGCGGCAGCAGCGCGAGGATGTAAATCCAAAGGCCGCGCCGCGCGAAGAATGTTTTCTTCATTTCCAGGCGGATGACAGACTTGATCTGCGCCCACCAGAGCTCCGTCATCGCACCACCTCGTCGTTGCCGATCAGATATTCGTAAACGGAATTCACATCGTCGTCGGCGGGGGCGACGGATTCGATTTCAATCCCGTTCAACGCGATGCGATTCAGCATGAGATAGAACCGGTCCGCATCTTGTGTTTTGATCAACAGGCCACGCTCGTCGTTGTGGATGCGGGCTTCGATGATGTGCTCGGACTCCATCATCTTGGAGGCAAGATCTCGCGGCCGATCGCAGCGGATGAGAATCTGCGCGGGATGCTCCCGGATTTCGTTGCGTACGCTGTGGATTGGACCCTCAGCCACAACATACCCATTGCTCAGCAGGATGACCTGGTCCGAGATGGCGTCGACTTCGTGAAGAATGTGGCTCGAAATAATCACGTAACAACCGTCTGCCGCCGCCGCGCGAAAGAGCGCGATCATCTCCGTACGAGCCAGCGGGTCGAGGCCGTTCAGAGGCTCGTCCAGGACCAGAACTCGCGGGTTGTGACACAAGGCTTGAGCGAGCCTGACGCGCTGGCGCATCCCTTTGCTGTAACCTGCGATGTTGCGGCCTGCATCGTCGGTAAGATTCATGCGCTCAATAGCACGCCAGGCGAGTTGGTCCGCAGTTTGGGAATCGCTGCCTCCAAGTCGAAGATAGGAATAAACAAACTGAAATCCCGTCAATCCCTTGGGGAAGGAGTCGAATTGCGTGCTGTAGCCAAGGATTCTGAAGAGTTTCTCCGGTTCGTCCGGGTGGTGGCCCAGGACGTGGATTCGCCCGCGTGTGGGACGCACCAAACCGGTCATTAAGTTCATCAAAGTAGTCTTGCCCGAACCGTTGGGACCCACCAAGCTGCTCACGCCCGGAAGAATCGAGAGATTGACGCGGTTTACGCCGAGAATCTCGCCGTAGAACTTCGAGACGTCTTCGAAAACGATGCGATCGTTCACTTGATCACCTCGTAGGCCCGTACCTTTCGCACGAGGAGCGCGAGGCAGATTCCGCAATAAGTGAGCAAAGCGATCCACGCTTCCGCGGAAGAAATCGAACGATCGGTATCAATTCGGAATAGCGAGGCCCAGACCGTCGCCATGAGATATGCGATGTCGAGAAAGCGGCCCGACTGGGTGCGCATCACGGCATTGATGGCTTGTGCGAAGCCGGCTCCGAAGAACAAGACCGCAAGCAGCAGTGCGCCAGCGACGATTCTCCACTTTACCCAAGCCGAGAGGGCCATGGCGAGAAGCGACAGAATCGCGATCCATATCAATGAAGAAAGGATGAGGCTGCCGGCGATCCAAAGATGACCCCAAGTCCAAGCAGAACCGGCGAGGCTCGCCTGGACGACGAACAGAACCAACCCAGGAATCCACGTAATCTGCGATAGCAAGATCGCCAAGACGGAGGTCTTGCCGAGCACGTATTCTGCACGGGAGAACGGGCGGCAGAAGTACAAAGGGAGCGCGCCATTGGCGATGTCAGGCGAAATCAGGCCAGGCCCGGTGAACGCGGTAAGCACAAACGCCAGCACCCCCTGCACGTCCATGAAAAGGAAAAAAACTTGTTGTCGATTCTGACGAGTTGATTGCCGACGCCGAATCTCTCAAGAAAGCTCAGGTTATGAGCAAGGTAGATTGTGAGGAGACAAAACAAGGGATAGAAAAAACAGAGTACGAAGAGTCCGGTCTGAAGCTTCGAGCGGAACAAATTTCTCCTGGAATAGCGAAAGAGAACCAGGCAACGCGACCACGCCGGAGTAAGCGCGCCAGAGTACGACGTGTAACTGCGCCTATAAACCGCCACGATAGCTCTCCAAACGCCTCGATTTCAGATACTGCATATCAACTCTCCATCGCTTTCAGGAAAATGTCCTCCAAAGTATCGCGGCGAAAATTGAGCCGGCGGATCCGCACATCGCGTTCCGCGGCGATGCGATAAATGTCACGAATCTCGACCCCGTCGGCAAGGATCATTTTCAGCCGATTCGCTGTCGTGGCACACTCGCAGCCAAGCTTTTCGACTGCTTCGGTGAAATCGCCGTTGGCGCCGTAAACTTCCAGCTCCAGGAATCTCTTGTTTGCCTTGCGCTCTTCCTCCAGGTTCGAGTAATGCGCAATCCGGCCCTGGTTGAGGATCAACACCTCTTCGCAGGTATCTTCGACATCGCGCAGAAGATGCGAGCACAGCACGATCTGCGACTGCTTGCTGTCGCGGATGTCGCGGATCATGCGGATCATACGTTGCCGTGCGGACGGATCGAGACCGTTGGTGGGCTCGTCAAGAATCAACAGCTTGGGTCCGTGGACGATCGCCTGGGCCAACTTCGCCAACTGTCTCATGCCGAGCGAATAGGTTCCCAGCTCACGATACCGCGCCTCGGCCAATCCGACAGAGAACAGGGCTTCGTGCGCGCGTTCGAGTGCCGCCGACGGAGGCAAGCCGGAAAGCTCCGCCATCATTTGAACAAAGGAAACCGCGCTCATTTTCGAGATGAAGGCCTCATTCTCGGGCATGTAGCCGGCCAGACTGCGGATTCCCCTGGTATCCGTCCGGATGTCGTGTCCCAGTACGCGGGCAGACCCGGAAAAAGGCGTGTAGAAGCCCAGAAGGGTATTGATCAGGGTGGACTTGCCAGCGCCGTTTGGACCAAGCAAGCCAATCGCGCGCCCGTGCAGAGAACAGGTCAGTTTCGTCAGGATTTCTCGGCTGCCGAACCGGACGGAGAGTCCCTGCAGCTCAATGATCGGCGTTTGCGGAGCAGCAGCGGTCTGCTGATTCGTCCCAGCTGCCGCTCCGCGTTGGATCGCCGTACTCATGGACTACTGGGTCGAGCCGGGATGACTTATGGCTCCCCCCAGAAACATCTGCGGTAGAAATGGGCCGCCGTGGCCCATCGTCATAAGAGTACCGAGGTCGAAGCCCATGAAGCCAGTGTTACTTGCGACCACGATTCTGTCGGGCTCGCCATAGACGTAGATCAAGCCCGGCGCAGTGTTTGCCTGAAGCGCAGCAATGGACTGTTGTTGCTGCGGTGTGAGCGTTCCGACTGCTTTGATCTGTTCTACTAACGGGCCCACAACCGGACCTATGTTGTGATAGAAGATCGCCGAGAAATTCGTGTATCCGTCACTGGGCAGAAGCGCCTGAAAGGTTGGTGAATGCGTCAGAGTATAGCCAGCCTGGCGGTCCTGAATGGCTCGGGAGAGCGTGCCAATGTCTGGCGCCGCAATGAGGTAACTGTCCACGAAAGTGTAGTCGATCTCAGAATTCGGTTGTTTCTGGTTGCGCAGGATGAAATAGGTCTGGGAACCAATCTGCTGCTTCGTGAGCTGGAGCGAGCCATCCGGCTGGGTTGTCTCTCGATTGAAACTGTCGACCAGTTTGGCGATGGTCGACTGCAAGGTCGCTGGGTCATACACTTCGAAAGCTACCTTCCACCTTGGCGTTGGCAGCACCGGGCCATCGAACGCGATAGTTACCTCACCGCCAAGGGGCGCGGTGATGTCATCGAGCACGCTCACACCGGTCTTCGCTTCGAACTCCGACAGCTCCCGAGGGAAGTTCGAGTCGCTGCTGCCGATCGTCTGGAACAGCTCTTCCACGATACTCCTGGGGCTCTTGATGACCACCGAAGTCACCATGCTCGCGTCGGGCGAAATGAACTCCAACGCACCCATGGAAGCGGGTGCGGCCAGCCAGGACGCCACGCCACGCCGCTCAGATGCGAACGTCAGCGCGGCGCGATTTTCCGTCTTACCTCCGACTTCGCGACGTTCCATCATCAGGTATCGGACGTCCCCTATTCCCGGAGGTAGCTGGTTGTTACTGCCATCATGTACGTTTTGCGCGACAATTTGTTCCATATCCGCACAGAAGAGCCAGCCTGCACCCTGTTGGTAGGACCGGACCACCTGCTGATAGAGCGGCGTTTCGGTGAAATGACTGGCACTGGACTGTTGCATTCGCGTCGCTGCGCGCTGCAGCTCTGCGACATCCGGACTCGCGACGAGCATGTCGTTGTTCAGATAAACCAAGAAAGGCCGGCCCGGCGAGGACGATACAGCCCAGGGGTCCCGCACAACCTGAAGTGCAGCTTGGGTACGATTTGTATTGAGCTGTCTTGTCTCACTTTGCAGGAAGGTCTCC
The DNA here is from genome assembly GCA_003139995.1 of Candidatus Acidiflorens stordalenmirensis. Taxonomy (GTDB): domain Bacteria; phylum Acidobacteriota; class Terriglobia; order Terriglobales; family Acidobacteriaceae; genus Acidiflorens; species Acidiflorens stordalenmirensis. Next base: position 19,837 of record PLIC01000113.1, on the reverse strand, counting down.
AGCCCGGGCTGCCGGACCCTGGCGAGCACGACGGGCGCACTGTACGCCGGGCCATCTTTCGCCACCGCGAATACGATCTCGTCTCCCAGATAGCTGCTGAAGGTTTTCAACTGGTCGATCACGTCGTCGAGTTTCGGCGTCTTTCCGCCCTGCTGCTCTCGCCACCAGCTGTGCAGCGCCGGGCTTTGCTGCAACCGTTCCTGAAAAAGCTGGCTGGCTTCGCCGAGAGTGGCCGCCAGATTGGGAATCGCGGCATAGACGACCGTATGATCTGGAACGTAGGGCAGAAGGTCGGAGCTGTAACGCAACCCCGGTCCCGGAATCGCCTCAAACTGCTTTTGCAGGACTGCAAAATCTCCCAGGAGTGCAAGGTATTTCGCGGAATTGCGGCTCCAGGCAATCTCGTTTTGGATGGGGACTTTGGAGACGCTGGAGCTGGAGGTCTCTTCGTCGCCGGCGCGCAATTCGGTGGTCCGCTCGCCATAGGCCACTCGAACCACGCCTTCGATTACCGCCACGCGAGACCCCTTGGTCCCGTGGTTGACGGAAAAGATTGTCCCTTTTACCGATACCAGGCAATCGTCGGTGGCGACATAAAGGCGGCCAGTACGCTGCTTCGCGGCCTGCACGATGATATGGCCACCGTCCAAATGGATCGTGGTTCCTCTCCATTCGCGAGACACCGAAATGTCGGAGCGTTCATCCATCTCAACCAGCGATCCATCGAGCAGCCGAAGCACTGCATTCGAACCCTTTGCCGTACGGATCTCATCTCCATTCCGGATCTGGTAGCCTGCCGGGATCACGCGCACTTGCTGGTCAGAAACGGCATACAATGAGCCGTCCACATTCTGGACAGCCCCGCGGATGGCGTGCTGGCCCGGGAAAAGACCGTTGAGCAGCGCGAGCGCCGCAACTCCTACGACGATGACCGCGGCTGCACCCATAGCCCACCGCCGCACCGGAAAACCGCGAGGCGCCATTCTCGGTTGCCACGCCGGCCGCAGTTCGCCTTTGCGGGCCTGTTCGACGGAGTGCCGGCACGCGACACACTGGTGCACGTGATCTTCGAACAGCAACCTGCGAGCCTCGGGCAGATTCCCGCCAAAATACGCCGGGATGAGCGTCTGGAAATCCTCACAGCTCCGCAGCTTGTGCATGTTGAGTTCGGCAGTTGCAGAACCAGCGATCGAACTCCAGACGCGCTCGCCAGCCTGGGAAACCACCTGGTCGTCCACGTGTTCGTTTCGAATCTCAGAGAGTAGCCGGTCGAATTTCTGATCCTTCATGATCTGTCTCCTAGGTACGGACGAAGCTCCTTGCGGAGCTGTTGACGAGTGCGATGTACGATAACCGCCACCAGCACTTGTGAAATGCCGAGGGTTTGCGCAATCTGCGGATTGCTGAGGCCCTCGAGGAAGCGCAGCGCAAAGATCTCCGCCGGCCGCGGCTTTAACTGAGCCAGGGCACGGGTCAAGGCCTGCCGGAGGCCGGAGACATCGGCTGGCGCCGGTTCGGTCTGCATCAGGCCGGAAGGCTCTTCAGGCAATGGGACCGTATGGTCGGCTTGTCGCGATCGGACCACGTCCAGAGCCGCGTTGATCGCGGCCCGGCGCAGGTAACTTTCGGGGTTTTCGAGCGTATCGGCGTTCCGGCCCCGGCGCAGCAGTCGCAGAAAAATGGTCTGCAACACATCTTCCGCGTCCCCGGCATTGCCCGTGATCCGGTAGGCCGTCCGGAACACAAGGCCGTGGTGAACCCGAAAAGCTCGCTCGAGTTCGTCCGGAATCGCGATTGCCGGTTCCTCCAGTACGTTCAACAGGCTACGCCTCCTGTACATCTCTTTCATAAGTAAAGACGTAGGCCAGGCCGGATTATTACAGTCAGGCCGAGAAAGAATCTGGGCGCCAAATTTCCGCCAGAAATGAGCTATTTCACGGTACTAGAACCCTCGTGTTTCAAGGTAATCCTGTGCCTGGCGAAGCACCTTGCGCTCGTTGCTGTAGGCAAGCTGGCTGGCTGCGTCGGCGAGAGGCACCCAGAGCGCTCGCTTGACTTCGATCCGCATGTCGGGAGTGAGGTTGTCGATTTCTCCGGACACATAACGCATCAGATAGAAACTCACGACTTTGAAGACTCGTTTGCCATCGCCCCAGGTGCGGACGTAGACGTATTTGTTATCGGAGAGTTTGGTGACCGGCTCGGCCACGATGCCGGTCTCTTCGCGCACTTCCCGTACTGCGGCAGCCTGCGGTTTTTCGCCCGCGTCCACCAGCCCCTTGGGGAGGGCGAACACGGCGGGGCTGCGCTGGCGCAGCGTCTTTGCCAGTTTGGGAGCAGGCTTGGGAGCTTCTTTCTGCGGCTCATCTTTCTGCGGCTCAATCAGGGCGACGTGCCAGACTCCAGAAATCTGCCGAAGCACAACGCCGCCCGCTGAAATTTCCCGCGCCATAGCGCTCATCTTAGCCGACACGGTATCAGGAATTCCCCAGCTTTCCAGTCTCTTGCTGGATTCGCTGCCAGGCGCGTTCCACATGGCGGGCTTGCGTGTTGGTTTGGCCGACGCAGAGCCGGAGGGTGAGTTTGCCATCGAGCTTGGTGTGAGTGAGGTACAGGTCTCCACTGCCATTCAGCCGGTCCATCAGGAGTTGATTGGCCCGATCTCCCGAGCGCAAACGGAAGCAGACGAGGTTGAGCAGGGCGGGCGCGGCGAGTTCGAAGCGCGAATCGTTGCGCACCCAGGCGACGAATTGCTGCGCCAGGCGCACGTGTTCGCGAATGTGGTGCTGCAGGCCTTCGATCCCGTAGTGCCGGATCACAAACCAAAGCTTGAGCGAGCGAAAGCGGCGCCCAAGTTGGATGTGCCAGTCGCGATAGTCAATAACCGCGCCGGATTCCGTTGCCTGGTTGCGCAGGTACTCCGGCAGAATCGATAGCGTTTGGATCAAGTGCTTCCGGTCGGCGACGTAGAAGCAATTGCAATCGAAGTTGGTGAACATCCATTTGTGCGGGTTGAAGGTGTAGCTGTCGGCGAATTCCACGCCATCGTTGATGAAGCGGAATTCCGGGCAGAGCGCGGCCGTGCCGCTCATGGCGGAATCCACGTGCAGCCAGAGATTGTGGTCGCGGCAAATGCCAGCAATTTCGCGGACGGGATCGATTGCGCAAGAAGATGTCGTGCCCACGGTTGCGCAGACAAAGCATGGAACCATGCCCGCTTGAATATCGGACTCGATTTGGCCTGCCAGCGCTTCGGGGCGCATGGCGAAATTCTTGTCCACTTCGATGTGGCGCAGGTTGTCCGAACCCATGCCGGCGATCTTCATTGCCTTTTCGACGGAGGAATGCGTTTGCGTGGAGCAATAGGCGACCAGGCGTCCATCGCAGCCTTTGCGGTTGCTCATGAATTGAGTCGCACGTTCGCGGGCGGCGAGAAGAGCGCAGAGCGAGGCGCTGGACGCGGTGTCCTGAATCACACCGCCTCCGCCGCTGGCCGAAAGAAATTTTTCCGGCAGGCCCAGCATGGGCACCAGCCAATCGAGCACGTGCGTTTCAAGTTCTGTGCAGGCCGGACTGGTGGACCAGAGCATGCCTTGCACGCCGAGTCCGGAAGAAAGCAGATCGCCCAGAATCGCGGGCCCAGAGGCATTCGCCGGAAAGTAGGCGTAGAAGTTGGGTGACTGCCAGTGCGTGATGCCGGGAAGAATGACACGCTCGATGTCGCCAAGAATCTGGTCGAAGGCTTCGCCGTGCTCCGGCGCTTTTGGCGGCAGCTTCGAGCGGATTTCTCCCGGCTGCGCGCGTGACAGAACCGGGAAGCTTTCAATGCGGGACTGGTAGTCGGCGATCCAGTCCACGACGGCGTGGCCCTGGCGGCGGAACTCCTCAGGAGACATATGGAACGATTTTTCTGCGGACATAGGAAATTTGTCGTTAATTTGTAATTTGTGATTTGTAACTGGTAATTTGAAACCCGACGCCGTTAAATTACAAGAAGCTATCTCATAAATCGTTTTGGGAAGGACACGGCTTCAGAGCCTGCCCTCAGCGAAGCCGAAGGGTGCCGTCCAGAGCCAATAAAGACGCGGGCTTCAGCCGCTGAGTGTCCCGGCAGTTTGCTCCTTCGGTTCATTATGAGTCGGCTTCAAATTACGAATTACAAATCAATTACTTCCCGATCCGAGAATCGCGCCTCTGGCGACTTGCTTATCGCTCTTTAGTGTAACGCGGTACAATCTTCGTTTTGCCGGTGTTTTTGACGAGGAGCTTCATGAAACTTTTCTCGGGTGCGGTTCTTTTCTTCGTGCTGGTCGGTTCGAACTTGCCGGCCTTTGACCATGCCGGCAAGAATAAGGAGCAGTTGGGAAGCGGGGCCATCAGCGGGTTCCGGGATGCGGCCGGCGAGCAGGAAGTCGAAAAGAAGTTCATGGCTGTGCCCGATCCCAAGCTGGCGGAAGAGCATCTGCGCATTTTGACGCAAGCGCCGCACATCGCCGGATCTCCCGAGGACAAAGCGACCGCCGAGTACGTGGCGAAGAAGTTTCGCGAGGCTGGACTCGACACCGAAATTGTCGAATACAAAGTGTGGCTCAACTATCCCGCGGAGATTCGTGTCGACATGACCGCGCCGCCCGGAGTGGAGATGCATGGGCCGCGGCGCGAGCATGTCGACGGCGATCCATTTCAGGACGATCCGCGCGTCGTGATGCCTTACAACGGCATGTCGCCCTCGGGCGACGCCGAGGCGGAAGTTATCTATGCGAACTACGGCACGCCGGATGACTTTGACAAGCTCAAGCAGATGAACGTCGATGTGCGCGGAAAAATCGTGATCGTCCGTTACGGCGAGAATTTCCGTGGCGTGAAAGTGTTCGTGGCGCAGGAACGCGGCGCGGCGGGAGTCATTATTTATTCCGACCCGAAAGACGATGGCTACTACCGCGGCGACGCATATCCGAAAGGGCCGTGGCGCCCGGCGAGCGGGGTGCAGCGGGGATCGGTCGGATTCATGTTCCAGTTTCCCGGAGACCCGACCACACCGGGCGTGGCGTCCACTCCTGCTTTGCCGGATTCGAAGCGCGTGTCTCCCGCCGAGTCTGAGCAGTTGCCGAAGATTCCCGTGACTCCGCTTTCTTACGCCGATGCTTCGCCGATTCTCGAGCACCTCGGCGGGCCGCTCTCGCCGCGCGAGTGGCAGGGGGCGCTGCCGTTTACTTACCACGTTGGTCCAGGCCCCGCGAAAGTGAAGATGCACCTTAAGCAGGACTACCAGCTCCGCACCATTTGGGATGTCATTGGCACAGTTCAGGGAGCGTCATCGCCCGATGAGTGGGTGGTGGCGGGCAATCATCGCGATGCCTGGGTGTATGGAGCGGTAGATCCGAACAGCGGCACGGCGGCGATGCTGGAAACGGCGCACGGGCTGGGCGAACTGCTGAAGTCGGGCTGGACGCCCAAGCGAACGATTGTGATTGGAAGCTGGGACGCGGAAGAGGAAGGACTGATCGGTTCCACCGAGTGGGGCGAAGATCATTCGCAGGAACTCGGGAACGCTGCTGCTTATTTCAACATGGACGTGGCCGTATCCGGCAAGAAGTTCGGAGCTTCAGGCTCGCCCAGTTTGAAAGAATTTATTCGCGAGATCGCGAAGGCGGTGCCTTCGCCGGAAGGCGGAAGCGTGTACGACGCGTGGAAAAAGGCGAGCCAGTCGAATGCGGAGAACTCCCGTCCGCAGGAGACCAGCACCTACCGCCCGCCGCCGGCGGCAATGCACAACGATGTGCCAGTAGGCGATCTGGGCAGCGGTTCCGACTACACGGTGTTCCTGCAGCATCTGGGTGTGCCTTCCACCGACATCGGTTCGACCGGCGATTATGGTGTGTATCACTCGGTGTTCGATAACTTCGCCTGGTTCAAGAAATTCGGCGATCCCGACTTCCGCTACGAGCAAGAGATGGCCCGCATTTACGGTTTGGAAGTCCTGCGCATGTCGAGCGCCGACGTGCTTCCCTATGATTACGAGAACTACGGAAAGGAAATTCTGGTCTACCTCGACGCTGCCAGGAACAAAAGTAAAGATCGCTTCGGAGAAAAGGCGCCGGACTTCTCGGCAGCCTTGGAAGGTGCGCGCCACCTGCAGGAAGTGGGCGCAAAAATGCTGCAAAAGCAGCGGAAAATACCTGCAGCGCCGGATCGCATGAATGTTAAACTACGGGAAGCAGAGCGGGCGATGTTGATTCCAGAGGGGTTACCTAACCGTCCGTGGTTTCACCATGCCATTTACGCCCCAGGACAGTACACAGGATATGCAGCAATTGTTATTCCTGGGGTGAACGAGGCGATCGATCGGGGCGATCTTCGCCGGACCGAACAACAAATCGCTGCGCTGGCGGCTGCCTTGAACCGAGCCGTTCTGGTTCTGGAACAATACCGCTAACCGCGGCAAGAGGGCTCCGCCTCAACCGTGCGGCAGGGTAACGCCGAGGCGGAACGAGTTATGGCACTGGCAAGAATCATTACGCGATCTCAGGCGTGCTCGCGAGAACTGGCGCTGGATCTCCTTGCTCGCGGCTACGCCGTCGAAATCGTTTCTCCCGACTCGATCCCCGACAATATTGCCGATCTGGAATTGCGGGTCGATGCCGGTCCCGGGGATCAGTTGATCGCGAGCGTGGAAGCACACGATGGCGAGCGGTCGGCTTCGCTTGAATTTGTGCATCATTTGAAAACGCCGATGGTGGACTTCATTCGCAGGCCTCCGGAGCCTGGTGAAGCGGTTCACTTTCCGGAGCAGCCTGCCAGCTTCAACGCCGAGCCAAGCATCGAAAATGTGGAGCCGCCTGCGGAAGTTCCGCAACTGGCGCCCAAGACTGTTTCCCCGGCGGCCGAAGTTCTGCTCGATCCCGAACTCGATCCAGAAGAAGGCGCGCGTCTGATCTCGCCGGTGGGGCAAGAGCCATCGCTGCCGTTGGAACCGCCGAGTCATTTTGCGGCAGAGGCTTCAAAGATTGTCCCGCCGATTGCCCAGCCGACGATTGCCCAGCCGACGATAATCCCGCTAGTGCGCGAGCCGCAATGGCGCGATCGCTTTGCGGCATGGCGCTGGCGCGCTGCTCTGATTTTTGCCAGTCTGGCGCTGCTGGCCCTGGTTCTCGGGTTCGGCCTGAGCCGGACCCGCAAAGCTTCCGCGCAGAGTTCCGGAGGAACACCGGCGGAGAAAGTCGCGGCGGCGTCAGCCAATATGAACTTGTTGAGCGCCGCGGGTCCCGAAAAAGATTCGGGACAATTCTCAGCCGTGGCAGTGTCGCCGCCAGCCATAAAATCGGAAGGGAATTCCGGCCACGCGCCGAAAGAATCGCCAGTCGCGAAGACCGACGCTGCCGCTGCAGGAACTTCGGCCGCCAGCACTGGGATCCCAAGCAGGCACGGTGACGACTTGATCGCGCGCGACACCGTCACCTATTTGGACAAGCGTGCTTTCGACGAAGCTGCCTCGAAAGCCAAACGGGCGCAAGGTTTAGCTCGCCGGCATCCGAGTTCGCGCAAGCATGGCGGCGCGGTCGCAGCGAATACCGTTACCTATCTCAACAACAACCCAGCTCCGAAAGCGGCCAAGCAGGACTCCGGCGTCAAGCACCCCTCGAACTCGAACTAGCAATTCCCAAGACAGATGCTCCTGCTCCCGACGAGACCAGCGGCCGGCTTCGCCGCGCGAGGTATACTCGAATTTCCCCGGGCCTGCACAGAGACGATGAACCCGCAGATGGCCATCCAGCACGTGCTTTTCGACCTGCCCACCGCAGCGACGGCGACTTTCCTCGCGCTTTTCCCCATCGTCAACCCGCTGGGCGGCATTCCGATATTCTTCAGTCTTACCGCCGGCTTCTCGCCGGAAGAGCGCCGTCACACCGCGTTGAAGACCGCCCTTTATGTGATCGCGATCCTGGTCACCTTCATGCTCCTTGGCCGGTTCGTCCTCAACTTCTTTGGGATTTCGCTGCCGGTATTGAAAATCGCTGGCGGGTTGATCGTGGCGAATACGGCATGGGGCATGGTGACGGGTTCCAGCCGCATGACGATGGAGGAAAGCAGCGAGGCGCTGACCAAGCAAGACATTTCGCTCACGCCCATGGCTATGCCGATGCTGTCTGGGCCGGGCTCGATCGGCGTCGTCATGGGACTTGCCGCCCACGCCGACCACTTCCTTTCTTACCTGGGCATGGTGATCGGAATCGTTGCGCTCGGCCTGACCGTTTATCTATTCCTGTGTCTGGGAGGTCCGTTCGTCAAGCGCCTCGGACCCGGCGTCATGGGCGCGATCAACCGCATTTTCGGATTTCTGATTTTGGCGATTGCGGTGCAGTTGGTATGGAACGGCGCAGCCGACTTTAGAGGGTGAATACCGTCTTAGGCGGGAAACCACTCAGAAGCAGTCGAGCCGGCGACCCGCGATCACCCGTGCCCCCTAGTTCGAAGTGCCCGAGTTTCCCGCCGCTGCTAACGCCTCTTTTTCCATACACCGGCCGACCAGGGCGGCGCAGGACTCGATAAATTTCTGCTCTGGTGCAGTGAAGGTGTCCGCAAAGTAACTCTCGATATCCAACTCGGCCACCAGCCTCTTCTTCACGAAGATCGGCACCACAATATTGGATTTCACGATATCCGACCCGAGGTAGCGAGGATCGGCCCCAACATTATTGACCACCACGGTTTCCCCGGAAGTGGCCGCAGCTCCGCACAATCCTTTGTCGAGCGGGATACGCAGCGTAGGCATAAAGCTGCCGACGTAAGGTCCCAACACCAGAGTTTTGAAAGTGGAAACTTCCATCAAATAAAAGCCAACCCAGTTGTAGCGTGCCATCCCTTCATGGAGGCGCTGGGAGATGTACTGCATAAGAATGACAGACTTCACCCCAGCCGCGGAACGGCCGTATGTCTCAAATTCTTCCAGCAGTTCTTCATACTTGGACATCGGAACCGGAATCTCCTTTTTGGCTTCACAGATAGCCCGCCATTCTACACTCATTTCGCGGCTCGTTACTGTTTAGTACTGGTACCCCCCTCCCCCCCTCGCTATTGGAATCATAGAGTTGGAGGGAAAAATCCGACTCGGTCTTTGATTTTAAAGGACTTAAATCAAAGTATTCCGAAATAAGGACTTAACTGCCCAAAGAGCGCTGAAAATGGTTTTGGGGCAGCTTCGAGGGCCGTTTTGGGAGACCGGCACTCCTCTTCGCTGCCCCAATCAGATCTCAATTGTCGCGCACTGCGGATTGGAAGTCTGTGATGCGGGACACAGCTGGTTTGTGATGAAAAAGGTCGGGCGTCAGATTGCAGAAGTGACAACGAGCGGCATCCCATTCATCGCAAAGAACGCGATGAGTGGGGCAGGCCACCCGCCCACCCGCTGCACGACGTGTCCGCTTCATTTCGCAAGAGTCACAGCGGCAACGGCGAATCCGCCCAGGGTAATCTGATTACCCGTCAGCGTGCTGGAAGCCGGCGGCTGGAAGCTGGTCGCCTGATCCACAATCTGAACTTGCGCTCCCTCCGCCCCCGGCAGCGCTACATCAAATGCGCGGTTTCGCTTGTTCAATAACAGGATCTTGCGCTTGCCCTCGGGCGTCACAAAAGCCTGCGCGTAAACATAGGGAACGCTGGAGTCGGTATCCACTAGCTTGTCACCCGGGCCAAAGTTATCGTGCAGCACCTTCAGTACCCAGAAGCGAGCATTCGGCTGGCCGGTTTCCCAATCCACCATGGACACGCTCGGGAACTGCGTGGGGTAGCCCACCAACTGAGATTCGCCCGCAACCTCAACGCCTCGATTGGCAAGCTCGACGTAAAGGTAGGCGTACATACTCCCGCAGAGGTTCCAGTAGGAGTTGGGAATCGGCTTGAAGACGTGGCCCGGTTTGTCCTGTTGGGCGTCCTCAGCGGAGATCGAACCCAACTCGTCCGCATCGGTCTGGGTTTCGGGCGACAGCCGCTCGCGGATCCCCTGGATATAGCTAACCACGTTCAGAAAACGATCCGCCTGCTCCCAGTAGGTGTGCTCCATGACTTCCGGCGTCTCGTCCGAGCTCGGCACGGCATAGAAATGATAGGAAATCATCGCAAGGGGGATGCCGGGCTTGTGATTCTTGTGATCCAGGAAGTATTCGATGAATTCCCTGGGTTCACCGCCCAGCCCCATCCCCACGCACGTAATCTTCGGATCGGCGCGGTGGATGGCCTCCACAATGGCGTCGTAGACTCGCGTGTAAGTCTGGGGCGTCATACTGTGTTCGCCATCGACTTCGTTGAGAACTTCCCAATAATCGATCTTGTAGTGATGACCGGAGTCGTGGCGCTTCCCGAATTCATCCGTGAATCCGCCCTGCGTGTACCAGCTCACCAGGCGCGCGTAGTACTCCCCCACTTCCTCCAGACTGGGATCGCGGAACTCCGTTCCCTGCTCGTAGTTCCAGGTTACCTGGTCGGGATCGCTGGGATAAACCACGGGCTTGTCGGTCTTGAACATCCACTGGGGAATTGTGCTGAAATTGATGATCACCGAGTGCCCGGTTTGGGCATTCATCAAGTCTTCCATCAGGGGATCAATCAGTGAGAAGTCCCACGACGTCTTTCCATCCTTGGGAGGATCGAGTTCGGCAACACCGAGCTTGGGGTAAGGCAGCCAAGGTACGTAGCGAACGAAGTCAGATCCCAACTCATGCAGAGCCTGAAAGACACGATCGTGAATCTTCGTGCCCCGGCGCAAGGGTGGATTGACGACCACTTGGAGTGTAGGAGTGGACTTCGAAACCGTTATAACCTTGTCCCATTTGACAGCCACATTGACCTTCTCCGGTGCTGCGAACTGCGACACAGATTCCTCCTGGCTAAAGGCGGTCAAGAACGTAGTTGCCGATGCCAGCAAGAGAACAGTCAGTAGAACCGCTCCAGCAAATTTCATGAGGTTACCTCCAATGAAGAATTGAGAAAGCAGGTCTTCCCATCGATGCGGCATGGGCAGCAAGAAATGTCCCGGGCGGAGGCCTGAAGTATGATGGTGCCGGCGGCCCGGCCTATCGCAATCATTTGAATTCTGAGGGTTCCCGTCCAAGCTCCGCTTGGGCGGGGGTGTTGGCACACCTGAGGGTGTGCCCTGATACAAATCGCACTTACGGCTCGGCTATTCCGCGAGTTGACCGTGGACGGGCGAGACGCCCTTCGCTCCACAAGCACAGCGGCCGTTCTTACGCGAGCTACTTGATCGTAACCAGCTTGTCCACTAACCCCGAGTAGTCTTTCTTCTCCAGCCCGTGAACGTGCTTGTTGTATTCGTCCACTTTGCTGGAGTAATTCATGGAGCAGAACTTCGGGCCGCACATGGAGCAGAAGGCGGCTGACTTATATTGTTCCTGCGGCAGAGTTTCGTCGTGCATGGAGCGGGCGGTCTCGGGATCGAGTGAAAGTTCAAACTGCTTTTCCCAATCGAACTTATAGCGGGCATAACTCAGGGCGTCGTCGCGGTCGCGCGCTCCGGGACGCTGGCGGGCTATGTCGGCAGCGTGGGCGGCGATCTTGTAGGCGATGATTCCGTCTTTCACATCTTTTTCGTTGGGCAGGCCGAGATGTTCTTTCGGCGTGACGTAGCAGAGCATCGACGCGCCATACCATCCAATCATTGCCGCTCCAATGGCGGACGTGATGTGGTCGTAGCCGGGAGCAATGTCGGTGACGAGCGGCCCCAGGGTGTAGAACGGAGCCTCGTCGCACCACTCGTTTTCAAGATCGACTTGCTCCTTGATCTTGTGCATCGGAATGTGGCCCGGGCCTTCGATCATGACTTGCACATCGTGCTTCCAGGCGATGCGAGTGAGTTCGCCCAGGGTTTTTAGTTCGGCGAACTGCGCTTCATCACTCGCGTCGGCGAGGCAGCCGGGACGCAGGCCGTCGCCGAGCGAGAAGGTCACGTCGTACTTGGCAAAAATCTTGCAGATGTCCTCGAAGCAATCGTAGAGGAAATTCTGCTTGTGGTGGTGAGTCATCCACTGCGCCAGAATCGCGCCGCCGCGGCTGACGATTCCGGTGATGCGCTTCGAAACCATGGGCACATATTGAATGAGCACGCCCGCGTGGATGGTCATATAATCCACGCCTTGCTGCGCCTGCTCTTCGATCACTTCGAGCATCACGCTGGCCGTGAGATCTTCGACGCGCTTGACGCGCGAGATGGCTTCATAAATCGGCACGGTTCCGATGGGGACGGGCGAATGCCGGATGATAGCTTCGCGAATGGCGTGAATATCGCCGCCGGTCGAGAGGTCCATCACGGTGTCGGCGCCGTAGTGGACGGCGGTGTGCAGCTTCTTGAGCTCTTCTTCGACGTTCGAAGTGACGGCCGAATTCCCGATGTTGGCGTTGATCTTGCACAGCGACGCCACGCCGATCGCCATTGGCTCCAGTTCGGGATGGTTGATGTTCGCCGGGACGATCATGCGGCCGCGAGCGACTTCATCGCGCACCAGTTCCGGCGCGATCTTCTCGCGGTAAGCGATGTATTGCATCTCGTCGGTGATCGCACCCTGGCGCGCGTAATGCATCTGCGAAAAGTTGCCGTCTGTGTTTTCGGCCTTCCGCTTCGCCAGCCACTCTGCCCGCGGTTTGAGAACCGCATCCAAACCATCGCCGTTTATACCATTGCCTGCGGACATTTTTGTTTGTACCATCCTTTGCGAAGTCTAATCGTAAAATTATACCTTGCATTCGGGACGCGGTTTGTTTTCTCGGGGAAGTCCGGCTGGTGAGTTGCGCCGCCGGGGAGAGTGGATCATTGCGCCGGGAAGGGAACCGAAGTGAAATGTTGTTATAACGACAATTGCAGGATGATAGATCCTGCCAGGAGGAAGCAATGCTAAAGCGGCTGATGAATACGACCAGCGACGTGAGCTTTACTATTTTGCGGTTGGTTCTGGGAGTGGTGTTCTTCGCGCATGGAGCGCAAAAAATGCTGGGCTGGTTTGGAGGCTTTGGTTTTCACGGCACCATGGCATCGTTTACTCAGATGGGAATGCCCGCTGCCGTCGCACTTCTGATTATTTGCACCGAGTTCTTTGGCGGGCTGGGTCTGATTGTCGGATTGCTGACTCGCATCGCCTCTCTCGGCATCGTCGGCCTGATGATCGGCGCGATCTTCATGGTCCACCTGGCGAACGGCTTCTTCATGAACTGGATGGGCACGCAGAAAGGCGAGGGAATCGAATACCATCTGCTGGTGCTTGCCATGGCCGCGGCGCTGTTGTTGCGAGGGGCTGGCGCGTTCTCGCTGGACCGGGCGCTTTCAAAGTGAATCGAATGGCGCTGCGTTCCGTACGCCGGAAGCGGGCACGGGAAGAGAATGGAATGTCTCCAGACCGCCCGCTTCTTAGTTCCTCAGCGTCTTACCGGTCTTCAGCGTGAACTGAATTCTTTCCTGCGTTTTCTTTTCGCCGCACAGAGACTTAAACGCCTCGCGCTCCAGGTCGAGCAAATATTGTTCGCTGACGAGCGTGCCGGGCGTGACGTTTCCGCCGCAGAGTACTTCGGCGATTTTCGTGCCTAACTTCAGCTCGTGATCGCTGATGTAGTCGGCTTGCCGCATCAGATAGACGCCCATTTTTAGCGTGGCGAAGATGTTTTCGCCGGGGCCGGGAATGTCGGTACGCATCACCGGAGGCTCATAGCCCGCGCGCACCAGTTCCAGCGCGCGCGCTTTGGCGTCGGAGAGAACGCGCTCGCGGTTCATGGTGATGCGGTCGGAACTCGACAGGAACCCCAGTCCGCGGGCTTCGTCCGCCGAAGTGGAGACCTTAGCCGTCGCGATGGTTTCGAAGATTTTCTTCATCGCCTCCATCAGCTCAACCGATTCGCCACGGCCATCGGGACGAATAGAAGCTGCGCTGTCGAGCGCGCGCAGCAGCATTTCCTTGCAGCCGCCGCCGCCGGGAAGCAGGCCGACTCCGACCTCGACCAGTCCCATGTAGAGCTCGGCGTGGGGTTGGCGAGCGGCGGCGTGCAGTGAGATTTCGCAACCGCCGCCGAGCGTGAGTCCGAAGGGCGCGATCACCACGGGCTTTGGCGAAAATTTGATGGCCTGCGTCATGCCTTGAAACTGACGGATGGCGAGGTCAACGTCGTCCCACTCTTCCTCCTGGACGGACATGAGCAGCAGCATCAGGTTGGCGCCGACGGAGAAATTCTGCGCGTCGTTGGCGATGACGAAGGCGTCGAAGCCATCGCCCGCTCCGCCCGGCTTCAGCGTCTGCGCGATCAGCGAGATAATGTCGGCGCCGAGGGCGTTCATTTTGGAGTGAAACTCGATGCAGCCCACACCATCGCCTAGGTCAACCAGCGACGCTCCGGAATTTTTCTTGACCACGCCGTTGGATTTTTTTGCGACTTCAACCGACCAGACTCCCGCAGGCACTTCAACGGGCCTGAAGTCACCGCTCGCGAGATCAAAGTACGATCGGCCTGATGCGGTCTTCAGATCATCCGTGTACCAGGACTTCTTACCGGAGCCAAGCAGTTTTTCCACATTGGCCGCGACCGGACGCTCCTCTTTTTTCATGCGAGCGACGGTCGCTTCCACGCCCGCCGCGTCCCAGAGTTCGAAGGGGCCGAGTTCCCAGTTGAAGCCGAGGCGCATGGCGCGATCGATCTCGACCACGGAATCGGAAATCTCGGGGATGCGATTGGCGGAATACGTCCACAGGTCGCAGAGAGCAGCCCAAAGAAAAGCGCCCGCTTTATCGGACTTCTGCGGCGCGCTGCCGCCACTGTCGCTACTGAGGCCGAGCAACATTCGCACGCGCGCTCCCGTCTCTTCGATGTTTTTCGCCATATCGAGCGCCGCGAATTTCGGCTTCTGCAGCGGATGGTAGTCGAGCGTCTTCCAGTCGAGCGCGAGGCGCTCGTCGTCCTTATCTTTGTCCTTGTTCTTGCCGTCCTCGCTTTTGATCTTCTTGTAGAAACCGCCTTGGGTCTTGTCGCCCAGCCACTTGCGTTCTAGCATCTGGCGAAAGAAAGCGGGAATCTGCAATTCGCTGCGCTCGTCGCGCGCGTTCTCGGTCATGTTCGCGACCACGTGCCCGAGGATGTCGAGGCCCACCAGATCGATCGTGCGGAAGGTGGCGGAGCGCGGCCAGCCGACGGCTTGGCCGGTGAGGGTGTCGATCTCTTCGATGGTCAGGTCCATTTCCTGCATGAGCCGCATCACGTTGAGCACCGAAAATGTGCCGATGCGATTGCCGATGAAGTTGGGAGTATCTTTCGCCAGCACGACGCCCTTACCCAGTTGCGCGTCGCAGAAGCGCGTGACGGCCTCGATCAGCGCGGGGTCCGCGTCTGGGGTGGGGATCAGTTCCAGCAGTCGCATGTAGCGCGGTGGATTAAAAAAATGTGTGCCGAACCATGAGCGCCGGAAGTCTTCGGAAAATCCCTCGGCGATCTTCGCCACGGGAAGTCCGCTGGTGTTGGTGGTGACGATCGTGCCCGGCTTGCGGATCGCCTCCACCTTCTTCAGCAGCGTCCGCTTGATTTCGAGATTTTCGACGATGGCCTCGATAATCCAGTCCACTTCGGCCAGACGTTTCAGGTCGTCGTCGAAATTTCCCACGCTTACGAGCCGCGAAAGCGACACTTCGAAGAATGCCGCCGGCTTTGACTTTTTGGCCCCAAAGAGCCCGGCAGCCGCGATTTTGGTACGCGCGGGATTGCCGGCGTCCGGTGGCGCGTCTGACGGCAAAATGTCCAGCAGCAACGAAGGCACTCCCGCGTTGGCGAAGTGCGCTGCGATACGGGCGCCCATCGTGCCCGCGCCGAGAATGGCAACTTTGTGGATACGCTTCATGAAGGCGAGCTCCAGGGACTGCGGCTACGGAAGTTTATCTACCACCCAGTCGTCCTTTCCAGTGTCGATCAGGATTATTTCAGAAAATCGGCGTGTGACATGGGAAGATCCTCGAGGCGTGACCAGCACGACTGGGAAACTGTAGCGCCCGGAATGTCCATGGCCGCGGGTGATCTCGAAGGCGCGGTCGTTCGCATTCGAAAAAAACTGGTCTATTTTGTCGGCGTTCTGCGAGTGGCGAATGCCATCGCTGAGCAGGACCATGCCGTGTTCGAGATCTCCCGTTTGCCATGCTTGCAGGAAGTGGTTGGCGGCTGCGAGAGCGAACACGTAGCCGGGGTCCGAGAGCGCAGCTGGCTGGGCGGGACGGCTGTGGGATCGAGCGCAGAGTGGAACCGATAGAAAGGCCGTCAGAAGGAAAAGACATGCTGGTAACCGGATCTTCACGCTGAGAGTGTTCCTCGTTCCTGCCAGTGATTTAGTAACTCATTACTCTACTGGAAAACGAGCAGAATGCCAGCGGCCTTTGTTTAAGGTCGTGGGTCAATCGTGAGCGTTACAGGAAGTACGCCGTTGACGACGCCGCAATTGCTTGTGAGAGTCCTCAACTACGCTCAGGACCCCGGTCGATGAGCACAATGGCGATGTTTCAACAACGATGACCAGCGCAGGGAAGGGCTGCGCAGCTATTTGTCGGAGAGGGACGGGCGGGTTCGAGTCCCGTCGTCTGATTGGCGAAGCAGAGTAACGGTGGCCGCTCGTGTTTGGAAACTGCGTCTTTTCAGTAGGACACGTACTTTGGTGTCATTTGCGCGACTACTCGCACCGCATGATAATCGTATAGCTCGTAACGAGCATCCGGGAGAGAGAATCCAACATGAAACGCTTCGCATTGGGCTTCGGCCTATTCACGCTCTTGCTTCTCAATGTTGTATCCGCCACACAGCCGCAGAAGACCTCCGATGAAGCAGCCATTCGTGCCACTGTCACAGACTATATCGAGGGCTACTACATGGGTGACGCCAATCGTATGGAGAAATCACTGCATCCTCACTACCTGAAGCATGTGATTCATGGCAATATCCCGATGAGGGAGAAAACTGCTTCGCAGATGATGCGGGATGTACGCTCCGACGGTGCCCCGACTTACCTTCCTCAAGCGGAGCGCACGGAACAGATAAGTGTGCTGGACGTTTCGGGAGACATAGCTTCCGTCAAACTCGTGACTCCACGTTGGGTGGACTACGTTACGCTTTCAAAATCGGATGGAGAGTGGAAAATTCTCTCGGTTGTCCAACGAATCGATGATTAGAGGAAGACTTCTAGACTCGGCTTTGGCAAAACGCTCGGCTCCTTGCATGAGCGTTTTGTTTTGCGGCATGAATGCGACAACTCGAACTCCTGCGAGCAGTCCCCATCTTTGGCGGAATTGTTGCTGCAAAAAGGCGATTTCACCGGTTGAGAATTATTGGTCGGTGCACAGCGGAGGTGCGACCGCCGCCAATCCCGCGCTCCCGTCTGGCGCAACGCGGTCCGCACGTTTCTTGGGCGTCTTGAAAGACGCAGAGGTCTTCCCCTATCCCATCAGCCCCGCAGCAAGGCGGCCTTGAGGCGCGCCGGGGTCATGGGCAGTTGCCGCAGGCGGGCGCCGGTGGCGTCAAAAATGGCGTTGGCCACAACCGCTCCCGTGGTGACGATCGGTGGCTCGCCGCAACCCGACGCCGGCGTTTCCGGATTCTCGATCAGGATGGTCTCGATCCTCGGCAACCAGGAAAAACGCGGGATCTGATAAGTGTCGAAGTTGCGGTCGAGCACGGCGCCGTCCTTGAAACGCACTTCCTCTGCGAGAGCGTAACCCAGGCCCATCGTGATACTGCCTTCCATCTGCTGGCGCGAGCCGTCGGGATTCACAGTAACGCCCTGATCCTGGGCGCAGACGACCCGCTTCACGTCTACATTCCCGGTGCTTTTGTCGACCGCGACCTCGGCCACAGTCGCGACGTACGTGCCCGAGTAAATCGCGCAGGCAAGGCCGAAACCTCGACCACTTGGTGCCGGCGCCGGCTTCCAGCCGAACTGCCCAGTAGCCGCTAGCAGCACACCCCTCATGCGCGGATCGCTCAGGTGGGAGAGGCGGAACTCAAGAGGATCCCGTCCCATTTTGCTGGCGAGCGTGTCGATGTGCGATTCGCGGGCAAAGGTATTGGTATTGACCGAGGGCGCCCGCCAGGGTCCGACCGCGAAGGGGTGCAGTCCGGGAGGGTTGTCACCGCCCCACCCGCCGGACGATTGCGTGCGTTGATGAGGGATGTCATAGAACGGCCGGGCCTCGCGATCGCCGGCGCAGTACACGCGGTAATCCCAGAGCAGGAGCTTCCCGGCGTCGTCCAGTCCCGAGCGAATTTTCACGACTGCGGCCGGACGGAAGGTATCGTAGAA
>PLIC01000113.1:0-1400 GCA_003139995.1 Candidatus Acidiflorens stordalenmirensis | reverse complement strand
TGCCTTTCTCGTCCACCATTTGTAGCGGCGGCGCGGCTTTGAGCAGGTGGTCGAAAATCGTTCGATCATCCTCACTCGGCTGGGGAGGTTCGAAGCGAGCTCGGATGAGTCCCAGCGCCCGGTCGGCGATGTCGGGCTGTTCGTGAAGCACGGCAATCATCTCGCCGTCGCGGATAACACGAGCACCGGGAACTTTCTCGGCGGCTGCCGTGTCGAGCTCCTTCAGGGTGGCGCCGTGCGCCGGCGGCCTGAGAATGCGCGCGTGCAGCGTGCCCGGCGGAGTCATGTCCGCGGCGTACCGGGCTTTGCCCGTCACCTTGTCCAGAGCGTCTTTGCGCCGAGGCGCTTTGCCGATGACGGTGAATGCCGAGACCGGCTTCGCGGGCACCTTTTCGAGATGGCGTTCGATCCGCTTACCCTCAACCAACTTGGCGTAGGAGACACTTTTGTGCTCGTCCTGTGCATACGTCACCACGCCATCTTTCACGCGCAAGTGTTCCGCTGAGGGTAGCTGGAGGTTTTCGGCGGCCATTTGTAATAAAACGGCTCGGGCCTCGGCAGCCGCAGCCCGCAACACGGGTCCGAACTGCCGAATGGTGAGCGAACCGAAAGTGCCCATATCCCAGGGGCACAGGTCGGTGTCACCCATGACCATGTCGACCGAATCGAAAGAGACGTCGAGTTCTTCGGCAACCAGCTGTGCTAAAGCGGTCTTCGACCCCTGTCCCAATTCCACCTTGCCGACGAAACAGCTAACTCGGCCATCGCCGGCGATGCGAAGATAGGCGTTGAAATCGGTAGGGTAACTGGGCCGTCCCGGAAGACGCGACGGTTCCTGGAAGGCGGCCATCGGGTCGGTGGCGAAGAAGATGAAAAGCCCAGCGCCCGCCAGTTGGAGGAACTCACGCCGGCTGACNNGATCCGCAGCGGCAGAGGTTGTCGTCGAGGTGCCGGATGATTTCTTCCCGGGTTGGGTGCGCTTTCTTGAGGAGGAGCGCATAGGCGTTGACAATCATTCCCGGCGTGCAGTAACCGCACTGGAAGGCGTGATGATTGAGGAAGGCTTCCTGGATTGGGTGCAGACGCCCCTCCCTGCTCAAACCCTCGATGGTCAGCACTTGCTTTCCGGCAATCTCTTTGACCGCGGTTACGCACGACCGCATGGCCTCGTCGTCCACGATTACGGTGCAAGATCCGCACAGGGCGGTGCCACAGCCGAACTTTGTGCCGGTGAGCCCGAGGTCATAACGCAACACCCAGAGCAGCATGCGGTCGTCGTCGACGGTCAGTTGCACCGGCTTGCCATTCAGCGTGAAGGAAATGCTTCGCCGCATCGCCATCTCCCCTCTCGGCGCGTCGGTCGTTTCGATTCGTTTACCTATAGCACCGGTGTTACTCCG
>PLIC01000076.1 GCA_003139995.1 Candidatus Acidiflorens stordalenmirensis | reverse complement strand
ACATGCTCGGCACACATAAGAAAAGCCCCGGCCGTTGAGCGACCGGGGCGCGGGCGTAACTAGGTTGAACTAACTCTCCGCTGGCGTGTGCGGGTGGCGTTCGCACTTACTGCCGCAGCAGCCCATAGCGGTTTTGTCGCCCTTGGCCTCGCCGCAGCTTTTGCCTTCGGGGCAGCACTTGCCGTCTGCACAGCAGCCGTTTTTCTTGCATTCCTTCATTGCCGCTTTCATGTCTTTACCATCACAGCAGGACTTGCCATCTTTCATTTCACACTTGTCTTTGCTGCAACAGGTTGCGGCATCCTTGGCATCGGCTGCGGCGTGATGGCAGCAACCTTCGCCGTCTTTCCCGGCCACGTCATGATGACAGCACCCCTTGGCCTGCGGTGCCGGTGTTGAGTTCGGTGCAGCCGGCGTCTCCTGCGCCCAGCCAATCAGCGACAGGGCCAGGATCAAAGCAAACAGTCTGAATTTCATGAGATCTCCTTATCAAAGTTGTGAACAAAAGTTATGAGAACAGTTGAGACGTGCGGCCAGCTTGACGGCCGCAGGAAGAGGTATCAAAAGGAAGGAGTCTAGACCCGGAGAACCATTCCAAGCAGGCCTGGTGGAGGACCAGCCGCAATCGCAGCTGCCGGAGAAAAGTGCGGCACCACATTCAGCGCCGGGTTGAGTTCGCCAATCTCCGCCGGGGCGATATCTCGCGAAAATCTGTTTCCGGCGCTTACCGGTGCGGGTACGCTCTGTGGCCCTTGCCGGAAGCAGCACCGATGCTCATCCTGGCAAGGCAGGCCGCTGGCAGCAAACTCAAGCGCAGCCGCATTCTCGGACTTACTAAGCCCCGGACAGCACGGATGGCCCGCGGGCATGACGTGGTGGTGAGCGGCCCTGTGCTCAGACATTTCATGCGCTGGATGCACGTGCCCGGCATGCATGAGGAACATCGGCGCCAGGGTCATCTCTGCCCAGGCCACCATGACCACAAGCAGCGCCGTCGCAATGGACTTCTTCAGCATTCTGTTTTAGTGTCGCCGATCAAGAGCAGCCGTGATGTGATGATACTCACATCCAAGTGTGATTTCAACGAACAAGAGGACTATCCCACCAGATTCTCCAGCGCCGCCCGCAGCTCGCGAAAGCGGAACTCATACCCACTGGCCAGGAGTTTTCCCGGCTCAACCCTCTGGCTCGCAAGTAACATTTCCTCCGCGGCTTGCTTGCCGAAAGCCAGCCGCAGCGCAAACTCCGGCACCCGAAAAAACGCAGGGCGTCCCAGCACCGACGCCAACACTTTTGTAAACCGCGCGTTTCGCACCGGATTCGGCGCCACAAAATTCACCGGCCCAGAGAGCGACTCCGTGCGCATCGCGTGATGAATTCCCCCCACGATGTCGTCCACATGAATCCAGCTCCACCATTGCTGCCCCGATCCGATCCGGCCGCCCAGCCCCAGCTTGAACGGCTTCAGCATTTTTCCGAGCGCCCCGCCCTTCGCGCTCAGCATCATCCCAATCCGTATGTTCACCGTGCGGATACCTGCCTCGGCCGCCAGCCGGCTGGCGTCCTCCCACTCGCGGCAAACCTCGGGCAGAAATCCCTGTCCAGCCGGACTCTTCTCGCCAAGAACTTCGTCGCCCCGATCTCCATAAAACCCGACCGCCGATGCGCACACCAACACACGCGGCTTGGCGTCGCACTGTGCCAGCGCCGCCGTCAGGTGGCGCGTACCCAGCACGCGACTGTCGCGAATCGCACTCCTCTTTTCGTTGGTCCAGCGTCCCACCACGCTCTCCCCGGCCAAGTGGACCACCGCATCGAACCCCGACACCGCCGACGACGACAATTGAGCCAGAGGATCCCAAGAAACCTGCGCCGCGTTCTGCGGCCGTCCCCGCACCAGCCGCACAATCCGCGTTCCTTGCGCCGCAAACGAAGCCAGAAACGCCGTCCCAATCGGCCCCGAAACCCCACTCACAAGAATGCGGTCCATTCCCGTATCTCCTTTTCGTACTCTACCAGCCCGCTGCGCCTTTCTTGGGACCCGCCGCCAAAATGAGCCCTGCGTGCAAGAAGCCCAGAAAATGGTATTGATTGATGGGTTCACCCATATTATGATACCAATATGAACGCTCGCCTCATCATTGATAAAGCAGGCCGCGTGGTGATCCCCAAGCCTCTGCGGGAAGAGTTGCGTCTGGAACCCGGAGACGCCTTGGAAATAGCGACCGCCGGGGAGCGAATCACCCTGCGCCCGGTCCGCGGGACGGGACCGCTCACTAAGGAACACGGCGTCTGGGTGTTTCACACGGGCAAGCCTCTGCCCGCCTCGGCCACGGATGAGTTGTTGCAGCGAATCCGCGAGGAGCGCGACTTGGCGAACCTAGGCGAGGGTTCGAGCGAGCGCGAATGAAAGGTTTTTTCGACACCTCAGTGCTGGTTCCGGTGTTCTACGGAGACCACGTTCATCATCGGGCCAGTCTGGACTTGTTCATACAATTCGACAAATCCACAGGCTGTTGTGGAGCGCACAGCCTAGCGGAAGTCTATGCCTCGCTGACTCGGATGCCGGGGAAACACCGCATCAGCGGAGAGCAGGCCATGCTGTTCGTAAGCAGCATACGCGAGCGGCTTTCCATCATCGCACTGGGCACCGCCGAATATGCCGACGCAATCGAAGCCTCGGCCGGTCTGGGCATTGTCGGAGGCGGGATCTACGATGCCCTGCTGGCGCATTGCGCGCTCAAAGCCAAGGCGGACGCTATCTATACTTGGAACGTACGTCATTACGCCCTATGCGGCCGGGAAGTTACCGGCCGGTTGCATACTCCCCAGTCGGCGCCGCAATAGCTTTCTCCTGCGTTAAAATCGATTATGGCGACGTTGCGTGAACAGATCGCGACCAACGTGCTCACGGTGACCCGCTTCCGCGAACTCATGCGGAAGCTGCGCAAGAACCGTCCCAACGACGACCTCGACCTCGTCAAGAAAGCCTACGAATTTTCCCAGAAGCACCACGCCGGACAATCCCGCGCCTCCGGCGAGCCCTACCTCGTACACCCGCTCGAAGTCGGCAACGTTCTCGCCGACATGAAAATGGATTCCGTTTCCATCGCCGCCGGCCTGCTCCACGACTCCGTCGAAGACACCACGGTCACCACCGTGGAAATCCGCCAGGAATTCGGCGAACAGGTTGCCCACATTGTCGAGGGCGTCACCAAGATCAGCAAAATCGATTTCTCTACCAGAGAAGAAGCGCAAGCCGAGAACCTCCGCAAAATGATGCTCGCCATGGTCGACGACATCCGCGTCGTTCTCATCAAGCTCGCCGACCGCCTGCACAACATGCGCACGCTCGAACATCTCGATCCCGAACGCCAGCAGAAAATCGCCCGCGAGACACTCGAAATCTACGCCCCCATCGCGCATCGTCTCGGCATGGGCAAGATTCGCGGCGAACTCGAAGACCTCGGTTTCAAATACGTCGATCCCATCGGACACGAGCAGGTCCGCCTCGCCGTCGAATCGCGCCGCAAAGCCGGCGAAGCTTTCATGACACGCGTCGAAGGCGTGCTGCGCGACGGCCTCAAGGAAGCCGGCATCACCGGCCGTGTCGAGAGTCGCATCAAACGTCTCTACAGCATCCACAAAAAATTGCAGCGCCAGCGCATCAGCGTCGACCAGGTCTATGACCTCTACGCCATGCGCGTCATCACCAACTCCGTGCCAGACTGCTACGCTGTTCTCGGCATCATCCACAACCTCTGGCGCCCCGTGCCCGGACGCATCAAAGACTTCATCGCCATGCCGCGGCCCAACCTCTACCAGTCGCTGCACACCTCCGTCATCACTGAGACCGGAGAGGCTTTCGAAATCCAGATCCGCACCGAGGAAATGCACAAGATGTGCGAAGAAGGCATCGCCGCCCACTGGAAATACAAAGACGGCGCCGTCTCCGCCGAAGACGAGCAGCGCCTCGCATGGCTCCGCCAGGTTGTCGAGTGGCAGCGCGATGTTTCCGATCCCAACGAATTCCTCTCTACTCTGAAAGTCGATCTCTACCCCGAAGAGGTTTACACCTTCACACCCAAGGGCAAGGTCTTGGTGCTGCCGCGCGAGTCCACGCCCATCGACTTCGCCTACTCCATTCACACCGAAGTCGGCCACAGTTGCACCGGCGCCAAGGTCAACGGACGCATGGTCCCCCTGCGCCACAAACTCCATTCCGGCGATATCGTCGAAGTCATCACTCAACCCGGACACAAGCCCAGCCGCGATTGGCTCGCCATCGTCAAGTCCTCACGCGCCCGCAACAAGATCAAACACTGGCTCAACGTCCATCAGCGCGAGCGCGCCATCGAAATCGGAAAAAAGCTGATCGAAAAAGAAGCGCGCAAGTACCGCATCCCGTTCAAGGAAATCAAGGAAGCCGACCTGCAAAGAGCAGCCAGCGAATATGGACTCGGACGTCCCGACGATCTGATGGCCGGCATCGGCTACGGCAAGTATTCCGCCCGCCAGGTGCTCGCGAAATTCGCCCCCGCCGGCGCCCAGCCCATGTCGGATAGCGAAGAGCAGGCCGCCTCCCACGGCTTCACAAGCGGCATTTCGAGCGTTGTCCGCCGCGTCTTTGGCGGAGACGCCAACGCCATCGTCGTCCGCGGATACGGCGATCTGCTCGTCTATCGCGCCCGCTGTTGCAACCCCATTCGCGGCGAGTCCATCGTCGGCTACGTCACCCGCGGCAAGGGCGTGGCCGTTCACTCCAGCGACTGCCCCAACGTCACCAATCTTCTCTACGAACCCGACCGCCGCATCGACGTGCAGTGGGCCGGCGGCAAAGACGACCAGCCGGTTTCTTATCCCGTCAAGATCACGCTGCTCTGCGACGACCGCTTCGGCATGTTAAAACAAATCACCGCCGTAATCGGCGACACCCACACCAACATCCGCAACATGGAGTCCCGCAGCCAGAACGGTCAAGCCTGCATAGACTTAGTCTTGGAAATCGCCGACCTGAAGCACTTACAGAAAATCATGGACGGAGTCCGCCAAATCCCCGGCGTCCACGATGTCCAGAGATTGCAGAAGATCTAGAAGCTTGTCGAAGAATTTCAGGAATTTGTCATCCCGAGCGACCGGGGTCCCCAGCCAGCCGCACTTGCTGGCTGGGGTGGGGGAGCGAGGGATCTGCAGTTTGTCGGAAATCGGCACACCACGACGGGTGACTTTTCATCTCCAGCGCCCATCCCTGAAATTCCCCACGCACCTGCTCGGCTTTCCGTAAAGGCCCTTTAGTTATCCCGTTAGGGCTGCAATTCACTTGAAACTCTTGCGCAGTCAAATCCGTAGAGTAAAATGAGACGGCTGAAACCGGGTACTCGCATGCGATGATTGATCGTTCGCGCGTTCGACGTCGCGTCATTTTTGCTACCCGCTTACGTCATTGGAACCATTTCACATTTCACTCAGGAGCAATCCTGAAGAAATCGATGAGGAGTGGAAGCGCAATGAAGAATAATCGGTGGCACATTCTATTGCTCGCCTCGTTCCTGATTGGCTGCACGGCCTTCATGGGAGCGCAAAATTTGGCCTCGTTCGAGAAGCGGATCACTGTCAAGACGCTAGATAACGGCCTGACAGTCATCGTGTGTGAGCGCTCGGAGGCGCCCGTCTTCTCCTTCTTCACTCACGTGGATGTTGGATCGGACCGGGAGGTCCCTGGCATCACCGGCCTGGCGCACATGTTTGAGCATATGGCGTTCAAAGGCACGGACAAGATTGGGACGAACGATTACGCGGACGAAAAAGGGGCTCTGGAAAACGTCGAACGGGCCTATCAAGCCTACGACCAGGAGCGTCGCAGGGAAGTCGGCCGGGATGACAAGAAACTGGCTGAACTGGATAAGGCCTGGAAAGATGCCATGACCTTGGCGCAGAAATACGTTGTCGAAAACCAGTTTGGCGAGATCGTGGAGCAAAACGGAGGCAGGGGTCTGAACGCCTTCACTACCAACGAAGAAACTGGTTATCACTATTCCTTTCCCTCGAATCAGGTCGAGCTTTGGGCGTATCTGGAATCGGAGCGCTTTCTGCATCCTGTCTTTCGAGAGTTCTACAAGGAGCGCGAGGTGGTCCACGAAGAGCGCCGCCTGGGGGAGAGCAATCCGTTCGAGCGGCTCTTTGAACAGTTCATGGCGACCGCTTACGTGGCGCATCCCTACGGACAGCCAGTCGTGGGTTGGCCGTCGGACCTGGAATCTTTTTCCATGACCGATGCGCAGGCCTACTACAAGAAATACTATGTGCCGGCGAGCATGATCGTGACCCTTGTGGGCGACGTGAAGGCGAGCGAGGTGATGCCGGTCATTGAGAAATACTTCGGCCGCCTGCCCGCCGGGCCCAAACCGGAACCGCTGCGCACCGTCGAACCTCCGCAGAATGCCGAGAGGATCGTGCTGATCCACGAAACCACGCAGCCCATCTTCATTGAGGGCTATCACAAGCCCAGCGCCAGGGATAAAGACGATGCCGTTTATGCTGCGGTGCAGGACCTGATGTCGAACGGCCGCACCTCCCGCCTCTACCGCTCGCTGGTGCGCGACAAGAAAATCGCGGCGCAAACCGGTGGCTTCAATGGATTCCCCGGCTCCAAGTATCCCAACATGTTCGTGTTCTATGCCATCTCGACGCCCGGCCACACACCCGACGAGAATCGCGACGCCGTTCACGCCGAGATCGAACGCTTGAAAAATGAGGACATCACCGACGAAGAACTGCAAATGGTGAAGACGCGCGCCAAGGCCGACCTTCTGCGGCAGCTTGGAGACAACGAGGGCCTCGCCTATCAGTTGGGGTTCGCGCAGTCGCTTCACGGAGACTGGCGGGAAATCTTCCGCCATGTCGATGAAATCGAGAAAGTAAGCAAAGCGGATATTCGGCGCGTGGCCAATGCCACCTTCGTCGAATCCAACCGTACTGTCGCTATGATTGAATCCACCCAGCTGGCCACGGCACCCGCTGCCGGAAAGGAGCCGAAGTAATGACCTCTCGACGCCAATTCATCCTCGCCGCCATCGTGCTTTCTCTTCTAGCCTGCGCGCCCGCATCGTGGGGCCAGGCCTCTGACTGGAAGCAGATTCAGCCGCCGCCCTTGCACGCTTTTCATCCGCAACTTCCCAAACGCATCCAACTCGCCAACGGCATGGTCGTCTTTCTTCAGGAAGATCACGAACTGCCCCTTATCCGCGGCACAGCGCAAATCCGCGGCGGTTCGCGGGATGAGCCTGCCGGCAAAGTCGGGTTGGTGGAAATCTATGGCCAGGCCTGGCGCACCGGCGGCACTAAACAAAAGACCGGGGATCAACTCGACGATTATCTGGAGGCGCGGGCGGCCAAGGTAGAAACATCAGGCGGACTCGATTCAACCTATGTGACGTGGGATTGTCTCAAGGAGAATCTGGACGACGTGTTCAAGATCTTCCTCGAAGTTCTGCGCGAACCCGAGTTCCGCGAAGACAAGATCGTTCTGGCCAAGAACCAGCTCAACACCGGCATCTCTCGGCGCAACGACGACCCCTTCAGCATCACTTTTCGCGAAAGCTCCAAGCTGGTCTATGGCGCCGACTCTCCCTATGCGCGAGTCAGCGAGTATGCCACTGTCGCGAGCGTCGCGCGGGAAGATCTGGTGAGCTGGCACCACCGCTACGTTCATCCCAACAACATCATTCTTGGAATCTCCGGCGATTTCGACTCCAGCGCGGTGGAGGCGATGTTGCACCAAGCTTTCGATTCCTGGCCAAAAGGTCCGGCGGCCTCGAAATTGCAGCTTTCGTTTCACGGGCCGAAACCAGGCATCTACTTCGCCGAGAAGAGCGACGTAACCGCGAGCATGGTGATGATGGTGGATCTCGGCATTACCCGCGACAATCCCGATTACTACGCGATCGAGGTCTTCAACCATTTCTTCGGTGAATCGATGAATTCCCGGTTGTTCTCCAACATCCGCTCGAAGAAGGGCCTCGCTTACGCGGTTGGCGGCGGGGTTGGGGCCGAGTACGACCATCCCGGAACGCTTGGACTTTTCCTCGGAACCAAGAGTCGCACGACCGCGGCGGCGATTGACGCCTTCAACGAAGAACTGGATGCGCTGAAGACCAATCCCAGCACGCCGGAAGAGCTGAACAAAGCGAAGCAAGCCATTCTGAATTCGTTTGTGTTTCGCTTCGACTCGAAGGACAAAATTCTGGACGCGCGCATGGATTACGAGTTCTACGGTTATCCGGCGGACTTTCTGGAAAAATACCGCGCGGGCATCGAAAAGGTCACACAACAGGACGTGGATCGCGTAGCCCAGAAGTATGTCCACAAGGACAAACTGGCACTTCTGGTGGTTGGGAAGGCGGCGGATTTCGATCGGCCGCTGTCGTCTTTCGGACCGGTGACCACTCTGGATATCACGATCCCGCCGCCAGCAGGAGCACAGAAGTAATACCGACTGACACGGTAGAGCCCATGACGGCTCTCCGTTTCGTTCGCGCCGCCACCCAACTCATTTGCGTTCTTCGGGAATGATTGGGCGCGCGGCCCAGCCTATGTACCGCCGTACACGCGAGGGTGCCCCATCCAAGCTCCGCTTGGGCGGGGAATGTTGTCTAGATTTTACCTATACCCCCTGGAATCTAGATTTTGCGCCACAAATAGCACCTAACCCCATGATTCCAATAGACCGGGGGGGGGGGTACCCCGATGACAGAGTATTAAATGACACAGTAGTGACTAGCAGCTTTCACGCGAACTGTTCATGCTCGCAAGGCAGCGACTCCTCAATAAAAGCGTAGGTAGTTTGCGGGGGTTGCTAGCGACCAACGACCAGTGGCGGCCTGTTAACGACTAACGACCAGCGACCAACGACCAGCAACAACCCAGAATCCGGTATCATAGAAACACATTCTTTCCGGAGGGGCAATGGCAGTTCCTGTATCCCAGATGTGGACAGTGGCCTCCTACGTTCTGCGCCAGAAGTTGGCCGGACGCAAGCGCTATCCGCTCGTGCTCATGCTCGAGCCGCTGTTCCGCTGCAACCTGGCTTGTGCCGGATGCGGCAAGATCCAGTATCCGGCCCACATCCTGAAAAAAGATCTCTCCCCGGAAGACTGCTTGAAAGCGGTCGCTGAGTGCGGAGCGCCGATAGTCTCGATTCCCGGAGGCGAGCCGCTGATGCACCCGCGGATCGCCGAAATTGTCGAGCGTCTGGTCGCGCGCAAGAAATATATCTATCTCTGCACCAACGCGCTGCTGCTCAAAGAAAAACTGCACTTGTTCAAGCCCAGCAAGTATCTGAGCTTCTCGGTTCACGTGGACGGACAAAAAGAGCACCACGATTTTTCCGTGTGCCGCGAAGGTGGATACGACATCGCTCTCGACGGCATTCGCGCAGCCATCAAAGCGGGCTTCCGAGTGACCACCAACACCACTCTGTTCGATGGCGCCGATCCCATCAGCGCGCGCAACTTCTTCGACGAGATGATGGACGCCGGCGTCGAAAGCATGATGGTCTCGCCCGGATATTCCTACGACAAGGCGCCCGATCAGAAACACTTCATGGGACGCGCCCGCACGCGCCGCCTGTTCCGCGCCATGCTTTCGAATCGCAAGAAGACGTGGCGCTTCAACCAGTCGCCGCTCTTCCTCGAGTACCTGATGGGCAAGCGCAACTACAAGTGCACGCCCTGGGGCATGCCGACCTATAACATCTTCGGATGGCAGAAACCCTGCTACCTGCTGCAGGACGGCTACGCTGAGTCCTACAAAGAATTGATGGAAACGACGGAGTGGGCGAGCTACGGCACTGAGTCGGGCAATCCGCAGTGCGCNNACTGCATGGTGCATTGCGGCTACGAACCTTCGTCGGTTGACGATACATTCGGATCGCTCGGCGGATTCGCGGACACGGTTAAGGCCACGTTCTCGCTCTATCCCGACAAAGACGCGCTCGCCGACCTCCATCGGGAAACGCGCCCGGTGCACTCCTACAATCCACTGGTTCAGATTGAAGCGCAGATTAACGCCCAGATCGACGCCCAGATTGACGTTGCGACTGCCGCTCCGCAAGTGGAAGAAAGCCGCGCATGAGCGGTCGAGAAGCTGGACGCGATCCCGCTCTGCCGCATGTCGCGCAAGCCCCCGCTCCCGAGAAACACGTCGCCGAGGAACTCGAAGTCGTTCCCGGCTTCGAGCGCGAAAATCTTCAAGGATGGATTCCTCAACTCGCCACCGAAGCCGATGTCCGGGCTGTCATCGAAAAGGCATTTGACTATCGCGGCGACGTAACCATCACCAGAAAAGATGGCTCGGAGGTTACCGGATATCTTTTCGACCGCCGTCTTGGCCCTACGCTAGCGAACTCCGTAGTTCGTCTGATGCGCTCCACCGGCAGTGAACGCCCCGCCATCCCCTACTCCGAAATCGCCAGCATCGCCTTCACCGGACGCGACACCGCCGCCGGCAAAAGCTACGAAGCCTGGGTTAAGAAATACTGGGAAAAACGCGCCAAAGGCGAGAAAAACATTTCGCTCGAGCCCGAAGTGCTGGAGTAGCGTGTGGCGCGGACACTCCTGTCCGCGGCCTTTGTCGTCTGCCCCTTACAATAACGGAATGCTAGTGCTCGCTTCCGCCTCGCCGCGCCGCCAGGAATTGCTGCGCAACGCAGGCATCGCTTTCGAAGTGCAGCCCGCGAATATCGCGGAAGATCAGTTGCCCGGAGAAGCCGCAAAGGATTGTGCCGAACGTTTGGCGCGTGACAAGGCGCTAGCGGTAGCGCGCCAGCATCCGCATGATTGCGTGCTCGGCGCCGACACCGTAGTTGTCGTCGATGGCCAACTTCTCGGCAAGCCCTCCGATGCCGCCGACGCCGCGCGCATGTTGCGCCTGCTTTCTGGACGCGAGCATCAGGTGATTACGGGAGTTTGCTTAGTGGTCAGTGGCCAGTGGTCAGTGGCCAGTCAAACCACGTCTGTAACGATGTCCGAGATTACGGAGAAGGAGATCGCCGACTACGTCGCCAGCGGCGAACCCATGGACAAAGCGGGAGCCTATGCGATTCAAGGCATCGCTTCTCGCTGGATTCTTCGCATCGACGGGGATTACAGCAACGTGGTGGGACTGCCAGTGGCGCTGGTTGTTCGCATGTTGCGCGAGCACGCTTGCGCGTGAGACAGAGCAAAACACTTGTCGGTTCTCAGAAAACCCGCGGCTCTTAAGCTTTCTCTGAGAACTGAGAACCGGGAACTGAGAACTTTTAGGCAGTCGGCCCCGATTGCGGCTTGGGCGGATCTTTTCCCTTGTCGTCGTTCTCTTTCACTGCTGACTTGAAATTCCGTATGCCTTCCCCCAGCCCTTTGCCTAAGTCGGCAAGCTTACTCGGACCGAAAAGCAGCAGCGCGATACCAATAATCAACAGAATATGCCACGGTGAAAACAGTCCCTCACCCATAAATCCTCCGGTTTCGCGCTCGAATGCGCCGAGCAACCCCTGTGGAAATTCTAGACTCCCCTGGGGCTAGAGTCAAAAAACGCCACTAGCTCCCTGTTCCTGCATGGCAGGCGCAGCCTTGCTTTACGCACCTTCGATCAGGCCCGCTCGATCATCCCGGCAAGCAGCGCGGCCCGGCGTGGCAACTCCGAGATCAGGATGTGCTCGTGCGGGGCGTGCGCTCCCTCACCCACGGCGCCGAGGCCGTCGAGGGTTGGGATCCCCATACTCGCGGTGAAATTGCCGTCGGAACCGCCGCCCACCGCGGCTTCTCCGAGCTTCCATCCCAACTCGCGCGCGACGGCCGAGGCCTGCGCGTACAACGCTGCCACTCCGGCGGTGCGTTCCATCGGCGGACGATTAATTTCTCCGGTGACCTCGATTTTGCATTTGCGATTGAACGGTCTCAGGCTGCGCATCTTCTTGTCGATTCCGGCCGCGTCCTTTATGCGCGCGATGCGAACATCGACCTGCGCAGCCGCTTCGGCCGGAACCACATTGGTTCGCGATCCGCCGCTCGCGATGCCGACGTTTACCGTCAAGCCCTTTTTCAGATCGGTGAAGCTGGAAATTTTCTCGATTTGACGCGCCAGCTCAAGAATCGCGTTCACGCCTTTCTGGAAATCGAGGCCGGCATGAGAAGCCTTGCCGGTAACTTTGACGAGGTATTCGCCAACTCCTTTGCGCGCGGTTTTCACGGCACCCTGCAATCCATAGGAAGGCTCGATCACGAGCACGGCCGCGGCTTTTTTCGCCAGCGACTCGGTGATCTCTCGCGACGAGTCGCTGCCCACTTCCTCGTCGGAAACGAGGAGCACGGTCACGGGACGCGGCAGTCCGCCATGCCACGCTTCCTTATGCAGGTCTTGTTTATGCCAATCTTGCAGTGCGGCGAGCGCGTGCAGCACGAGGGCGATGCCGGATTTCATATCGAGGACGCCGGGCCCAGTCAGCTTGTTGCCCACGACGCGGCATGGCATGGTGGCGAGCGTGCCTAGCGGATAGACGGTGTCGTAATGGCCGAGCAGCAGCACAGGCTTCGCGGCGGACTTGCCAGCGAAGTCGATTTGCAGGTGATTGCCAAAGTCTCTCGCTTGGTGGATCCGCGTTTCGCCGCCAAGCTGGGAAAATTTATGCGCGACGACCTCCGCGATGCGGTCCACGGCGGCCTTGTTGTCGCTGGGAGATTCGATTTCGACCAGCTCGCGGATGGTCGAGACAATCTCGTCGCGGCGCTCGCTGAAATAGGCGAGACGGCGCTGCGCTTCGACGCTGGAATGCTTGGCTGCTTTTCTGGAAACGGAATTCACGTGCGAAGTCCCTCGGGGGCTGGAAGCCCTTCCTAAAACAAAAAGTAACGCATAAATGGCCGTTCCGGATAGCCGATTCGCGCTGTGTGGTCAAACCGAAGGCCTGATTGACATCGGTAACGCCGCTGGAGTAGCGTTGGGTGCCTTTTCAACAAATCCCACAAACACAAGGAGAAAAGATGCGATTACCACTGGCGGTTTACGGTGCGGTGTTGTGCGTCTGTTTCGTCCCCATCCTCTCGGCTCAAGATGCGGCTAAGGTTGATGCCAAGCATTACACGGTGTTGAGCGAGAACGCGCAGGTACGTATTCTGAAGGTGCACTACGGCCCGCACGAGAAGTCGGTCATGCACAGCCATCCACCCGGGGTTGCGGTGTTTCTCACCGACTCCAAGGCGCGGTTCAGCTTCCCGGATGGAAAGACGGAGGACGTTAACTCTAAGGCAGGCGATGCGCGATATACTCCGGCCGTGACCCACTTGCCGGAAAACCTCGGCGACAACGGGATGGATGTGATCGTGATCGAATTGAAAGGCAAGGCGGCCAAGGCCGCGAAAACGGAGATGAAGTAAATCTCCGGACGCTGGGCTGCCGGGTGCCCCTCGATAAAAGCGAAAGCTCTCTCAAGCGGCACCCGCCGCCAGCTTATCCATCTTCTCCATGGTTCGCGCTAATATCTCGTCGGGAGATCCCTTGGCTACGATTGGCATCAGCAGGCCGAGATTCTTGTAGAACTGGATTAGTGGGGCGGTGCTTCGTTCGTAGGCTTCCAAACGGACGGTGATGGCCTCGGGGCGGTCGTCTTCGCGATGATAGAGCCGCCCGCCGCAGCGATCGCAGATGCCCTTGCCCTTCGACGGCCGTTCTGTAACATGGAAAACCGACTTACAGTTTTCGCAGGTGCGGCGGCCGCTGAGGCGGCGGACAATCTCGTCCACAGGCAGTTCGTAGTTCACCACGGCGCTGAGCGAAATCTTTTCTTTCTCCATCAATGCTTTCAGCGACTCGGCTTGGGCCAGCGTGCGCGGAAATCCGTCGAGGATGAAGCCGCCGCAATGGAGGATGCAACCGCTGCGCTCGCGCACCATTTCCCAGACTGTCGAGTCGGG
Source organism: Candidatus Acidiflorens stordalenmirensis (assembly GCA_003139995.1). Classification (GTDB taxonomy): domain Bacteria; phylum Acidobacteriota; class Terriglobia; order Terriglobales; family Acidobacteriaceae; genus Acidiflorens; species Acidiflorens stordalenmirensis. The sequence continues at coordinate 6,266 of PLIC01000076.1, read as the reverse complement.
CACCAGTTCGCCACGGCGCATATATTGCATTGCCGCCTTCATCGCCGGGGATTGATCGCAGTCACGCCGCTTGCCGGCAGCTCGAAAGACATCTCCGGTCGAGAGATGGCACGCGCCTAGACGCTCCGTGAGGAGTTCGGCTTGAGTGCCTTTGCCCACGCCCGGTGCCCCCAGCAGGATCAGCCGCCACGGGTTCTTGCGCTCTGGTGGAACCACTGAACACTTCACTGAGCCATCCGCCGAAGACCCCTCCAACCACGCTGCGCGATCGTTCTCGATTGATGCGTCCATGCTTATGAATCTACGCGGGCGCGCGCACGCTTGCCGTGACCGTAGTCACACAAGGAACAAAAGACACGCGATGGCGAAATTGACCAGCAGGTTGAATCTCCGGCTCGCTTCGCTTCCAAGCACACTCTGGCGCTGTGGAGGCAGCGCCGAGGCTAAAGTGGGGTGAATCGCTCGAAAGAACTGTTGACAGACAGAGTCACATGTGTCACAGTAGTCTTGTGACACTAATGCGATTTGCGCTCCGTCCGGGGCAATCAATTTTCGATCAGCTCGTTTTTGCCGCGAAGAAGGCCTTCATAAGCGGTGAATTTCAACCGGGGCAGACGTTTCCTTCCGTGCGAACGCTGGCTGCGGAATTGAAGATCCATCCCAACACCGCGCATAAAGCGGTCCAGTACCTGATTCAGGAAGGGTGGCTGGAAGCGCGTCCGGGAATTGGGACAGTTGTTGCAGATCCCCCAGTGGCCCGAGCACTGGATCGCAAGAGACTCTTGCAACGGGAAGTCGAGCAACTCGTGGTAGAAGGCAAGCGCGTTGGGCTCGATTTAGCGGAACTGGTTCAAGCCATTGAAAGTCAATGGGCAAAGTTGGAGAGGCCGTTGGGGGTGAATCGCAAATGATTCAAACGAGCAAGCTGTGGAAGAAATTCGGGCGTCTTGAGGCTCTTCGCGATTTGAGCTTCTCCGTTCCCGCGCGAAGCGCGTTCGCGCTGATCGGCGCCAATGGCGCGGGTAAGACGACCGCGATCAAGGTTCTCATGAATATCCTGGAGCCTTCCCGGGGCAGCGCCACGGTGCTGGGCGTCGACTCACGCAAGATCTCGTTCCACGAACACAGGCAGATCGGGTACGTGTCCGAGGACCAGGACATGCCCGCGAGACTGACGGTTGCCGACTACATCGCTTATCTGCGGCCGTTTTATCCGCGTTGGGACCGGCAGTTAGAGGCATCGATGCTTCGTCAACTTCGGCTGCCGCTCGAGCACAAGATCGGCGACCTGTCACACGGAATGCGCCTGAAGATGGCGCTCCTCTGCGCCTTGCCGTACCGGCCGAAGCTCTTGATCCTGGATGAGCCTTTCAGCGGGCTCGATCCGTTGGTTCGCGACGAGTTCATGGAAGGACTGCTGCTACAAGCGGGTGAGATGACGATATTGATTTCCTCCCAGGAGCTTGGCGAAATCGACGGACTGGCAACGCACGTCGGTTTTCTGGAAGAGGGGAACCTGCTGTTTCAGGAATCCATGAGCGATCTCACGGCGCGTTTCCGGGAAGTGTATGTGACCTTGGAGAACGGCCAGTTCGAGCCTGGCGAATTCCCGGAACTTCCGAAGCACTGGCTGCATGTGCGCTCGGAAGGGAACGTCCTCAGATTTGTCGACTCCCAGTTCTCGCAAGAAGCCTTGGGGGAACGAATCCGGTCTGTAGTCAAGGGCGTTCGAATCGTCGATACGCAACCGATGGCGCTGCGATCCATCTTCACGACGCTGGCGCGCGCCGCAAGGGACGGAGCGGCTCAAACGAAAGGCGGCACAAGATGATCTGGCACATTATCAAGAAAGATTGGAAGCTCTCTTGGCTCATGATTATCGGCGTTGCGGCACTTCAGTGGATTTGGGCCGCGATCGAGCTCAGGAAGAACCGCCTTTTCTTAGACTTCTCTTGGCCACAATTGAGGGCATTGAATTCGACGATTTTGCTCTATCCGATCGCTCTCATGGCCAGCGGCCTGTTGATTGCAGTCATCGTACAGCAGGAAGCAATTCCCGGAGTCCGGCAGGATTGGCTGACGCGGCCCATCCAACGCTGGCATCTGTTGCTGGAAAAAATTCTGTTTGTCGTGGCGGCGGTGCAAGGGCCAATTCTGGCGGCGGATATCTTCCTAGGGCTGGCGAATGGCTTCCCTCTTCGCCAGACTCTAGCCGCCGCTATTTCGCGCGCCGTGTTTTTGCTGCCGTCGTTTACTTTACCCGTTCTGGCCTTAGCCTCACTCACGCGGAATATACTGGAGGCCATTATTTCCGCCCTGATCGCTTTGCTCGTCTGTTTATTCCTAGCACTGGCCACACTAGGTGGCGGCATGGACAATTTCAGGTTGTTGATTCAGCCGACATGGTGGAGCGGCGAGGCATGGATTGTAGGGGCGATCAAGTTCGCGCTTGTCCCCTTGGGAGTGGGCACTATTCTCGGGGTGCAGTATTTCCGCCGCAAAACCGTGCTGTCGCGCTACTTGATTGTGGTATTCCTCCTCCTCATGCTCTCCACATCCTTCCTGCCGTGGAAGACTGCGTTTGCGATGCAACAGCGGCTTTCGTCAAGGCCCGGCAGCGGGGTCACTACGGTTTTGGACTTCAACCCAGGAGCGGGACGGTTCCACTCTCCAGGGGGGACCAGTTCCAAGGACAATAAAGACAAAATGACTGTGCATGTGCCGTTGCGGGTCGCTGGCCTCCCTGCCGACTCCGTATTGCTAGACGACAGGTTCGATGTGTGCTTGATCGGCACAGGCGGCAAGACCGAGTATTGCGGAACTGGCGATACGTATAAGGAATTTCGCATTCGCAAGGAAGGGCCGGATGCTGGCAGCGAAGCCCAGATTTACCAGGAAATTGACGTGCCAAGCGCCGTGTATGGCCGCATCAAGGACCAACCTCTGCGATTGGAGATCAATTACTCGCTAACGCAATGGCGGCTGGACAAATCCTATGCCCTTCCGGCGGTGGGCGGCGACCAGCGAATGCCGGGTTTGGGGCGGTGCACAACGCACGTCTCTAAACCAGTAGATCCTACCTATGCTACGCTGACTTGCATGCAGCCCGGCAAGGGCGAACCTTATGGCACTGAGTGTCGCTCTGCTTTCCTCGAGAACGCAACCACTGGACAGCGCAATCCCACGAGGTTTGCCTGCTACGATCCGGACTACACACCTTATTTCGTAGGCTCTTACTCCGTTATGACCGACTTTATCGAAAACCTTGATCTCAGAGACCCGTCCGATTCATGGTCGGCGCATTTTCCTGTGGATCGCTCGCAGCTCTCGCAATCGCGAGTCGTGGTCAGGCTGTATCAACCGACGGACCACTTCACGAGGCAAGTGGTGATTCCGCGAATCACGTTGAAGGAGTGGGAAGCACAGTAGAAGCACATTTGGCTCTGCCTCACGGAAAGCGACCTCATATCACTCCTTCACAGCCAGAATTGGGCCGATGGCTAGGACAGTCCACCGTCGTTCCGTTGGTTGAGTGGCGGTTCGTAGAAGCCGCTATGCGCACTCATCAGCCAGTCGAATGTCACAGCTAGTCGGTTCCGGGCGGATTGTCGGTCACACGGAAGTAATCCGGCTGCGAAGAAGATTAAATTGTAGTTGGCGAAATGGCAAAACCGATGCTCACGAACGCAAGGTAGTTAGAGTGTGTTTCATAAATGCCTTTCAGCTTAGAAAGCGCGTCCCTCAGGCGCTAAAGTCCGCATTTTTCCAGGCCCTAGACGGCACGGCTAAAGCCGTGCCCTACCCAGAACCGATTTATGAAACCCGCTCTACTCTTCTTCAAGCACTGTACAATACGGTTTCTTGGAATTCCGATAACGGAAATGCTGGTAAGAACGGAGTGGAGTAATGCCCGAGTCCAATTCCATAGACTGGCCGCCGCCGCATCCGCCGCGGCCTCGCCGTCGCCGTCGTTTCCTTCTCATTCTCGCCATCCTTGCCGGCATCTTCTTCGGCGGCCGGACCGCGTTGTCGTATTACGTGGACGCGCTCTGGTTCGGGTCGCTCAGCTACGGGGACGTGTTCTGGAAAACACTGAGCCTGCAGTGGGGAATTTTCGCGGCTTTTACAGCGGCCACATTTCTCATTCTGTATGGATCGTTTCTGGCGCTGAAGCGGGCGCATCTCCCTGACATGCCGAGCGGCCACACGATTTACATCGGCGGACAGCCGTTGAAGTTGCCGGTTGAGCGTGTCCTGCGCCTAATCGCGCTCGGGGTTTCGCTCGTCATTGCCGCTGCAACCGGCGCCGGCATGATGGTGGAGTGGCCGACGCTCGCGCTTTTTTGGTACGCACCCCGCACCACTGGCGGCGTCGCCGACCCGATTTTTGGCAAGCCGCTGAATTTCTTTCTGTTCGCCCTGCCCGCGTGGCAGCTCATCGCCGGCTGGCTGCTGACGCTAGCCGTGATTACCTGTATACTCGCCGCTTTCTTCATTCTCATCACGGGCGGAAGCCGTGTGCTCACCGGGCGTCTCAGCCGCTACGTTGCGTTGCCCTGGCGCGGGCTCTCCATCGCGTTTGCGTTCCTGTTGCTGATCGTCGCGATGCGCGTGTATATCGGCCGGTTCGAACGATTGCTCGGCGACCATACGATCTTCGGGGGTGTGACCTACACGGACGCGCACGTCACGCTCCGAGGGATGCTCGTTGTTTGCGCGGCGCTCGTTCTCGGCGCGGCGATCGCAGCCGTCAACGCCGTGCGGGCGCCACGCGGGCGCTGGCTGGTCGCGGCGATCCTTCCGGCCGCGGTCTGTTATATCGCCGTTCAAGCAGTCGCCTGGTACGTCAGCAGCTTTATCGTCAAACCGAACGAACTGGTTCGCGAGCAGCCCTATATTGTCTACAACACCGCCCTGACGCGGCAGGCCTACGGATTGAACCGGGTCTCGCAGCGCGAGTTTCCCGCGGAGACGAACGTCGACGCGGCCGAGCCGGCGAACAATCAGGCTACGCTTCAGAACATCCGGCTGTGGGATTGGCGCGCACTCCAGGACACGCTGCGTCAGATTCAGGAAATCCGCACCTACTACGACTTCCCCGACATCGATATCGATCGATATGACATTGACGGCACGACTCGCGAGGTGATGCTGGCCACGCGCGAGCTGAACGTCGATAAGCTCCCGGAGAGCAGCCGCAACTGGATCAACGACAAGCTGATCTACACCCACGGCTACGGCATCACGATGAACCCGGTCAACGGGTTCACGCCGGAAGGGCTGCCCACGCTGATTCTGAGCAATATGCCGGTCCAGAGCACGGTGCGTAGTCTGACCGTGACGCGCCCAGAGATCTATTTCGGCGAGTTGACCGATACCGACGTGTACGTGAAGACACGGCAGAAGGAATTCAACTACCCGCAAGGCGCGAGCAACAGCCTCACGTCATACGAAGGCAACGGCGGCATCGTGCTCGGCAGCTTTCTGCGCCGCATCGTCATCGCGCTCGACCGCGACGACCTCGCAAAGCTGCCGTTCAGCGATGACGTAAAACAGGATAGCCGGCTGCTGATGCGCCGCAACCTGCGCGATCGCGTATCGGCATTAGCGCCGTTCCTCACCTACGATCCGGATCCGTACATTGTGCTTGGCGACGATGGGCGGCTGTCGTGGATCATGGACGCGTTCACGCTTTCTGACAGCTATCCGTACTCGAGCCATTACCAGCTCGACAATAATTCCATTAACTACATGCGGAACAGCGTCAAGGTGGTAATCGACGCCTACGATGGCACGACAACGTTTTACGTGTTCGATACGGAGGATCCGATCATCGCGGCCTACCGCCGCATCTTTCCGGGTCTGTTCAAGGATGCGGCCATGATGCCGTCCGGGCTGCGCAAACACGTGCGCTACCCCGAGTTATTACTCAAACTACAGGCGGAAGTGTACGGGCTGTATCACATGACGGATCCGGAAGCGTTCTATAACCGTGAGGATTTGTGGACGGTCGCCACCGAAGTTGGCATGAGCGAGGGGGGTCAGCAGGTAACACAGGCGATGCAGCCGAACTTCGTGCTGATGAAACTGCCGGGCGAAACCGGCGAGGAGTTCGTGGAGATTCTGCCATTCACGCCGTCCAACCGGAACAATCTGATTGGTTGGATTGCCGGGCGCAGCGACGGCGCACAATACGGTACGTCGGTGGTCTACAACTTTCCTAAAACCAAGCTGGTCGATGGGCCGCTGCAAATTGAGGCGCGAAT
>PLIC01000057.1 GCA_003139995.1 Candidatus Acidiflorens stordalenmirensis | reverse complement strand
GCCTGCAGGCTCAGGATGCCGGTGGGATCGCGGCCTTCGAAGGGCAGGTTCGCAATCTGCTCCGTGCCAAAAGCGTGCCCTAAGGTTGCGTCCTGAGTGTTGACCAGGGTGGTCGCGCCCGTCACTTCCACCCTTACGGCGGCGCCTGCTACCTTCATGGTCACATTCACGGTGCCGGGCGTGTTGACTAACAGCTCGACGCCCCGTTCTTCGAGGGTGGCAAAACCCGCCGCGCTCACCGTGAGCGCGTAGGTCGCCGGCGGCAGCTGCAGGAACTGGTACGCGCCCTGGTTGTCAGTCGTGACGGTGCGCGAGAAGCCGGTCTGGGAATTGCTGATCGTGACCTTAGCGCCGGGCAGTACTGCGCCGACGGGGTCAGATACCGTCCCGCGCAGGGAAGTGGTTGAGGATTGCGCCCAAACGAACGTGCTTACGAGGGCAGAGACAACTAGCGCCACAGCCACTAGCCTGAGAGAGTGCATACGAGTCTCCTTATTAGGCGGATTGCGAACGGGTCTTCGCCCGGGACTGGAGAGAATAAGGCCTTGTGACCGGCGTATTGTCCACCTCGTACTCCCTGCCGACAAGTACACGCGTCACAAGTGCTTGTGATCTCGTTAGAGATAACGACGCTGCTATAGAGCGGGCTGGTGCGTCACGAGTGCTCTTTCCCCTGGCGGGGTCGTGCCCACGTTGTCCGGGACACAAGGGCACGCCGAGGCTGAGACCCGCTTCATATTCACTAGCAAGGGACCCGCGATGGGCGAGTCAAGCAGGTAAGGAACTGAGACCGAAATGGGGAAAGGCTAAGATGAGGGGGCCATGTGCGTCGGCAAGTCGACCGAATTTCCAATGGTGCATCCTTCGGGAGCCCGTTTACTAGCGTGGTCCCAAACTTAGTGCGCAAATCAGTGATGACGGCGGCCTCGCACTGGGAAATAATTCTCTTGCCCAGCTTAATACGCCGATTGCGCGTGAGCCATCCAAGAAACCTGGCAACCTCCATGCTCCCGCGTCCAGTGCCCTTATTCCACGGCAGCCCAGGATCGACATCGTGGACGCGGGCGATCATATCGTCGATAGACAAACCGTACTTCCACTCCGGCGATTCCAGGAGCTTGCCCGTCGCTACTTCTTCAAACGCCTTCAACGTTTTCTGCATCATCTCCGGAGACGTGGGCGACATGTGGGTTCGGAGCACCCCCTCCGCATGAGGGATCATGCGTTCGATGTTTCCCACTTCATCTTGCACAGAGAAGATTTCCTTCGCGGCAATATCGCCCCTCAGTTCCAAAAACGTGATTAAGTCGCCGGCCGTGTCGAACCTCGAAGCAACCGTCGCAAAATCCTTTAGCGAAAACACGTGGATGGGGAACACGGCCGTGAGAATCTCGGGAGCAAGTTTCGCCGCTATATACGGATTGGAATCATGCGCTAGGATTATTATCCCGATAAGGTTGGGGTACGATCTTCGGTCGAATTTGATCTCCCCATAGAAGTCGTTTCTTAATTTCTTGATGTCTCCCTCAACGAGACTCTTGTGGGTCTTACAAAGCTGATTAAAGGCCTCCAGCAGTTTTTCCGCCGCCCAAGACATGGGGTTGTGCCGACCGCATTGGGCTTTAACCTGCACCATGAGAACCACGTCATCGAACAGCACGACGGCGTCGGCAAGCTCCAGCCCCTTCTTCTTTCCGCGAGGATTCCGGTAAACGAAGCCCCGGAAGAATGAGCGTTCTAGAAACCATTGGCTCCCCTTCTCCTCGTAGATTCCAGGCTGCCCCCCGATTTTCGGGACATCGCTCATCCCAAACCGCAGGTTCGAAAGTTTCTCCAGGTCAAACATCTTCGAGGGTGCCGGTCTTCAGCGGTCGGTCAACTCTCCTTTTTCGAAGGTCACCGACAAAGTTCCGCGCAGTCCCGCAAAGAACTGAAGAATGGTCGCCGCTTTCGTCTCCAGGATGGATTCCATGACTAACTTACCGGTGGAGTCCATCACCGCGACCGAGATCGTTGCTTGATGAACGTCGAGCCCAATATACTTTTCACTGTTCATTGAGGGTGCTCCTTTTCGTAGGTGACGATGCTTGCGCTCACAACCTACTTCCAAAGGGGCGCCCTTTTATAATGCGGTTACATCAACTATCTGCGTTCAGTTCCTCGCGCATTCTGTTTCGTCCAGGCAGACTACTAATTCCTGTTTGCCCGTGGCCGGGGGCTCCGCCGACCTGAGAAAATCTCAGAGCGCAGAAACCTTTTCGGTGATCTTAATCCACATTTCCTTTTTGAACTCTGAGTAAGTGGTTGTATGATCGCGCCAACGCCAGTATTCATGCGGACTTGAGAGCAACACGAACTCTACGGAGGCTTGACCCAGTGGGTGAGAAACAAAATCAGCTCTTTCAGCTCTCGGTTAACTCGTCTTTGAAAGTTGATTTCCACGGTTCTCGCGCTACTTCCGATGGTGGTCTATTGCTGGTCCGTGAGCTGGATGAGCGTCTGGGATTGAGTGCGCTCATCACCGAAAACATCGTGGACGACCGGCGCGGCAAAAACACTCAGTTGCCGCTCCCCGATCTGCTGCGACAGTCCATCTACAGTCGCTTGGCAGGATACGAAGATGTGAACGATGCGGAGCGACTGTCGCAAGATCCGACGTTCCGCTTGATCGGCTCGGAGAAGATCTGGGAGCGTGGGGCAGCGTTGCCTTCGCGCCTGCATTGGTTCGAGACCGAGGTGCTGAGCCAAGAGGAGAACGTGGAAGGTCTGAGCCGAATCAATCGGGAGCTGATTTCGAAAGCGGAGGCCATGGATTCACCTCAGCGGGTGGTGCTGGATATGGACAGTACGGAAATTCCGGTCTACGGAGAACAGGAGCAGAGTGCCTACAATGGGCATTTTGAGTCCACCTGCTATCACCCGCTGTTGCTGTTCAACGGGGAAGGAGACTGCTTGGCGGGCAAGCTGCGACCGGGCAACGTGCATAGCGCTGAGGACTGGGAGGAAGTGCTTCTGCCCGAAATCGAGCGCCAGCAGGGTATGGGTAAGGAAGTAGTGTTTCGGGCCGATGCGGCGTATGCCAAGCCGGAGATCTACGAAGCGCTGGAAGAACGGGGAGTGAAGTATGCGATTCGGATTCCCGCGAACGACAGTCTGGAGCGCGACATCGCGGAACTGCTGACGCGTCCGGTGGGGCGGCCCAGTGACAAACCGATCGTGTGGTACAAGGGCTTTCTCTATCAGGC
>PLIC01000196.1:970-31483 GCA_003139995.1 Candidatus Acidiflorens stordalenmirensis | reverse complement strand
TCCTTCGATTGGAAAAGACTGAGTCAGCCGTGTCGCGGGTCCAGGCATTCTATTTCGGGAAGACATAATGGGGTTGCCGATCGCCTTCCAGCAACGCACCGGTATTGACTTGCAATGAGCGCATCTGCGCAAGACAATTCTCGGTAAATGCTTGGGCATTACTTTACGTCAGACATCTACGGCCAGTCGCCCTGACCGCGTGGCCGGCTGCCTTGTCAGTCTCGCAGTAGGGGACGCGGTCGGAGCCCCTCTTGAATTCCTTGACTCGTTGGCCTGGCGGAAGGCTATCCAGATAGGGACGGCAAAATTCTGGCCCAGGGCCGGACATCCAGGGGGAAAGCACATTGATTCCGGAATAGAGCTGGCCGTTGTGTCGCAGAGGACGAGTAATTCGGCCGGCGGCGTGTTCAGCGTTCCATGGGCGTGTCCAGGGCGGACGCCTCTCTCAAGATACTCCACAATCTGCGCGGTGATGCGGCTGTAAACGTCTTTTCGTTCGCTAGTGTTTGGCATTGTCTTCTCCTCTAAAAACAATTTCTTCTTCGCGAAACCCGCGACGATTTAACGGCGTTCAGCGGCGCGGCACTGTCAAGGGCGCGGCTTGTCCGTGTTCATCGCAGACCCTTGACAGGGAGCACCGCCGGAAAAGCGCCAGGCTTTGAGAAAGCGCGGGTTAAGTGGGGAAAAAATGGAGAAGAAAACGTCTTCGGCCAAGAACACCGATATGGAAGAGGGGATTTATTGTTCATACTGTACCGAGGACAAGGGGGCGCACGTGGGCTCTGCCGCTTGCCGAAAAGCAAAGTCTTGCAATGTTGGCCCGGTCTTTATGTTGTGGTCTTTATGAAAGCAGCTTTAAGGCTGCGGGTACGCAAACCGAGAATCCGTGCAGGGATACGCTGCGGCCTATCGCAACCATAAGCGTGTGGCGACAGCACATGTCGAATCGACTGTGAACCAGCTCGTCAACTGGCGTTTTTGCAAGAAGCAGCGGATGAGCTGGACCAGAGCGGGGGCACAAGGTCTCCTCCATGTCAAAACGGCGATGCTTAATAAACGCCTGGGGAGGTGCACCGGAAACCGAAGGCGATTGGCGAGCGCCGCTTGACCCCTACGTTCTTTATGGTCTCAAGTTAAGTGCAGCAAATCGCCGTTGTCTACAAGTCAAGTACAGCTCGACATCAGCCGTGGTTGGCGACGTCGTATAAGAAAAGGCGCGGCGATCGAGGAACATGGTGAGCTGTTTGGTTTCTCCGGGCGGAACTCCGCTGATCTCGCTGGGTCTGCTCTGGTGGTAAATTCGTTGTGTTGAGGGCAGGAAAATCTTATGATGCACGAGTCAGCTTTCCAAATCGGAAATCCCGACTTAGATCACGACTGAGACATCCGGCATGCGCCCGGTGATCGTCTAGGCGAATTACCGCCGTCTGGTGGAAAGGATTGTGGAATGAATCTTACGGCCATTGATTGGGTCATTATGTTTCTTTACTTCGCCTTTGTTTTGGGGATTGGGGTCTTCCTGAAGCGATTCATGAAGACGAGCACGGACTTCTTCCTTGCCGGCCGTTCGCTGCCGGCCTGGGTTTGCGGCATCGCGTTCATGGCCGCGAATCTTGGCGCGGTGGAAGTGATCGGGATGGGAGCATCGGGCGCGAAATACGGAATTGCCACCAGCCACTTCTACTGGATCGGCGCGATTCCGGCAATGGTGTTCATCGGTTTATTCATGATGCCTTTTTACTACGGCTCGCGCGCCCGGTCCGTGCCGGAGTTTCTGCGGCTGCGGTTTGATGAAAAGACGCGGGCATTCAACGCCATCGTATTCGCCGTGATGACGGTTCTCTCGTCGGGCATTTCGATGTACGCCATGGCGAAGCTGATCCAGGTACTCCATATCCTGGACGTCCCGCTGGCCAAGATGGGCCTACCGATGTCCTGGTCCTTCCATCTGAGTGTTTTCATCTCTGCTCTGATCGTGCTGGGGTATGTTTTTCTGGGAGGGCTGACGAGCGCGATTTACAACGAAGTCCTTCAGTTTTTCCTGATCGTGGCTGGATTTTTGCCGCTCGTGTTTCTCGGGTTGAAAAACGTGGGTGGGTGGAGTGGTTTGAAGACGCAACTGCCGTCCGCGTTCACACATTCATGGCAGGGCATGACGAGTGCGCAAAGCAATCCGCTCGGCGTCGAGTGGTTCGGGCTGGTGATGGGCCTCGGATTTACTCTCTCGTTCGGCTATTGGTGTACGAATTTCCTGGTGGTTCAGCGCGCCATGGCGGCGGGCTCGATGATCGACGCGCGCCGCACTCCCCTGATCGCGGCGGTGCCGAAGATGTTCTTTCCAGCTCTTGTGATTTTGCCCGGAATGATCGCAATGGCATTGCCCACTCCGCAGCAAGTGGTCACGGTCAATGGCGTGGTCCAGATGCAGACAGTGAGCAACGGAGGGAAAGGGCTGATCCCCGTGAAGATCGACGTGGCGACTGGCAAGCCGGCAGTCGACCGTGAGGGAAAACCTGTCCTCGACTATGACCTTGCCATCCCGAACATGCTGCTGCACTACTTCCCCACGGGGATATTGGGGCTTGGCCTCACCGCGCTGCTGGCAAGCTTTATGTCTGGCATGGCCGGGAATGTGACGGCTTTCAACACCGTCTGGACCTACGACATCTATCAGTCGTACATCCACAAAGGTGCTTCAGATAAGCATTACTTGCACATGGGGCAGTTCGCCACCGTTTTTGGAATTTTGTTTTCAATCGCCGCAGCCTATGCGGCGACGCGTTACAACAACCTGATGGACTTCCTGCAATTGGTGTTCGCGTTTGTGAATGCGCCCTTGTTCGCCACTTTCCTGCTGGGCATGTTTTGGAAGCGGACGACGGGCCACGGGGCGTTCACCGGGCTGGCTTCCGGCACCGCGGTCGCGTTCCTGCATCACGGATCGACCTTGGCGCGCGGGGACGTGGTGGGAATTAAAGGTGGCTTTATCGCTGTCCTTCACGAATATCCGAGCGAAATGGCGCAAAACTTTTGGACGGCAATTTGGGCCTTTTCCGCTTGTTTCGCGATCACAGTCGGGGTCACGCTCATTACAAAGCCTCGCAAGGAAAAGGAACTTGTCGGGCTGGTTTACTCGCTGACGGAGAGGCCGAGTGAAGAGCACCTGTTGTGGTACCAGCGACCTGCGTATCTCGGCGGACTCGTCCTTATCCTTGCCTTGGTACTGAATATTATCTTCAAGTAAACGGGAGACGCGCGATGAATTTGGATATTCGTTATCCGATAGGATGGATGTTCAGCCTGTTTGGTGTGATCCTGGCACTGTTCGGTCTGCTTGGCGATAAGCAAATCTATGCGCGCTCGCTCGGCGTCAACATCAATTTCGATTCGGGCGTGGGATTGCTCGCCTTTGGCATCTTGATGCTGCTACTGGCCTGGCGCGGATCCGCAAAGGCAAAAGCTGGGCCGCGGACGGGCGCCAAAGACTGAGGAGAGCCGTGGGTTGCAGGTTGTGGTTTTGCTCCGAATGTAACCGCTTGCATTCTTGGCTATCTTACCGCAGGAGCTACGAATGGAGTCGAAAGAGTTGGCCCAGCCATTTGCAGGCTTGTTCGGCGTGCCACCCACTATCTTCAGCGCGCCTGGTCGCGTCAATTTAATCGGGGAGCACACTGACTACAATGACGGTCCCAGTGGGCCGCAACTGTGTAGTTGGTGCGGATCTGCCTCGCGAGGCTTTATTATGGCATACGGTAATCTCAGGGTGCCTGGATCTCAATGACGAAGCTCAATGTGTTGGTTTCACTCATTACAAATGACAACGACTACCAAATGGAACAAGCGGCGGCCGCCGAAGATGCTGCCCGGCGCCTGGATGCAAACATTCAAATCTTGTATGCCGGCAACGACGCCGTCAATCAAACCCAACAACTCCTGAAGGTCATCCAGAACTCGCCCTATCGTCCGGATGCAATTCTAGTTGAACCGGTTGGCACCGCAATGGTTCAAGTGGCTGCTGCCGCCGCTGCCGCGGGCATCGGTTGGGGAGTGTTGAATCGTGAAGTGGATTATGTTGCCAAACTTCGAGGGACAAGCCAGGCCCCAATTTTTGCCGTCACCACCGATCAAGAAGAGGTTGGAAGAATCCAGGGACGACAGTTTGCCGTGTTCCTGAAAGACGGAGGAGGTATCTTGTATATCGAGGGGCCTGCAACCGGCGAGGTTGGCCGGCTACGCACGTCGGGGATGCAATCCACCAAACCTCGGGATGTTACCCCGAGAGTGCTCAGGGGAGACTGGACAGAGGATAGCGGGTACAAAGCCGTCAAGTCGTGGTTGGCGTTGGGTACATCCCAGCAAATGGGTATTCGCCTGATCGGTTGCCAGAATGATGCCATGGCCATCGGTGCCAGGAGAGCATTCGAGGAAGTAGCGGAAAGTCAGGCCCGGAAAGACTGGCTAAGCCTGCCGTTTACTGGCTGCGACGGCGTACCGAAAACTGGCCAGGAATGGGTACGTCGTGGTCTCCTCGCGGCGACGGTTGTCACCCCGCCTACCATGGGCCTGGCCTTGGAAATCATGACCAAAGCCATTCGCTCGGGCATACAGCCGCCACCACGCACTCTCAGCCAGCCCAGTTCCTATCCCGCGCTCGAAAAGATAACCGCAAGACCGGGCTAGAAGCTCGAGTTTGTTTACGTGACCGGCACTGAACCTCTCATTTACAACCGCTGTCAAGTCGCTTGCGCTGGAGACCGTACCTCGACTGGCGCTGTGGATTCCCGCAGTACCAGACCGGTGCTGACTTTGATCTCGTGTCCAGGGCACCGCAAGCCGGAAACCGTTTCGTACAATGCATCGAAAGCTTTCCGCCCCAGTTCGTCACGAGAAAGACGAATGGTGGTAAGCGGCGGCTGAGTGAACTGGCTAAGCTCGATGTCATCGAAGCCAACGACGGAGCTATCGTCGGGAACACGCAAACCTACGCGGGTGATGGCACGGAGCGCACCGATCGCAGTCAGGTCGTTGGAGGTGAGCACGGCAGTTGGCGGCTTTGGAAGTGAGAGTAACTGCATCATCGCCACTTCTCCGCCGTCGATCTTGTGGTTTCCTTCGACCACGCTCCGTTGGCGCTCACTGATGCCGCAAGCGCCGATACATTTCAAGAACGCCGAGCGGCGTGTCCGCGCGGACTTCAACGTAAGCGGACCGCTGATGAAGCCGATGCGCTGGTGTCCGAGCGAAACAATGTGCTGCACCGCTTCTCCTATTCCCTTGGAATAATCCACCCTAATGTTGCTGATCAGCGGTTTCAGCTTCCCCACATCCAGAAACACAATGGGTAGCCGGCGAAGCGCAAGCGATGCAGCGTGCGCAGGACGTCATCATCGGCAACACGGACTACAACCCGAAGCGCATGGCGGGGTGTATCCGCCGAATGCTGGAGCGCAAGGTGGACGGAGTAGCCATCATGACCTCGGAAGCGGACCCAGCGCTGGTTGCCGAGCTGACGCGCCGGAAAATCCCGACCGTGCTGCTGGATACCGGCAAAAACGGCTCCGTAAGCGCGAACATCACCATTGATTATGCGCAAGGGATTCAGGAAGCGGTGCAACACCTGGTTTCTCTGAATCATCGACGCATCGGGTTTATCAGTGGCCCTTTGATCTGCACTCGGCCCGCATCCGTCAGCAGGCCTTCCTTGCAGCGCTGAAGACAGCCGACATCGTCTTGGAAGACAGGATGCTTGAAAAAGGAAATCACAGAATCGAGGGCGGCACGATGGCGATGCAAAATCTGCTCAAGCTGCCGCACCCGCCCAGCGCTGTCATGGCCTCAAACGATCTCACCGCGATAGGAGCGCTGGGCGCGATTCATCATGCCGGGTTGAGAGTCCCAGACGATATTTCCATCATTGGGTTTGATGACATGTCATTTGCGCAACTGACCCAACCGCCGCTCACAACCGTAGTCATTTCGCGGATCCAGCTTGCCATCACCGCTTTCGCTGCGCTCGACCGCCTCATTCGAAAAGAAGAAACGAACGGGGTCGATTACAGAATCCCTACTCATTTGATCGTGCGAGCTTCCACTCGCGCACTTCGAAACGGCGGGTGACAGAGCTTCTTCAAGTTTGCCTGGTGTGCGCTAACTCTTCTCTACACGGCTCATCCCCGGCGCCGTCAGCCACCGGGCAGATGTACACTTTCGGTTCAATTCCCTAATAACCATACTTGGCGACGACCGCCTTCGCCTGCTTCCCAATCAACGCGAGCGCACCGTGTTGGGCGGGAAGCCGCATCATTACGCGTGTTCCCGTGAGTTTGTCATGAAGATCGATATTCGTGTCGTCGGCGCTCTCAGACTCCATCACATACAGGACGGAATCTTCCAACACGACCGGATACACCAGCACGCCCGGAGAAATGGCCGCCGGCATGTCATACAGGGGGGCGATTCCAACTTTGGCCGCTACATAACTGTAAAGACCCGCAGCCGCGTCACTGCCCTCTGCCAGTTCGACGGGGTAAGCAACCCAGAAGATGCGCCCCTTCCCGTAAGAGATTTCCTTGAACGTAGAACCATCGTCGAAACGCAGCACATCCAGCCAAGCTTGTTTCTGTTGGTCGAAGGAAAGCCCGAAGGAAAGTTGCAGCGCGCCCTCGCCAAGCCGTACGGCAGCGTTGTGAATCACCAGCGGCTCGGTCTTCGCGCCCAATTCCAAGTCCTCGGTGCGAGCCACCATGTGCCAGTGCTCATCGTGCTCCACCGGTCCGGTAATCAACAAATTTCCGCCATCGTTGGCATACTTGAGCAAAGCTCGCCAGGTTTTGTCGGTCAACGCCTGCGCCGAAGGCAGAATCGCCAGCTTCGGCATGCCCAGCTTCTCAATCTGGTTTTCCGCGATGGCGTAAGCGGTCAAGTGGTCGTTATAAGCCAACGCTCGCACCGCCTTTCGCTGTGCCTCCAGTTGCAAATCCGCAATGACGGAAAATTGCGCCGCCTGCGACGTAACAATGGCGACCGAAGGTTGTTGCGGATTGCGCAAATGGGGGCTCAGCGCCTTGGAAAACGCGGCATAGTCGCGCAGCAGTGTCGCTTCCGGTTTTTCCGTGGCATCGGTGCGGATCGCCCCGATCGGAGTCTCGTTGCTTTCCGTCATGTAGGAGTTGGTGTTCCAAAGCCACTCAATCGCTCCCGACCCCTGAATCAACGACGAAGCAATCTTACGTTCCAGAAGCTCAGCTTCATTCTCCGGCGTCCGGCGCTCGGTTTCATCCAAATTCAATTCCCGCTGCAATCCGGTCTCCTGGATCAACAGAGTCTGGCCGGGCTGCTTGGCGAGCAGCGAATCCCACAGCGAGTAGTCCACCAGCCACCAAGAGTGATTGGTGGTGAAGCTGACTTGCTCTCCCCAATACGCCGGCGAAAGCCGATCCTGAATGCCACCCTCATCCTGACCCACCGTCACCAACTGCTGCGATCCCGTGCTGCGCACCAGCTCACGCATGTCATGCACCCAATGCGCGAAAACTTCTTGCGAGAACAGGTAGAAATCGTAGACCTTCAGCGAATTGTGCCCACCGTACATCCCCCGTGGTGTAAATTCGATGTCTTCCGGAACAGGGACCACCCCGCTGACCACACTGGCAGGCACGTTCCAGGCCGCAGCCAGCGCGGCCCGGTCGGGGTAGCGCCGGTTAAGCCACTCGTTCCACTTTTGCAATTCCACGGGGTCGTTATTGGCGTGCGCCGTCCACAGCGGCTGCGAAATGCTCGGCTCATTGATGAAGTCCCAGGCCAGCCATGGGACATCATGGAACCGCGCAACCACGGAGCCCACCAGCGTTTGCTGCTTGCGCACCGCTTCCGAGTCGAGAAAAGCATTCGTTCCACCCAGCACTTCCGGCAGAAACGCAAAAAAAGTGAACTGAACCGGCAACCCATTCCTGCGCGCCGTCATCAGATACGCTTCCATTGTCCGGAGTGTGCGCTCGTAAGGCTGCCCGTTCTCATCGCAGATTTTGTCCCAACCCGTCCACCAGCCGGTGCGGATCATGTTGAGGCCAGCGGCGTGGATCTGTTCCAAGTCCTGGTTCCAGACATACACGTTTGGGTGCTCGAAATACAGCCGCTGCACATCGCTGGACATGTATGTTGTTCCAACCACCGCCAAAGGCTGGCCGTCGATCTCGAAATAATCCTTGTTCACTGTCATTCGCGGTCCGGATCTTAGATACTCTTGATCGCGAATCCAGAACCCGGAGTGGTAGATGGCGCGGACCATGTCGCCTTCGAGCAATTCCGCCTCGATGAAGTGCAGGCCCTTAGCAGTCGGCGCGGACAAAACCACAGAGTCGTCAACGGGCAATCTGACGTTCGTCACCGAAGCGTTTTGCGCTTCTCCCTCCGCGTACGTCTTCACCCTCACCGAAAGAGGTACGGACGATGGCACTGCCGCGTGATAAAGAATGTCGATCTGCACCGGTTCTCCGGGCAAGTACAGGGGCAGCGTGGGACGCACGGTAAATTCCAGACTTCCCTCCAGTGCCCGCTCCGCCAAAGCCGCAATCGTTTTCGCGGCGCCGCCGCTGTTGTAGAAATCCGGTGTAAGTTCGGCACTCAGAAAGATCCAGCGTCCGCCCTCAAACCCATTTCGCAGATGATCCACCTGAATTGCCGGTGCAGCCATCTTGCGCCCGTCCCGCACGCCCCACGCCAGCGCGTCCACCCGCGCATCAATCGACCCCGCCGCTCCATCCCGGTGGTAAAGGTCCACTGCGCTCAGACGGATCACCGGACTGAAAGCACGTTTCCAGGCGAAGCGCGGCAATTTCAATGTCAATTCGGAATTCGTCTGGAACTCCAGCCCGTCGGAAGCTGGCGTCTCCTGATACTGATCAATCATCAGTGGCCGGGTGAATCGCACGCCATACTCCCGCAGCTTCCATCCGCCAGCATCGCGGTAAGCGGCACGGGTGAAAGGCCGCCCGCCCAGCACCAGCAGATTCCCTCCGTGCTGCAGAAATTGAAAAATCGGCTCCCAAGCAGCCTCAGGAAATGCCGACCCATGAGGCAACACCAGCAGTTTGGTGGAAGCGGCTTGAAGTTGCGCCCCAAGCTGCTCAGTGGGGACGAACCGCGCCCCCGGCAACGCCGCTTCCAGTACACGCGCGGGCGGCCCTACCGAGTCGGCGGACGGAAGCCCAGGCTCACTCAGCACAATGGCAGACGAAAAAGATTGCGCTGTGAGCGGACTTGCGCCCGCGAGGAATAAGGCAAAGCAAACGAGGCCGGTGGATGTTTTATTCATTTTGTTCTCTTAGACCCTTCGCAGTAACTTTACACTATGGGTTTTCCAAAATTTGCAAAAACGAGAGTAGACTTACCCCAGCCAACCGGTGCTTGGGTGCATCCGAAATGCAGATGCCTGCGGCAGCGAATGAGACGCCAGTCTTATTCACGGCAAGAAACGTTGTCAAGTGCAAAGCAAACGATTGTCCATTGCCAGTTAATCGATTATCCATGGGCCCACTTTCTCAGTGACTGGAGTTCAGGGTAGTGTGATAATTTCAAATCAGGACACTACGGAGTTCCGCCGTCGAATTATACTGGACGGAAGAAACGAGATATGGAGGGACGAAATATGGCAAAGGCGTGGCAGCTCACCGTCACAAGATGTGCTCTAACTGTGGCTCTTGTAGCCGGCGGTATTCTCGCGGACTGTGACGCTGTTGCCCAGACAAATTACCAGCCCGCCCCAGAAAACCTGATGGCACGCCGCGAATTCCAGGATGCAAAGTTCGGAATGTTTATTCACTGGGGCGTGTACAGTGTTCTTGGCGCGGGCGAATGGATCTTCCATGACCGCGCACTGACGGTCGATGAATACAATCGCCTGCCTCTGTTTTTCGATCCCGAGAAATTCGATGCCAAGGCATGGGTCGCTCTGGCAAAGGCAGCGGGCATGAAATACATAACCATCACTTCCCGCCATCACGATGGATTTGCGATGTTCGATTCGAAAGTCTCGGATTGGAATATCGTTCAGCGGACGCCGTATAAAAAGGACCCGCTGAAAATGCTCGCGGAGGAGTGTCACCGGCAGGGAATCAAGCTTTTCTTCTACTACTCGCAATTGGATTGGCACAACCCCAACTACTATCCGCGGGGGGCGACCTCCTGGGACAACGGCCGGCCGGACCGCGGCGATTGGAACTCATACCTTGACGATTACATGGATGGGCAGTTACGCGAACTACTCACAAATTACGGACCGATTGGCGGTATCTGGTTCGATGGAATGTGGGACAAGCCGGATGCCGATTGGCACCTCGCCAAGACATACGCACTCATTCATCGGTTGCAGCCAGCTGCACTCATTATTCCAAACCATCATCAGAGCCCGAAGCCTGGCGAAGATGTTCAGGCCTTCGAACGCGATCTTCCCGGTCAGAATACAGCCGGATTCAACACAACGTACGTTAGCAATCAACTGCCGCTCGAAAGCTGCGATACACTCAACGATTCATGGGGATTCAATATTGCCGACAGTAAATACAAGAGTCCCGCAGAACTGGAACGGAGGCTGGTGCAAGCCGCAGGCAATAATTCAAATCTGCTGCTGAACATTGGCCCCATGCCCAACGGAGAGATCCAGCAGGAATTTGTCACACGGCTCCTCGCGGTAGGTGAGTGGCTCTCAAAATACGGGGACTCGATCTATGGCGCTCGCGCCGGCCCCATCGCCCCTAGCGAATGGGGAGTAACGACCCAAAAGGACAATAAGATATACGTGCACATCCTTAGCTGGCACGCCCCGTTACTCGCGCTTCCGCCGATCACAAGCAAAGTAGTTGAAGCTCATTCCATGCTCGACGCCACGCCTGTGGACTTTACCCAAAATGCGGACGGCGTCATTTTGAAAGTTCCGCTGCCCAAGAGCGATGAGGCGGATCGCGTCATCGTCCTTACATTGGTCGACTTACATTGACCAAGGAAAACCGGCTGATGCCGTTCGTCTCGATGCTTACTCGATTGAAGAACACCGGGCTGTTTCTGGCTATTCCTTTCCTTCTGCCGCTGTTGTGGGCACAGAATGCCGGGAGCGTTCCAGCTTTCCGCGATCCGCATCTTACTCCGGAAGAAAGAGCAGCCGATCTCGTGGGCAGGCTGACTTTGCAGGAAAAAGTGTTACAGATGCAGAACGCCGCGCCTGCAATCGAGCGTCTGGGCGTTCCCGCGTATGACTGGTGGAATGAGGCGCTGCATGGAGTGGCGCGCGCCGGCCGCGCCACCGTCTTTCCGCAGGCGATAGGATTGGCGGCTACGTGGGACACCGGCCTCATGCACCGGGTATCCGATGTTATTTCTACAGAGGCTCGGACGAAATACAACCAGGCCATCCGCAAGGGCGAATACGGCTCGTACCATGGACTTACATTCTGGTCGCCGAATATCAACCTTTTTCGGGACCCGCGCTGGGGGCGTGGCCAGGAGACCTATGGGGAAGATCCGTTCCTCACCTCACGTATGGCCGTAGCCTTCATCCAGGGAATGCAGGGCACCGACCCGCACTATCTGAAGACCGTGGCCACGCCCAAGCATTTCGCGGTTCACAGTGGCCCGGAGCCCTCACGGCACTCGTTTGACGCGCGTCCCACCGCGGTTGATCTCGAGGAAACCTATCTGCCCGCTTTTCGCGCGAGTGTTGTCGAAGGCCATGCCGGTTCCGTCATGTGTTCGTACAACCGAATCGATGGAGCGCCCGCATGCGCGAGTTCTTTCCTTCTGCAGGAGCACCTGCGGGGCGCTTGGGGATTTCAGGGATATGTGGTGAGCGATTGCGGCGCCATCACGGACATCGTCGAGGGCCACAAGTACAAGCCTACTATGGCGGAGGCAGCAGCTGCGGCTGTGAAGGCAGGCACGGACCTCACGTGCGGAGATGAATACGCCTCGCTAGTCGAGGCGGTGGGGCGTGGCTTGATCGCGGAACAAGAGATTGATCGTGCGTTACGCAGACTGTTCGTGGCCCGTTTCCGGTTGGGCATGTTCGATCCGCCAGAGCTCGTTCCGTATACAACGATCTCAGATTCTGAAAACGATTCCCCGGAGCATCGCCAACTGGCATTGCAGGCTGCCCGCGAATCCATCGTTCTGCTCAAGAACCAGAACCACATCCTGCCGCTGAAATCGGTGCGAAGGATTGCCGTCGTCGGCCCGGCGGCCGACGATCCCGATGTCCTGCTGGCGAATTATCACGGGACGCCATCCCAGGTCGTGACTCCCCTCGAAGGAATCCGAAAACAGTTTGGTGGCGAAACCGAGATTCGCTTCGCGCTGGGAAGTACTTTCTCCGTTGTGTCGAGCGCTCTTGTTCCAGCAGATGTCCTAATGCCTCAGTTGGAGGCGGGAACCAGGCGGCAGGCCGGCGTCAACGCTCAGGGGCTTCTCGCGCAGTACTTCGCTAACCCAGATTTCCACGGCCAGCCAGCTCTGTCTCGCATCGAGCCTCGCGTGTATCTGCAGCGCGAAATGGAAGATCCGGCTGTCGAGTCGCGGATTCCTCGCAACAGTTATTCAGTGCGGTGGAGCGGCAGTCTTCGGGCTCCATACTCCGGTGAGTACCAGTTCGGCGTTGTCCGTGTTCGCTGTGAGGATTGCCCAGCGGACGACGATGCCAAGGTTTTTCTGGACGATAAACCCATTCTGGAAGACGCAACCCTGTCCTCGGAATCCAAGACAGTTAAAACGATAAGACTACAACTTCGTCGCGGGCAGAAACATCGTTTGCGCGTGGAATACCGTCAGCGCAGTGGTGGTGTGGGCGTGCAACTGATCTGGATGCCTCCCTCCAAGCCACTTCTCGACGAGGCGGTGAACGCGATCGAGCACTGCGATCTGACGGTGGCATTTGTCGGCCTGAACTCCGAACTGGAAGGCGAAGAGATGCCGGTCAGCATCCCCGGTTTTTCTGGCGGAGACCGCACCGCTCTCGATCTTCCCGAGCGACAGGAGAAACTTTTGGAGGCTGCAAGTCAAACCGGCAAGCCGCTGGTCGTGGTCTTGCTCAGCGGAAGTGCCGTCGCCGTGAACTTTGCCCAGGAACACGCTTCCGCAGTGCTGGAAACCTGGTATGGAGGAGAAGAAGCTGGCACTGCCATCGCGCAGACGCTGGCCGGGGAAAACAATCCAGCTGGCCGCCTTCCGATCACGTTCTACCGCTCGGCTGCCGATCTTCCCCTTTTTGAGGATTATGCGATGCGGGGGCGCACTTATCGGTACTTTACAGGGAAACCGTTGTACCCATTTGGCGCCGGGCTCAGTTACTCCTCATTTCATTATTCCGATCTGCGCGTAATGCCGGCGAGTCAGGACGACACGCGCCTGCACGTCTCTGCCCGCGTCCAAAATGTTTCCGCACGGGGAGGCGACGAGGTTGTCCAGTTCTATGTAACTTGGGAACCGCCAGCGGTGGAGGATTCGATCCGTGAACTGCTCGGCTTCCAGCGCATCCACTTGGCTTCAGGCGAAACCAGAACGGTCGAGTTCGACCTGGACCGGGCTGCTCTCCGCGCAAACGCCGGACCGGAGAACGAGCCGCGCAGGAAACTCCACATCAGTGTGGGTGGTGGCCAACCGCTTGGCCAGACCCCATATGTCGAAGGACTTTTCTGACTGTCGCTTACTCAGTGCAAGCGCGCATGAGGCAGCCTTCGTTGGCCGAAATGTTTTCGAAGGATGCCTCATCTGAATCCGGACTGCAATTCAGCTCGTGTAGAGGGTCTCAACGAAACGCCGGAATCTCCCCACTGTGCTGAGTTGGAATTCCCGTAAACAACCCGGGTCGTCGCACTCTCAACACGAACTTATTTGTTCGGCCAGCAGCGGACACTGTGCGGCGTGGGTTCCGAGGCGCTCCGCCCGTAAGCTCCTGTTGAATGCGCAATTACTTGGTCTGCGCTCCGTCGAACAACTGGAACTCCCGAATACGCGGCGTGCCGGAAGCAGAGAGAATATTGAGTCGCACGTGTTGCGTACTTAGGCGAGGGAAGAGATCGATCTTCTTATGCCCAATCGTGGTTGCCGAGTAGACCGTCTTCCATTTCGTGCCGTCCATGACTTGGATCGCATACTTCTGCACCTTCTGCCCGTCCACCAGCCATTCCATGGTCAGCGCGCGGTCGAAACTAATAGGATGGGCAAAAAGCAAGTCGATGGTCGCGGAATGGGACCCCTCTGGCGCCGACCACATCGTGTCGGGATCGAAATCAAGAGCCGCATGATATGCCGAGGCATTGGTGGCGCGAGCTGCAAGATTCTTCTCCGGTGCATAGATTGAGCCAACGGCCTCCCCGAATTCCTTGAGGCGGCTCACGTCCGCGTCGGGAAGCAGGCCCCGGTTGTCGGGCGCAAGCCCAATCATCAGTTGCGCTCCGCGACCCACGGTTCGGTTGTAGGTGTCCAAGAGTTCGCTGACGGACTTCAGACTCGTCTCGTCATTGGGATGCCAGAACCAATGGTCCTTTCGCAGGGGAGTATCCGCTTCGGCGGGACGGTAGCGGAGATAGCCGCGCAGATCCAATACATCCCAGTTTTCTTCAGGCGCACTGCCATCTTCATTTCCAACCCAGCGTATGTCACCGTACTTAAGCAATGCGGCGTCTGCAAAAACCATGGCATTCGGTTGATACACACGGAGGTTCTCGACGTAGCGATCGAAGTCGTACACATGACCGGCACTACCCGCGCCATCCAGCCAGAACTCGACCAGTTCGCCATAACTGGTGACTAACTCGTTCAGCTGGGCCAGGTAGTAACCGTCATAGGCGGCATTGTCCTTGTACGCCGGCTCGTGGCGATCCCATGGCGAAAGATAAATACCGAACTTGAGGCCATACTCGCGGGCAGCGGTCGCAACATCCCGGACCAGATCTCCCTGGCCTCCTTTCCAAGGACTGGACTTGATGCTGTACTGGCTCTGTGCGGTCGGCCACAGGCAGAAACCGTCATGATGTTTAGCAACGAAGACAACGTACTTGATTCCGGCGGATTTGGCGGCCTGCATCCACTGCTCTGGGTCCACCTTAGCCGGATTGAAAACCGACGGATCCGCAGTGCCGTCCCCCCACTCCCGATCCATAAACGTGTTCGGACCGAAATGAATGATCGCGCCGATCTCCAGATCCTGCCAAGCAACCTGTTGCGGCCTGGGCTTCACATCCGTGAAGTTCTGTGCCAACGAAAGCGTTGCGCACAGCATGACAATTGCGGGCACCACGGTAGTTCCGTGAAACCCGGATGTCTTCTTCATACTCTCCTCACCGATAGAAACAAGTTTAGCTTACACCTCCATCATGAAAAACACTGCCAAGCAAACTCACTAATTTCGCAACCTTCTGTTCAAAAAGCGCGGAGTGAAGGCTGGAGCGAGTTACATCGTTGCCGCGAGACAAGCTACTGCCCTTACCCGTTGAGCCGGGATGAGATGTTCCCACGGAAGTATGGAATTCTTGAGCCAACGTTGTCCGAACAATGCGCACAACATTCTTGGAATTGATACCGCCACCAGGCATGAGGAGAATCCGCCCCCTTGCCGCTTGCGCCAGACGCGCCAGAGTCGAAAGGCCGTCCGTGGCGCGCGGCTGGCCTCCGGAGGTCAGGATGCGCGATGCGCCGGTCTGGATGACCTCCTCAAGCGACGTTTCCAGGTTCTCCGAGGCATCGAACGCGCGATGGAAAGTTACAGGCAAAGGGTGCGCCAATTCCACCAAAGCTTTCGTACGCTCAATATCAACACGAGTGCTTTTATGCAGTATCCCCAGTACAATGCCATCCATACCGAACTGCTTCGCGGCATGGATATCGTTGCGCATGATCTCAAGTTCATGATCGGAGTAACAAAAATTGCCGGCCCGAGGGCGAATCAGGACGTGGATGGGAACGCGCACGTGGCGGCGAGTGGTTTGCATGAGTCCCGCGCTGGGAGTGATTCCCCCGGACGACAAGTCACTGCAGAGCTCAATACGATGAGCGCCGCCGCGCTCGGCCGCGACAGCGTGGTCTACCGACTCCACGCAGATTTCCAGGACAAAACGATTCGGCATGGGTTGAGGGTCCGAAGAACCGGAGGCACTGCAGACAACGCACTCGCCCTTTGCTTCCGCCCGCATGGCGCATCAGATCGAGACCAGCGGGGCCGCCGTACGTTTCCGCAATGGCGGCCCGCCGAAAGGATCCTCGGCTAAAAATTGTAGTGCAAGCCAATCTGTATATGCCGCTCCTGAGAGCGCGTGCTGGTTATCTGACCGAAGTTGCTGTCCGTTACCCCGTAGTCGGGATTTCCGTAGCTGGCGATGTTGAAGAAGTTAAAGAAATCGGCACGGAAGCCAAGTACATTTTCGCGCCATACGTGGAAGTCCTTGAACAAGGAAATATCGACCTGGCGGTAGCCAGGGGCGCGCTCGGTGTCGACGCCCGCAGTTCCGAAGGTAGGTAGTCCCGAGGGGATAACCGCGGCGCCGTAAGCACAGACTCCATTGTCGGGGCCGGTGCAGCCCGTTGCCGATGGATCGGTTCCCCACCAATGACTGATGGAGCGGTTATGCACGACCAGCGGGCGGTAGTGGTTTGCGCGACTCATACCATATACGCTGTTTGTCCCGTTGTCGCTCGGGCCCATGATGGTAACGGGAATTCCGGAATAGAGTATGGCAGAGGTTGAGAGTTTCCATCCTCCAAACACAGCGTCGAGGAACCCATTCGCATTGCCGCCATAGGCCTGTCCGCGACCGAAGGGAAGATGATAGACACCCACGAAATTCATGCTGTGGCGGATATCCATCCCGGAAGGACCGTAGTCGGCCTGCAGATCATAACCGTTCTGGACCGTTGACCACATCATGCTGGTATTGGGCACACCATAGTCGCCGACTGCGTCAGTCATGGATTTGGACCAGGTATAGTTGAGCGTATATTCCAGACCATGAGTGGGTCGCTGTCGCAAGGTCACCTGGGCGGCGTTGTAATTCATCTCGGCTTCGGACTCGGTGACAAGTATGGGACCGCATTGACCAACCAGCGAAGCGTAAGGGGCTACCGCCGCAGCTGGAAGAACTGTGGAGTCACATGTATTTGTGCCTGATGGAAGCCCCGCGATGATGGTGGCCTGCGCCAGGGTGAGTTGATTGCCGTTGCGGTAGTCCGCGAGGTGCTGCCCGTATTGGCCGTGATATCCAACGGACAGCGATAGTTGGTTGGTGACCGCATACTCGGTAGTGAGGTTGTACTGCTGAATGTAGGCAGGCTGAGTATGCTGCGGCCAGACCGAGTACAAGTTGTAGGCGGGGTCGGCGCCGTAGTTGTTACCGAAACCCTCTTCGACCGTGTAGGGCGTGCCTCCGGAAGTCGTTGACGGCGGGGTCGCAGAGCTGTTGATCGCAAGGGTAAAAGGAGGACTGGAGGTCAGGCGCTGATTGAACGAATAGCCCTCAAAGAAGCTGCTAGCGCCGTAACCGCCGCGAATTACCAATTTGGGCATCATTTGGAAAGCGAAACCTAGGCGGGGCATGATCTGTTTGTAATTGGCGTCGTAGCAGGCGCGGGTGGGGCAAACAATCGAGCCCGCGACCGCTCCTGCGGGGACGTGGTCTGCGTATTCCACCGTGGCGTTGGGTAGAACGTTGGCAGTTTTGTTGTTTTGCTCGTACCAGGGTTGATCGAACTCATAGCGCAGCCCGAGATTGAGGGTGAGCCTCGGTGACACTTTGAAATCGTCCTGAAAGTAGCCGGCGACGCGCCACTGGCGGTTGCCCACCCAGCCGGTGGGGGATGCGAGTTGATCGTTGGAGACCCGGTCAAGAACAAAGTCCGCCGGACCGTAGCCTCCTCCACCGCTGGACACATTCAGGTTTTCCGTGTATTGGCCGTAGTAAGAAAACTGCCCCAGGAATCCGACGTTGCTAGCGTTGACATAGTTTTGCTGGTAGCGGGTCGCCTGCCCCCCGATGGAGAGGTAGTGGCGCCCACGCTGCCAAGTGAGATTGTCGGTGTAATTGAAGGTATTGTCGGTAAAGACCTGAAGGTTGGCGTTGGTGCCGACGTAGCTGGCGCCGCTTCCGAGGCTCTCCCCGGAAAAGCCTACAAAAAGCTGAGCGCCAAACGGTATGCCGACTGTTTTGTCGCCGGTGAGGCCGAAGAGGCCGGATGGGTCGGTGGGGACGCCGTTGTTCCAACGCACGCGCGTGAAACCGAAGCGAGCTTCATTGATGATGGAGGGCGAGAAGGTGTGGACCCAGCTCACGCCGGCAATCTTCGTTGGATAGGTATTCTCGGAGGGAAAAAACACTGGTATTATGGCTGTGGTAAAGTCTTTGCCAGTGCCCTGAGAGTAGAAGCCGTTGATTTTGTTCACGTTGCCCGGAGTCCAGTCGACCTTGAAGTCCTCCTGATTGTTCGAGACGTAGCCTGAATATGAACCGAGATAGTTGTTCTGAAGCAGTCCATCCTCCGGTGCTGCATTGGGCGCCGGATAGAGATTAGGATGCGCAGCGAGGTACTTTGCTACCGGATTCACAACCGGCACTTGGTTATTCAAGTAGGGGGCAAAGTTGTTCTGCGTGTCATAAAGCTGGATGCCCTTGGCCGTGAGGGCCGAGAAATTTCCTTGGAGCATGTCCGGGGTGAGCACGCTGGCTGAGGTAATGCCGCCCGTGTGATGGCGCGCGCCTTCGTAGTCGGCAAAGAAGAAAAGCTTATTCCGCACGACGGGCCCGCCAATGGTTCCGCCAAAGATGTCCTGCGTATAGGAGTTCTTGGGGGTGACAGGAATCGTTAGTCCATTGCCCCACGAGTTGGCATCGAGCTTCTCGTTTTGCAGTAGATCGTAGAGGGAGCCGTGGAAGTGATTGGTACCGGACTTCAGGATGGTGACAACCGCGCCTCCGTTGACGTTGCCATACGTGGCGTTAGCGTTGGCCGAGACTACGCGCAGCTCGGCAATCGCATCGGGCGCGGGATTGTAACCGATGAGGTTGTTCTGCGGCTCGTTGTTGTCCGCGCCTTCCACCGTGTAGTTGTTCGCCTGGGGGCGATTGCCGTTGATCATCGCGGTGCTGTTCATGAAGGTGCTGCGCTCGATCGCATTGTTTCCACTCATGCCCGTCGGGTCGGTATCGATTGAGCCGGGCTGAAATAGAGTGAGCGAGGAGAAGTTGCGACCATTCAATGGGATGTTTTCGATCTCATTGGCAGAGAGGGTGTTTCCGAGCGTGGCGTCGTTTGTATCGAGGATAGGATGCATTTCCGCCTTGACCACCACGACGGTGGAGGATCCGATTTCCATGCTGGCGTCGATCTTTGCCGTCTGGGCGATCTCAAGCGCAAAGGGGGGAATCCTCTGGGTGGTAAACCCAGTCGCCTCGACGGTCACGGTATAGGTGCCGATGGGCAGAAAGCGAATGGTGTACGCCCCCGATCCATTCGTTTGCGCGGAAGTCTTCACGGAGGTTGCGGTGTTTTCGGCGGTGACTTTTGCGCCAACGATAACGGCGCCGCTCGGGTCCGTCACCTGGCCCGTGATTGACCCGGTAACGGTCTGCGCCAACGCGGACGACAAGCATAATAGGGCCGCGAGCAAACATCCGACAAAACAGCGGAACATGTGTGTTCTCATGAGATCCTCACTTTGTGGTTCTGGCTAAGTCCTCGGTCTTTTACGCCGGGTAGAGAATGGAGCATTTTCGATCCTGAATAACGGCTCGCCCGTTGTGAAACGATGCCACAAAACAACACGCGGCTGAGAATGGGCACTCCAAGTTCAACCGCACCCCCACAGGCCTTACCTTAACCTTGGCATGCTCCATGGCCAAGGGCTGGTTGTAGACCTGAGAGGCGGCACTGAAAAACTTTGCGTGAAGAATTTAAGGCCGACTACTTGTCCTTTGTCAAGTATAAAATGATCGATAATGCACAAAACGATCAATACATTGATAGTTTGCTCCATAATATGGAATACTTATGTGAGGGTTCGCAATTCCGGGTATTGTCGGACTCAGCCGCGATTTGACGAGTGCGCTCGCCAGCTGCTTCCGGTCGGGTTACGATGATAGGCTCTTACTGTTTGGTTGGGATTTTCCCTGGCGGCGGATAGCCATATCTTCGTCCGCCACGCACATAACCCATGTCTGCTCGCCAAAAGCACCGCACTGATCGGATTTTGAAACTGCTGCTGCACAAGGGCTCAGTGACCGTGGGAGAACTGATCGCCTCCTTGCGCGCGTCGGCGCCCAGCATCCGGCGGGACCTGACACGCCTCGAAGCTCAGGGACTAATCCGGCGAACCCACGGAGGAGCGACTCTCGCGCAGGAGCTGCTGTATGAACCGTTTCGCTACGACACGGCGTTTCAGACTCGTCAACATCGTTTTGTGAGGGAAAAACGGCACATCGGCGTTGCCGCCGCCGAATTGATCGAAGAGAATGAAACCATCGGCCTGACGGCTGGCACCACAACCACCTGGGTGGCGCGAAGCTTGCGTCATCGCAGCAACCTCACAGTCGTAACCAATGCCGTCAACATCGGCATGGAGCTCTGCAACATGCCAGGGCTCAAGATCCATTTGACGGGAGGCTACGTCCGTTGGCCCTGGTCATTTTCCCTGATCGGAGCCGCCGCCATCAATTCCCTTGGCGACATTTTTCTCGATAAGCTGTTTCTCAGCGTCTCCGGAATCGATGCCGAGCGGGGAACAACCACTAACGAGTCGGACGAAGCCCTCACCTTTCGCGCGCTGGTCAAGCAAGCCAAGCAGATCATTGTCGTGGCTGATTCGAGCAAACTGGGAATAATCACACCCTCTTTGATCTGCCCAATCGAGGACGTGGATGTGCTCGTCACGGATGCGGGCGCTTCCGATGAAATGGTTGCGGCGTTTACCCGGAATGGAATCAGAGTCATTCGAGTCTGACGACGTCCCGCGCACCGGCCGCGACCCGCTCCCGCTCTTGCTGTCCCAGTTCGGCGAACAGGTGCGCCTTACCGGGATGACGCGGCACGAAGATTCGCCATGGAAAGGACTGGCCGAAACTGCGGGAACCATCAAGGATGATTACGACACGCTCGAGAAGTTGCGCGTTGGGCTTACTCGACCAGTGCACTATCCCGCGTGAGTGGGGAAGGCCGGTATCCGGGTTGAATTCCACAGTGCGCATAATATTGCATATGGAACAGAAAAATGATCGATATGGCGCAATTCGATCAATTAATCCTTGACAATCTCTGAAACAGATGCGATAAGTGGATCCCGGAGTTGGAAAGCACGGTCCCTCCAAAGTGCCCGACCAATAAGGAGTGAGCTATGAACCCACGCAGTCGCTGGTTTCGACAACTTCCATTTATCGCACTTCTCGCAGCGTCCCTGATCTCGACCGCTACGGTCCTGGCCCAAAGCACGAACCGGCAAATTGGCACGCAGTTCACAGTGACGGCCGACCCGCTGGTGCCGCGGCCGCACGAGCAACCCTGCATAGTGCCGCTTTTTGCCAATTACACGTTTGCTTATTTTTCAGAATGGCAACAGACTTTTGCGTTCGCGCCCCCGGCCAATTGCCCCGGTCCGTGGGAGAAAGTGGTGTTCGAGGCGGACTTCAGCGAGAACGGGGGAATCCAGTACGACCGCACGGCGGACATTTATCTGGCAAACGTGAACCTCTATTTCGGAACTACGCCTGAGCCGTTGGCGAAACTCACCAATACATGGCACGTCGAGCGGGACATAACTGATTACAGCGCGCTGTTGGCGACTCCCCAGGAGGGCGATATCGAGCTGGGGAACTGTACCACAGACTGCTCGCCACCCTACAATACGTACTTGAATGGAGTCTTCACGGTAAGTGCCGACTTGGAGTTTTATCCCGCGCAACCAGGTCACCGCGACGATAGGGATGGTCGCGACAAGAGGCCGCCTGACGTTGTGCTTCCGCTGGTGCAGATCAACGGCAGCGGGGGAGTAAACTTGCCGGCCACGCTGTCGTCGCCAACCGACCAGCTCTCGACGACGTTTACGCTGCCGACCAATACCGAGCGGGCCTACCTCGACGTGGTCGCCCAGAACCAGTCCAACGACGAGCAGTGGTATGCCTGCTTTCCGAACGACCTCGCCAGCATCAATGAGCTCTATGGATGCGGAAATACGGACTTCCGCGAGACTGAGATCACGATTGATGGCAAGCCTGCAGGCATTGCGCCCATTTCCCCCTGGGTTTTTACCGGATTTCTGCCCGACCAGTGGGTGCCGATTCCTGCCGCCCAGACTCTCGATTTTGTTCCTTATCGCGTGAATCTCACACCTTTCGCCGCCCTGCTGAGTAACGGTCAGCCGCATACGATCGCGTTGAGCGTATTCAACGACGACAGCTATTTCTCGGCGACTGCATCGCTGCTGCTATTCCTCGACCGAGCGGCCACGCAGATCACTGGCGCGGTCACGAAGAACACACTCACCAGCCCCAATCCCGTGGTAACCGAGAACCTGCAGGGAACTTCAACGGTCACGGGAACGATCAACGTCGCTTCCAAGCGCAATTTCACCATTGCGGGATACGTCAACACGTCCCATGGAAAGGTCACAACTTCTGTATCGCAGCGGCAAGACTTCTCCGGCACCCAGACCATCGACTTCGATACTGTCAACTTCACGGTGCTCGATCAGAATACCTCTGTCGAGACGAGCCTGTCTTCCGCGACCACAGTATCGAGCAAGGAGGGGATGGTTGTGACCCGCGATCAATTCAGCTTCCCGATTACGGTTGATCTCACCTACCCCGTCAGCAGTTCTCCATTCGGCCTTACGGTGGCGACCACTCAGAAATACCAAACCAGCAACCAGGTCTCGTTCGATGGGTATGTCGTCCACTCCACGGCGCTCAGCAACGCGGTGAACGCTACGGACGTGAGTCCCCCGTCGAGCTCGCAAGAATACACATTTTTCGATTCGGATGGCGCGTTCTACAACTGCCACATCGCGACTGCTAAGAACACTTTAACTTCCGTCAGTCGCGGGTGCAGGCAAGACAGAGAATAGGCCGCTCCGATTTTTAAGAAGCTGCCTCTACCACCGCTGGGCACGGTCCCTTGGACCGGGCCCAGCGATCCCGTACGCTGTAGTGCAAGTCCCTGCCTAACAGCCCAGAGTGCGACCGCCAGGATTTCTGCGGGCGGAAAGGCGGGTGATTACATCTTTCCGGAGCGTACACTCGATTGCAAGATGGCTGCCTTCAGGTCGTCCACGCCCTGAACTGAGTTCCTTTAGCTGTGCCGCGCAGATATCAATCGTGTTTGGCGCGATGACTCGCATGGTCGAGCGCAGTTTGATCGACCCGCCGATAGGCGCTGCCGAATGCCGCGACTTCGAAAGCGCTGGTTTCATCGCCGATTTGTCCGTCCGCATCGCTAGATCGGGTCGGCACGGGAACGCCATCGTTCCATAGCAAGCTGACCTTTTGCGACTTCCCGGTTGGATTATAGAGATAGACCAACCAGCTGTGCCCGGCTGCGATCGGCTTAAGCGAAGAAACGAGAACTTCTGGCGAGGAGAGACGCATAAGAGGAGGGTGCGACTGGGTGGACGGATCCGCGCCTGCAACGATCAACGGCTGTCTGCGTTCGGCGCCGAATTTCACCGCATCGAGGGCGGTGAAGGCGGCATGGGGAAGAAGCGAATAGCTGAATGTTACCGGCCCTTCTTGATCCGCTTTGTAGTTCGTGTGCCAGTAATTGTTCATCACATAGGAGTAAATCAAAGACGAAGACCCAATCGACTTCATCCACGGCTGTTCCGCCGTAATGCCTCCGATTTCCACTAATGGGGCGTTAGTTGTGGCCCAGGTCACACCGTAGTCGCCGTTCGAGATATCGACCCAACTCTGTACCGAAAAGAAGTTCTTGCAAGCGCCCGCCAACTGGTCGGCTTCGGGCCGAACCACTCCGTTGGCGACGTCATAGCGTAACTGGCCTCCGGGCACTGCGAATGGAAATGCAATGTGGACGCCTTCTTTTTCGCGGACCGATCGCTTGTCGATATTCGTAACCAAGTCCAGGCGGTCGATTCCCTCGGCCAGGCGGATCTCACTGGAATACCGCTCCGCTCCAGGCGCGTCCGCTTCCACGAGTAAGGAGACAACGAGATCTCCCCGTTCTTTTACTCTCACTCGAACGTTCGAAACCCGCTGCGCCTTTTCGGGGTTCGTACCCAAAACGTACAGATACTGGTTCAAGCCGGCGCCTTGCGTTTTATCCACCAGTTCAACCCCGTTCTTTTTCCATTGCAGAGTATCGATTGCGCCCGTTTGTGGATTGACGGACAGCGCGATGAAGTCATTCTCCAGCGCATCTCCTTGAACCCTGGCGCCGCTTTTGGTGTAGGCTTTTCCCGCTTCCACAAACAGGCGCTTGGCGGAAAATGGCGGCACGTTTTCCACGAGCACGGCAAGTTCACCGGTCGAAAGACGCTGCGATGGGACCAGCCCGCCTTTCAGGTCAACTACGCGATCGCCCGACTTACTCAGTTCAGGCGCAAGAAATACGACGTCGGTGCGTGGCCACGAATTGGTGTTGTACACATCAATCGAAGTTCTGGTTTTGGCGGGCTCCGATGGTGAGTGGAGGGCTCTCGCCAACAGTGCGCGTGAATCGCGATCCGCGTCCACAGCAAATTGTCGCTTGATCTTCCACTGCTCTTTGACGAAGGGCAGGTCGGGCTCCTCGGTGCTATTGTGGGCTCCCCATGTGTGTTCGTCATAAAAAACCACGTTACGCCATGCGGAATCATATTCCTCTGCTGGATAAGAGGCCGGCGAAAGCATCGACCACAAAGCCTCGCCCTGGATGAGCCGATCGACAGCAGCGCGATTCAATGCGGTTTCGAACGCGGTGGAGGAAGCTCCGTCCTCCCAGTAGGGAGTGAAGTCTCCTTGCATGATCGGGAGGACCGAACCGTAGCGTTTCTCGAATTCCTGAAACATCTGCTCGTGAGTCGCCAGAATGAGGCGGGGAGTAACATAGCGGTCGTTCCACTTTCTAACAGCGTCGGAGAGAGTAGGATCGGGGGGACCGTTGTCGCCAAGCGTATAAGGAAGTTGGACAATTTCATACGGATACGAAGCGTCGTCCAGCTTCCGCGCGAGCTTCATGATCTTCTCGTCTCCGAGTTTGCTGAGCGGCCCTTCGTGAAAACTTGCATAGCTCGCGCCAGCCATCCAGGTTAGAACCCTCTCCTGACCCGACTGGGAGGACCAATAAAACGGCTTGTCACCCCAGGTCTGCAGTGTGTAGCCGATACGATCGCCTGAGTTAGGCGCCGTGGCGAAGTATTTCACACCACTTTGCGCCATAGCCGCAACTATTCCCCAGCTAAAGCCGGGAACGTCGGACGTTACGGCCGTGGTCATGGGAATGTGGTAATCGGTTCGCAGGCGGCGCGCAAAATCGAAGAAGTGGCTCATCTCAACGGAATTGGCCAGGCCTGTCAGCATGTTTGCGTAAAGCGCGCTGAGTCCGATGCTGCCTTCTCGCACGTCTGCGAAAACTTCTTCGCGCTGGGCCGTGGAAGCGTGCCGCAGGTAGCTTTCCAATGCCCAAATGGTTTCCATATTCCATTTGTAGCGCGCATCCGCCGGATAATCTCGCGTCTCGCGAATGAGGTGCAATGCCTCGTCAAGATTGTTCCATTGTTTTCGTTCGACATCGGGCTGCAGATCTGTGTATCCGATATCGTTGTGGGAATACGAGAGAAGATAGATGTCTCTTTTTTTGACTGGCGCCACGCGAACCGTGTTGATTTCGACAAGTTTGTCATTAAGCTCGAACCGGACCGGCAATGTCACCTCGGAAGTTACTGCCGGAATTGCCAACTGGAGCACATTTGACCCAATCTTGAGAGCAGTGCTGATAGGTTCATGATGCGAGACATGAACTTCAAACATCCTGCCGCTAGCCAGATTGTCGAGACTGAGCCGCAGCAATTGCGACGCCTGGTCGCCATCCTTTAGCAGTGCGGGTTCGGCGCGCACTTGCGGCACAAAATTGAAGCGGTGTTGAAAAGTCATGTACCAGTCGGCGCTGCCCGAATTGTCTCCACTTACTTCCAGCGTAAGTGGCTTCCCAGGCGCGAAATCTTTCCCGGGAACCTTCAATACCATGTAGCCGAACAGATCGCCGTGCCCGTCGGTTATGAGCGAGCGAAAGGATAGCTCGGCGCCGTCTTTGCCCGCGATCCTCCAATCGCTCGCCGTCGAATCCTTGGCATTCTTAAACGTGAACCAGTGTTGGCCATTAATCAAAAAATCGAATTGATGGCTGTCCTTTTCCTGTTCGAAGCCGGCGCATTCAATTCCTGCCAGCCAAATGAATTGAGAATACCCGCTGGACAGCTCCGGCATGGGATCGGTTTCCCAGGATATGGAATGAGCGATGTTTTGCGCTCTTACAATCAACGCTGAATCCACGTCGGGGTCGGAGGAGTGATAGTCGATTATTTGCCCGTTAATTGATGAGCGGTAACCGTTCAAATATCCGGCGGCGGATGCGACGGGCGCTGACGTACTCGCCGCAACCTCCTTCACTCTAATCACGATTTCATTGTCGAGTTGCTGACCGAAGGCGTGCGGCTGTTCTGCTGTGGCGAGAAAACCGCCAAGGATCACGGCGACGGCAAATAGCCTCATCCAGTTCCCTTCCTTTCCCACCACATCGCTTCGGGCACGGAAACTCATCACCGAGCATCCACTGAAATGCTGTTGATGTGAGCGTGTGCTTCGGATTCTTATCCACGAATGCAATGACTTTTGGATAATGACTTTCGGATAAGGATCAGCGTAGACACGCTATCGGGCACGCACACCTTGAATCACCTCACGTTGTCTTGCCATGGCGAGCGAAACGTCGGCCGCATCCTGCATGTACCCGATGCCGGCCTGGCCGATCTTTTGTGCCCAGTAAAGTGAGAGTTTACATCACAGCTCTTGGCAGCGAAACTGGATTCAGCCATTTCACCCATCTTTGCCATTGTCATTGCTTACCGCTCGCTCGCGATTTCCACTCGCCTGGAGCAAAACTTCCGGCCGGGTCGGCTTGAAACGCGATCATGCCTGGAGTGCTATCGCCGCCCCACCCGGCGCCGAGCAAACCTGTCGAATTAATCCGTAGCGAGGGGAGCCGGTCCGGCGCCATAGCTAAGGATGTCGTGCTGCCTTCCCTGCATCCGTAGCCGCAGCCGATCGAACGCCAAATAGACGACTGGCGTGGTATAAAGCGTGAGCAACTGACTTAAGATCAGTCCTCCCACAATCGTGATGCCCAGGGGCCGGCGGAGCTCATACCCCGTGCCTGTGCCCAACGCCAACGGCAGAGCGCCCAATAACGCAGCCATGGTCGTCATCAGGATGGGACGGAAGCGCAACATGCAAGCTTCAAAAATCGAGTCGATTGGCTTCTTTCCCTCCTGGCGTTCTACCTGAAGAGCGAAATCGATCATCATGATGGCATTCTTTTTTACGATTCCGATCAGCAGCACAATGCCAATGATGGAGATAATGTTCAGGTCCTGTTTGAAGAGCATCAATGCGAGCATCGCGCCCACGCTCGCGGACGGCAGAGTGGAGATGATGGTCAGGGGATGGACCAGGCTTTCGTACAAAATACCGAGAACGATGTAGACCGCCAGCAGCGCCGTCAGAATCAGCACCGGCTCTGTGCCCAGGGATTGCTGGTAGGCGAGCAGCGTGCCGGCGAAAAAACCTTGCAGCGTGGAAGGCGCGCCCAGCCGCTTTTGCATCTGGGTAATGCTCAACGTGGCATCGCTCAAAGACACGTTCGACGCGAGGTTAAAGGACACGGTGACCGAAGGGAACAAACCCGTATGGTTGACGGCCAAGGGGGTGGTGTTAGCTTGGCCCTTGGCCACCGCGAGCAGCGGAATGTTACCGCCGCCGGACGAATGGAGGTAGATGTTTTTCAAACCTTCCGGGCTTTGCCAATACTGAGGAGCGACTTCCAGCACCACGTAATACTGATTTAACTGGGTGTAGATGATGGACACTTGCGACTGACCGAATGCGCCGTATAACGCCGAGTCCAGCGACTGTGCGGTCAGGCCGAGTTTGGCCGCTGTGACGCGATCATAGGTCATGAGCTCATCCAGGCCGCCATTCTGCTGGTCTGAGCTCACGTCCTGCAAGCCGGGCAGGCGCTTCATCGCATCCAGTATGATCGGTCCCCACTTGGAGAGATCCTGCACCGTGTCGGATTGGATCGTGTACTGGTACATCGCATTGCTGGAGCGGCCGCCGATGCGCAGATCCTGCACGGATTGGAGAAACGCGGAAGCTACCGGCAGGCGGTTCAACTGTGGGCGCAGGCGATCGATGATCTGAGTGGCGCTGACCTTGCGCTCGGCCAGCGGCTTGAGCGCAACGTAGAGGGAGCCGCCATTGGTGGCCCCGCCGCCGCCGGTAAACCCAATCACATTGTCGACGGCAGGATCGTTCTTGATCACGCGGCCGATCTGCTGAATGGAATCGTTCATGGCCGCGAAGGATGCATCCTGCGGCCCGCGCGCGCTGCCGGTGATCGCTCCCGTGTCCTCCACGGGGAAAAAGCCCTTGGGTATCTCGACGATCAGCACCCCATTGAGCGCTATGGTGAGGAAGAGCACGATCAGCGTGAGGGTTGGATGGTCGAGCACCCAATGCAGGCTGCTGCGATACACGGACAGCACTCCGTCAAAAAACTTTTCGGTGGCCAGGTAGATGCGGCCATGCTCTTCCGCGCGTTCGTTCTTCAACAGGTAGGCGCACATCATCGGAGTCGTGGTCAGCGAAATGATCATCGACACGAAAACAGCGGTCGAGAGAGTGACGGCAAACTCGCGAAAGAGACGGCCAACGATTCCGCCCATCAACAGAAGAGGAATAAAGACGGCAATGAGCGAAATGCTGATGGTGAAGACGGTGAAGCCGATTTCCTGCGCGCCCTTCAGCGCGGCGGCAAAAGGCGCCATGCCGTTCTCCAGATGGCGCGCGATATTTTCCATCACCACGATGGCATCGTCGACCACAAATCCCGTGGCAATGGTCATGGCCATCAGCGAGAGGTTGTCGAGGGTGTATCCGAAGAGATACATCACGGCGAACGTGCCGACCAGCGAGACCGGCACCGCGACCGCGGGAATGAGCGTGGCGCGGCCGTTGCGCAGGAAGACAAACACCACGACGATGACCAGACCGATGGAAATGAGCAGCGTTCTTTCGACGTCGCTGACCGAGGCGCGAATGGTGGTGGTGCGGTCCAGAACGATGGTGATATCGATGCCGAGCGGAATCGTCGCCTTGATCGATGGGAGTTGCGCGCGGACGCGGTCGACCGTCTCGATGATGTTGGCGCCGGGCTGGCGGAAAACGATGACCGTAATCGAGCGCTTGCCGTTCAAATAGCCGGCGGCGCGGACGTTGGCGACCGAGTCCGTCACGTCAGCGACATCGGACAGGCGGATGGCCGCGCCATTCTTATAGCCGACAACGAGCGGCTTGTAGTCGGCGGCGTGCGAGATCTGGTCGTTGGCGAGGATGTCCGCGGTTACCGTGCCATCGGAGATTTGGCCTTTGGCGAGGTCGGAGTTCTGCAGGCTCAGCATGGACTGCAAATTCGCGAGGGTAAGTCCATAGCCGGCCAATTGCGTGGGATTTGCGTCCACACGCACCGACGGCAGCGCGCCACCTCCGACCGAGACCTGCCCTACGCCCTGTATCTGCGACAACTTTTGCGCGAGGACGGTGGAGGCTTCGTCATAGATTTTGTCGGGACCATATTTGTCGGAGGTAAGGCCGAGGATCAAGATCGGCGAATCGGCGGGATTGACCTTGCGGTAGGTCGGATTGCCCGGCAGGTTGGCGGGCAGATAGCTCCGCGCCGCATTGATGGCGGCCTCCACATCGCGCGCCGCGCCATCAATGTCGCGGCTGAGGTCAAACTGAATGGTGATCGAGGTGCTGCCGAGGGTGCTGGAGGAGGTCATCTCCGTCACCCCGGCAATATGACCGAGTTGCCGCTCCAGGGGAGTGGCGACGGACGACGCCATAATGTCGGCGCTGGCTCCGGGCAAGCCTGCGCCCACAGAAATAGTGGGGAAGTCGACCTCCGGCAGCGGCGCTACCGGCAGCACCTCAAACGCAATCGCGCCGGCAAGAGCAATCGCCACCGTGAGCAGCGTCGTAGCCACAGGCCGGCGAATAAAGGGTTCGGAGATATTCATGCGGGCCCTGCCAGTTCTCCGTCTCCGGTTTCCGGCTGGTTCGATTTTTTCGTAAAGCGCTGCGCCAGATTGTCAAAAAAGATATATATGACGGGCGTGGTGTAAAGCGTGAGCACCTGGCTCAGCAGCAGTCCGCCCACCATGGCGATGCCCAGCGGCCGGCGCAACTCGGAACCGAAACCAGTTCCGAGCGCCAGCGGCAGCCC
>PLIC01000196.1:0-863 GCA_003139995.1 Candidatus Acidiflorens stordalenmirensis | reverse complement strand
GACAGAATCGTAATCGGGTGGATAAAGCTCTCGTACAAAACACCAAGCACGATGTACACGGTGACCAGCGCGGCCAGAATGAGCAACGGCTCATTGGCTAGCGACGCCGTGAATGACTCTGCAGTACCTTGAAAACCAGCCTGCAGGCTGGGAGGCATGTGCATGTCTTTCTGCACTTTGTCGACCGCCGTAATGGCCTCGCCCAGCGCGGCATTCGACGCGAGATTGAACGATACGGTGATAGCTGGAAATTGACCCTGGTGGTTAATGGAGAGCGCCTCTGTCGTCTTCTCAAAGTGGGAGAAAGCGCTCAGCGGCACGGCACTGCTTATGGCCGAACTGGTGATGCCTGCAGAGTTTGCTCCCGTGCTCGACGTCGAGGAGGCGCTCGGCGAAAGCGCGTTCAGGGGAGGAGCAAGGGTATTTGCTGCCGGAGTGTACAGCGCTGAGGTCGTGAGCGCGTTGGACCCCGCGGAGGACGATCCGGAGGAGGCGAATGAGGAAGAGGCCCCGGTACCGCTTGCGCCGGAAGACGCATTAGACTGGATGTAGAGATGGTTCAGCTGGTCGGGGTCCAGTTGAAACTGCGGCTGACTTTCGAGAACAACATGGTACTGATTCACCTGCGTATACATGGTGCTGATCTGGCGCTGACCGAAGGCGTCATACAGCGTGTTATCGATGGTCGTCGGCGCAATGCCCAGTCGCGAAGCTGTGGCCCGGTCAATCACCAGAGATACAGCCAGCCCTCCCGTTTGTTGATCGGTAGCAACATCCTCCAGTTCCGGCAACTGCTTCAACTGGTCGACGAAACGGTTGGTCCAGGCATTGAGTTCGTTCGCATCGGGGTCTTCGAGCGTGTA
>PLIC01000220.1 GCA_003139995.1 Candidatus Acidiflorens stordalenmirensis | reverse complement strand
CGCCGGATGCGGACCCGCATGTCCGGTGGTGTGGCAGGGGAGGGCGGGCGACCGCTCCCCCTATGCCGATTTTTCTTTTTCAACCGTCTTCATATCCAGACTCTTCCACAGATACCAGCAGGCGATCGAGCGATAGGGCGCCCACGGTTTCGCGATCTTCTCCATCACCGCGGGCCTCGGCCACTTGCGCTTCTTGTAGTGCTTCTTGATCGCGGCCTGCACGCCGTAATCGCCGGTCGGGAGAATATCCGGACGCTGCAAGGTGAACATCAGAAACATGTGCGCCGTCCAGACGCCGACGCCCTTGACCTGGGTCAAATGTGCGATCGCTTCTTCCTCCGGCAATTCCGGCAGGCGCTCGAACTCCAACAGGCCGGCCTTGGTCTTCTCGGCGAGATCGCGCAGATACGCGGTCTTCTGTCTTGACAACCCGACGCCGCGCATTTGCGCCTCGGTCAGTTTGAGGAT
Source organism: Candidatus Acidiflorens stordalenmirensis (assembly GCA_003139995.1). Taxonomy (GTDB): domain Bacteria; phylum Acidobacteriota; class Terriglobia; order Terriglobales; family Acidobacteriaceae; genus Acidiflorens; species Acidiflorens stordalenmirensis. The sequence goes on along the minus strand of PLIC01000220.1, from coordinate 26,109 downwards.
GCCCTCCGGCGTCAGTGGATCGCCGGCCAGAGCGGTGAAGCGATTGAAGATGGTCACGGCCGCTTTGCCGTTCAACTGCTGATAGAGGATTGCCTCGGCCAGGGCGTGAAACGTAGGCTCGCCAAACGTCATGCGGCACGGCCCCACGCGCTCGATAATCTCCGCCATCACGGGGTCGGATTTTTTGAGGTGCCTGATCGCTGGTTGGTGGTTTGTTTTGCGCATCTTAGATGGTTCCTCGGCTAGCTCCTCGCGGGCTGAGGAGAAAGTTTAGCATACGGGCGAACAAATGGCGAATTTGGAAAAAACGGGTCCTTATCACGACGGAAAATGGAAGTGTACGTCGTGCTTGCAGGCGACGGGCGTGCCGTCGAGCGTGGCCGGCTGGTAATGCCAGCGGCGCAGCGTGGCCTCGATTTTCTCGTCGATTCCGTGGCCGATCGCCTGCACAATCTTGGTTTCGACGACGTTGCCTTGGGAGTCGATCGTCACCTCGATGACGACGTCGCCCTGCAGGTCGCGGGGCAACTGGGCACGGTTCACCGGAGGATCTGGATATACGACCGGATATGCGACGTGGACTTCATGGCCGGCGATCGGTCCGTCAATCATGGTGCCCAGCGGAGATCCGGCGTGGGAATTGTGGTCGCCGGCTTCCGCGTCGGCCAAGATCTGCTGAGGTTCTGGTGCAGGCTTTGGCGGCCCGGACCTCGGAAGTGGGCGTGCTCGCGGCTTCGCCGCCCGTGGCGGGAACAGCAACTTGGCGGCGTCTGGGTGCGCGTCATCGTTTGCACCCGGCGGAAGGTAAATCAGATGGTAGGTATGGGCGCCGTCTCCGTAAGCAAGCCATTCTGGGCTCACGGCGATTACCCCGGGATTACGGAACACGACAACGGCTAATAGCGCCAAGTGCGCGGCCACCGACACCCCTACCGCACGATGGCGCCGGAATCCCGAAGTTGTTGGCTGAAGACCAGTAAACACAACAATACCTACTTTACCGGATTGACGTGCAAAGAGAGAGCTTTTGGGGACGTGTCTTACCGCCCGTCCCCTGCCGATCGTGTTCCTGGCGGCGAGTTGTATGCCGTCCAGCCTACGCGCCAGCCTGCTGCTCGGCGATGTCGCCGATCACGGGCAACTTGAACATCTGTCCCTGATAGGCCTTGAGCACCAGTATCAGCCAGATCACAAACAAGGCCAGACGGACTATCGTCCAGAGGAATGGAATATGGCCAATGAATGACAGGCCGATCCCAATCACGACCCAGGCGATGCAAAAGAAGATGGATTGAAAGGAATGGAAGCGGACGAAGCGCTTCTTGTTGTAGGGCTCCAGCACAAGAAAGACAATCGCCGGAATGATGGTCACATAGGCCAGCGCGCCGGCCATGTTATCGGTGAGTCCGGCGGCCGCGGGCGCGACCGCGGGTGCGGCCGTGCTCGCGCCTTGCCCGGCGCCGACAGCGCACTTCGGACAGGTCGCTCCATCAGCGATCTGCGTTCCACAGGTTGAACAAAAAGCCACGGGGGCCTCCTTTGAGAGACGAAAGGCAAGTTATCAGAACGCTCGCCGCAGCGCAATGGCAGTGTAGTCGTGCGCAGCCACCGTCCTTGCCCGACCTTTGCCCGACGGCCACGTTCCCACTATCATTTCGAGTGCGAGGCTCTAAATCCGGAGGAGCGGGAAATTCGCCTCCGCTCCTTTCCGTCTCTTGAAGGGCGTTGATGATCACCATTGTTTCGGGACTGCCGCGTTCGGGCACATCGCTGATGATGCAGATGCTCGATGCGGGAGGGCTGCCGGTTCTCTCCGACGGCGAGCGCAAAGCCGACACCGATAACCCCAAGGGCTACCTCGAGTGGGAACGCATCAAGCAGCTTCCGAAAGATCCCAGTCTGATTGCGGAAGCCGAAGGCAAGGTGGTGAAGGTCATCTCGCAACTGATTCTGTCGCTGCCCCCGAGCCACGAGTACCGCATTGTCTTCATGCAGCGTCCGCTGCCCGAGGTGCTGAAGTCGCAGGAGGAAATGCTGCGACGCCGCGGCAGCGCGGGTCCGAACGCCGGCACATCCGCGATTGAAAAGGCCTTTCAACGCCACCTGATCGAAGTAGACAAGTGGCTCGCGGGCAAGGCGAACGTGGGGGTCTCGCGCGTGCATTATCACCGCGTGCTGCGCGAACCGAAGGCAGTCGCGGAAGAAATAGCTGCGTTCTTACAGGCCCCGCTCGACATCGAAGCCATGGTTCGGCAAGTGGATGGAAGCTTGTATCGCAATCGCATGAAGTAGCGCGGCGGGAAAAATTCAGATCGCGACTACCCTGTCCGCGCCGGTGGGAGCGCGAATCCGATCTTGCTGCGGCGACGGGGTGGGGGGTCCATCAGTCTCTTGATGACCTTGACGATTTCCTGGATCTTGCCGTCGTGCGTCTTCAGGTGCTCTTCCAATTCCTTGATCCTGTCGGCGAATTCTCGGTTTGCGGCCAGCATCTGACGTATGCGGACAAAGGCGCGCACCACAAAAATGCTCATTTCCACTGCCTGTTGGGAGTTGAGCACAGTCGCTGCCATAATCGCGCCGTGTTCGTTGAAGGCGTATGGAAGCGAGCGTCGGCCACCGCGTCCCTTGTTTGAGGTTGCAAATTGCAACCGCAAAGCGGCGAACTCCCGGAGTGTGAGCTGGAACATGAAATCGGAAGGAAAGCGCTCCCGGTTCCGGTTCACCTGCTGGTTGAGACGCTTGACCGGAACTCCGTAGAGCTCGGCCAAAGCGTTATCGAGGATGACTTTCTGATGGCGCAGAATCGTGATTCGGGATTCGATGGGGAACACGGCTGCTCTTCGACGGGCCGCTGACGGGCGGCGTGTTCGTGCGGGTTTTAGCGAACGGGCTTGCATTCTGCCATCATAGCAATCGTAACCAGCGGAGGCTGTGATCAATGGGCGCTCCGAATGTGATGAAACCGAACCTTAAAAAATTACGTGATGCTCGCGTTCGTGTTGCCTGGTTCCGAGTTGGGCACGGTCGCTGCCGCGATCGCGCCGCGTTCGTTGGAGGCATATGGAAGCGAGCGTCGGCCACCACGTTTGTTGTTTGAGGTTGCAAATTGCAACCTCAAAACGACAAACCACAGGGTTGTGAGTTGGAACATGAAATCGGAAGCACCTTGCTGCGGAAGCAAACCAAACTCTACGAAATCATGTGATGCTCACTTCCGTATACGTCCCATACACCTGCCGCAACGCTTCGCAGATTTCGCCTACGGTGGCGTAGGCGCGGACGGCGTCGACTATGCAGGGCATGGTGTTGACGCCGGAAATGTTGCCGGTAGTGCCCGCGGTCGGAGTCTTGGCGGCGGCTTGCTTCAGGGCATCGAGGCGGCGCTGGACTTCTTCGTTCGAGCGGCGGGCGCGCAGGGCTTTGAGTTTCTTCTCCTGAGCGCGGGCTACCGATTCGCCGATGTAGAGAATGTTGGGCGACTCTTCTTCGATGACGAAATCATTCACGCCGACCGTGATCTTCTCGTTGGCTTCAACCGCGCGCTGGTACTGATAACTGGCCTCGGCAATTTCTTTCTGGGGGTATCCGCGCTCGATGGCTTTGACCATGCCGCCCATCTGGTCGAGCTTCTCGAAGTAATCGAAGGCGCCACTTTCCATGTCGAGGGTTTGCCTCTCGACGAAGTAGCTTCCGCCGAGCGGGTCGACGGTTTGCGCAACGCCCGACTCGAAGGCGATGATCTGCTGGGTGCGCAGCGCGATGCGTGCGGCTTCCTCAGTGGGCAAGGCGAGGGCTTCGTCGTAGGCGTCGGTGTGCAACGACTGCGTGCCTCCGAGCACCGCCGCCAGCGCCTGCAGGGCAACGCGCGCGATGTTGTTCATCGGTTGCTGCGCGGGCAGTGAGACGCCGGCGGTTTGGCTGTGGAAGCGCAGCAAGCGGGTACGGTCGTTTTTCGCGCCGAAGCGATCCCTCATCAAGCGATGCCAGATCTTGCGCGCAGCGCGGTATTTCGCGATCTCTTCGAAGAAATCGTTGTGCGCATTGAAGAAGAAACTGAGGCGGGGGCCGAAGTCGTCGACGTCGAGCCCGCGGCGAAGCGCCCACTCGACGTATTCCACGCCGTCGTAGATGGTGAACGCGAGCTCTTGCAGTGCGGTCGATCCGGCCTCGCGAATGTGATAGCCGCTGATGGAGATGGTGTTGAAGCGCGGCGTAAACTTCGATCCGAATTCGAACGTGTCAATCACCAGGCGCATCGAGGGCGCGGGCGGATAGATGTACTCCTTCTGCGCGATATACTCCTTGAGGATGTCATTCTGGATGGTGCCGGAAATTTTCTTCCAGTCGGCGCCTTGCTTTTCCGCCACGACCAGGTACATGGCCCAGAGCACGCTGGCCGGTGAATTGATGGTCATCGATGTGGTGATTTGTTCGAGGTTGATGCCGTCGAAGAGGATCTCCATGTCTTCGAGCGAATCGATGGCGACGCCGCACTTGCCGACTTCGCCTTCGCTGGCCGCGTGATCGGAGTCATAGCCCATGAGCGTAGGCAGATCGAAGGCGACGGAAAGCCCGCCGCCGCCGTGTTCGAGGAGATATTTGTAGCGCTGGTTGGTTTCCTCGGGCGAGGCAAAGCCGGAGAACATGCGCATTGTCCAGAGCCTGCCGCGGTAGCCGGTCGAGTGAATGCCGCGCGTGTAGGGCGGTTGGCCGGGATAGCCGAGGTACTGATCGTAGTTCCAGTCGGCGGGCAGATCGGCCTGGGTGTAGAGACGGCGGATCGGTGCGTTCGAGATGGTGCTGAAACGCGCGTGGCCGTGCTCGTCGAGGTTGGCGCCGGTGGGAGCGCCGATCGGCTTTTCGGGAGCCTTGTCGAGTGTGGGCGCCAGGGTTTTCTCCGCCCAACTCTTTTCCGACGCGGCGAGATGACGGCCTTCAAAGACGTCGGAAATCGGACCTTCCGCTATGGCGCTGTGCAGATCGACTTTCGGATCGTTCTCAGGCATTCAGTTCCCCCACGTGCGTTCCCACTATGACCTCGATGATAGAGAAGGATTGCAGCGCTGCAAAATGGCGCGACCGACCGAGCGGTTGGTGAAAGTCAAGTTTAAATTCTGACTACAAAGAGCGCAGAGGAAATTGCCGAGCGCTTGACGTCTGTTTTCCTCGGCACCTATGCTTGGTCTTCCTTTTTGTTGTGGAGGAGATTCTGAGAGCTTTCCGGCGTTTGCTGCAGCTTACTCCGGTATACGGAGCGTACAAGGCGCTTGGCCACTATCCCGACTACTGGTATTGGATACTGCGCGGGCGACCGGCGCGATCTCCACACCTGTTGAAACAGAAAGTTGTGCGCGAATACGGCGAGAAATTTAGGCTGAAAACCCTGGTCGAGACCGGAACTTACTACGGCGAGATGGTCGCCGCGATGAAAAGGCGTTTCGACCGCGTCTATTCCATCGAATTCGTCCCGGCACTGGCGGGGCGGGCTACGCGCAAGTTTGCGCGCGATGAGCACGTCCGAATTTTCTGCGGTGACAGTCGCGTGGTCATGCCCGAGGTGCTCGCATTACTGACGGGCCCGGCGTTGTTCTGGCTGGATGCCGGTTACTACGGCTGGGTGGGGATGCGGACGGATGAAGAGCGCCTTTCGGCGGAACTGGAGATGATTCTGAGCCATCCGTATCCGCACATGATCCTGCTCGACGACGCGCGCGGATTGACGGGCCGGGGCGGGATTCCGTCGGTGGGCGACGTGAAGGCTTATGTGGAGTCGAAGTTTCCCGAGCGTTCGGTGGAAGTGGAGTTCGACATCATGCGCATCACGCTGCGGGCGGACGCCACCTGATACACGGCGATCCACCTCTCTAAATTCGCATCACACATTAAAAGAAGGGCCGCCCAAGCGCGGCCTGCATTCAAGCCTCCGCTGTCTAAAACACGTCTCGGACAGCTCGGTTGATCAGCCCCACGGAATTGTTGGCTGCCTCACCAGCCGCATAGGTGAAAGTGGCAGACTGATCGGCCAGATCGATCTGTTCCGACGCCAACACCGTCGTGCTGCCGGCAGCGACAACCTGCACAAGATAGGTGCCCGCCGGTAGGGTGGCCGCCCGTTGTGCGCTAGGACTTGCGGTTAGGGTGAAGGTTTTAGGGTTCTTGACGTACAACTGCGTCAGAGTAGCCTGCAGCGCGGGAGCATCGGCGGAATTAACAAAGACCAAGCGCGCGTTGCCGGGTGTCACCGGCGACAAGTTGTCAGCGAATTTGAGCAGGGCGGGCTCGCCGCCGCTGAGAGCGGCTACGGCTGACACACTTGCTCCGGCGGTCAAAGTTACTTGCGAATCGATCATTGGCGGATTCGTGCAGGGTGCCAGAGTATTGGCGTCGCTGATCTGCACGTCATACGTTCCGGCGGAAAAACTGAGCGGCCCGGAAGTGTTGCCGAACGTCAGTCCCCGCGACACACAGGAGCCGTCAATCAAAACGTCGACCGGCAGGCCGGGGTTGAGATTGTCGGCAATGTCGCGGCCGGGGATGCCGTGCACGATGTAAAGATAAGAGTTATTGGCGGCGAAGCCGTATGCGCCCAGAACGAGGCATAGAGCTGCAAGTTGCAAAACGACACGTGTGCGAAGTTTCATAAGTCTCTCCTCGATTGTGTGAAAGTTCGGTGCTGATTTCAATAGATGAACTGCCCCTCAGCGCAGGAACTGCGTCAGGGCGGCTCACGGTTCACTGCTGCGACCCCACCCGGAAGCTGTTTCGCTTCGTCTGGATCAAACCCGTTTCGCCAATAGAAGTTGTCCAGATCAAGAAAAAAGAATCGCAGGCCGGACCGCCAGCGTGACTTCAGCCTGAAAACGCAAGCCGCGTTTCTACCGCGATTCTCTTTGCCGCCACAGTTCCCAGGCCTTGGAATATTTCCACGAAACGTAGACGGCGTGGTAGAGGTGCAAGAGCAGGCCTTCGCGGCCGTCGAGAAATCCGAGCCGGAAAAAATAGTTATAGATAAAAGTTGCGAGCGGGCGGAGGACGATGTTGAACAGGCTGAAGCCGCGGCGGCCTTTGGCGACTGACATTTCGGCTCCGAGGGACGAGTAGCGGTTCATGTGGTCGATGTAATCGGCCAGCGTGGGGTAGGAGTGGTGGAGGAGTGGATGCATCAGTCGCCCCGTCCGGCCTTTCAGGGAAACGTCTTCATGAACGGCGCGATATTCAAATCGGCCCTTACCTCGCCTGAAGAGCCGCAATTTTGGATCGGGCCAGAAGCCACCGCGCTTGATCCACTTGCCCAGGAAAAAATTGCGGCGTGGAACGAAGAAACCGTCAACAAATTCCGGTCTGTCAGGCGGGGTCTCGATTTTTAGGTTAGCTTGTCGTCCCAATGCAAGCGTGATTTCGTGCGGCAAGTCTTCGCTCAGGGCCTCGTCCGCGTCTAGGCTCAGAATCCAGGTACCGGAGGCCTTCTCGATGGCCGAGTTTTTCTGGGCGGCGTAGCCTCTCCACTCTTCGACGAAGACCTTCGTGCCGAAGGATCTTGCGATCTCGACGGTGCGGTCGGTCGAGCCCGAGTCGATGATGATGATCTCGCCTTTGCCGTCGGCAACGAGCGGCTGCACGCTGGCGAGGGTGCGTCCGATGTTGGCCTCTTCGTTGTGAGTGATGATGACGACAGAGAGGATCACGCGATGCTCCTGCCGCTGCCGGCGAAGAGCCTGCCGAGCTGCGCTCGGCTTGGACGGGCGAGGGCGCCCGTCCCCACACGAGCTTATCCGACGCGAGCTTTCTCCACGCACGCCTTGCCGATGACCGAAAGCTTCACGGAGAGAGGATACGCGACGCTGCTCTATCCTCGCTACTGCGGCGGTTGCGCCGGAGGGTTCGCCGGCGTTAGCTGGTCAGTTGGCCGCTCCGCTACGTGCGGAATATTCGGCGTGTGCGTGACCTGGCCCCGCTCGGCGTCGGCGATCTCGATACCGGCGTGATCGAGCAGGAGGCCGATGGCGCGGTCCAATTCGACTTCCGACTTTTCGTAATAGGCCTTGGCCGAGATGAGCGTCGATTCGGCCTGGGTCAGGTCCGCCTCGTTCTGCAGCACCGAAGTTGAGGTAGATGCGCCGAGCGCGTACTTCTTTTGTTCGGCGTCGAGAGACTGGCGCGCCAGATCCACGGCCGCCTGGGCGAAGGCGACGCTGGCGCGGTTCTGCTGCACACCAAACTGCGCGTTGCGCACATCGATGCGCACCTGGTTCTCGATCTGCTGCAGGCGCAACTGGGCTTGCCGGTATTCGAATTCCGAGCGCACCTGCGTGGCCTGCGCGGCGCGGTTGCGGAGCGGAATGTTGATCGTGATGCCCGCGCCCTTGTCGGGAGCGGTCGAATTGACCAATTCATTCAAGGTAGAGCCATAAGAAACATTCGGGACCAACGTGGATACCCCGCCGCACAACGGGTTCAGGCTCTGGCCGGGCGGCGGTGGATAACAGATGTAACCGGGAAACTCGGCTCCGCCCAAACCGCTGCCACCGTAGTATGCGAACAGGTCCACGGTAGGCAATAGGGCGCTGCGGATGGCCTTGTTGCTGATCTCGGTGTTGGCAAGGTTGATACGCTGTTCCTCGAGTTCCGGACGATGACTGAGCGCATCGTTCACCAGGTCCTGGGTGGGGACGACCGCTTCCTGCGCAGGCAGTTCCATGGTTGAAGTAGGAATCACTTCGGCGTCGGCCAGTGCCGGGTCGACGAGCGTGCGGCTGATCGCATTCTTCATGAGGAGTTGCTGCAGTTGAAGATTGGTCAGCGCTCCGGTCAAGTCTCGCTGATCTTGTGCGACTGTTTTTTGCGCCCGGACCACTTCGATCGGCGCCAGGGTTCCGATTTCCACCTGCTTCTGCGTGTCAGAGAGGGTCTTCTGAGCGAAAACCATCTGCTCCTGGTAAAGTCTGACGTTCTCGTAAGCGTATACGAGATCCCAGTACATGTTTTCGATCTGGTCTACTGTGGCGATGATTTGCCAGCGGAAGGCTACATCTGAGATTTCACGATTGTTCTTTGCAATCCGAATGAAGCGAGTGTTGGGGGCGAATCCGAAGCCCTGCAGCAGATGCTGCGTCAACTGAAACCGGAAACTGGAACTCAGGGCCGGACTTAGGAAATTGTACGCGCTATCGGAAGTTACCCGGCTGTTGTTGAAGCCAACCGCCATATTCGTGCCCCACTGGAAACCCTGGGTGTAAGTAAAATTGGCGGTTCCTGTGTTCTGGTGCTCGCCGCAAAATGGGGTATTGCAATCGTTCACGAGGTGATCGAGTTGCAACGTGCCCGTGAGGATGGGATCGAAGCTGGGGATGAGCGGGCCGCTGCCGAAGGTTGATACGACCAGGCCGCCCGCACCGGCGCCAGCGCCACCTGAGGCGACCGACGTTCCGCCCGGGCCCGAGCCAACTTGTGAGCCGAGTCCGCCTACGCCGCCGCCGAGCGTGCCCTGAACGATACCGCTGTTGACACCGAGAGTGCTGGCGCCAGCTTTGGCGCGCCAGACATCGGTATCGGCAATGTTCAGGTTGTAGCGCGCGATGGCGATATCGAGGTTGTTTTCGAGCGCCAGCGCGACCGCGTCGTTCATCGAAATATAAAGCTTGCCGTCGTGCATGAACTGGTCGATGCGCGGCGTGTTGGCCAGGTTCGGCGGCTCTACGTGGCGCGCCGTGTAGGGGCCAATCGGGTCGGGGAAATGCGACCGCGGTTTCGCGTACTCTTTCACATCAAATGGCTGCGACGACGGCACAGCCTTTTGCGTCTGTTGCTGCGCCGAGGGTGCGCTAGGCACGGACGCGGCATCCTGCGCCCACGCGGCAGGTATCATGATGGCGGCAAAGGAAAGGGCGGCGGCCCGCTGAAACGCAGTCAACACTGTAGAACGTTGCATTCGCATCATCTCCATTGATCACACTCGGGCGATCAGGCTCGAGAGGAACAGACGTAGTAGTTCGCACTTTTGCTAACACTCTGCTAATACGTAGAACGAACGGCAAGAGTTCCTTGCAATCTTCGCCTTGCAGTCTTCGCCTTGCAATGCTGGGGAAAGGCACTCCTCCTCATTGATCGTAAGCAAAATCGATCGTAAGTGAAATAGTATAGCTGACGCGCCGCCGCGCTTTCCGCGACGGCAGCCGTAAAACTTTGTGGATGCCAACGATGATGCTCGAGCAGCTTAGGACTCGAAAACGAACGTGCGCAATCTCAAACTGATCCTTTCGTATGACGGCGCGGACTTCGCCGGCTGGCAGGTGCAGCCCGGCCGGGCGACGGTGCAAGGCGCGCTGGCCTCAGCCATTAGACGGTTGAGCGGAGAAAATGTACTGCCCCAGGGTTCCGGCCGGACCGACGCGGGCGTGCACGCGCTGGCCCAGGTGGCGAGTTTTCGGACCGCGTCCCCGATTCCAGCCGAAAACTGGATGCGGGCGCTGAACGACATTCTGCCTGCTTCGATCCGGGTGTTGGAGGTGACAGAGGCCACGCCCGAGTTCCACGCGCGCAAGTCGGCGCGCGCCAAGACTTATCGCTATCGCATGCACCGCGGAGCGACCTGTCCGCCGTTTCTGACGCGGTATGTGTGGCATTACCCGTATCCGCTGGAGGAATCGGCGATGGTTGCAGCCGCTGGCGTGGTCGTGGGCGAGCACGACTTCACGTCGTTCGCGGCGGTGGACCCGGAGCGCGTGGAACGGATAGCGGCCAGCGAAAATCTTTGGACGAGCGCTGTCCCGACGAGCAATGTTCGTCCGACCAATGTTCGCACGATTTTCTCTTCCGGCTGGACCCGCCAAGGCGAAGAAATGATCTACACGGTTCGCGGCAGCGGATTTCTTCATCACATGGTGCGAAACCTGGTCGGCACATTCCTGCTGATGGGGAAGGGAACGGTGAGCCTGGAAGATTTCGGCCGCATCCTCAAAGCGCGGGAGCGTACTGCGGCTGGCCCGACCGCGCCCGCCAGCGGGTTGTATCTGGTCGACGTGGAATACTGACGCAAACAGCAGCCAAGTTTTGTCATCCCGAGCGAAGCGAGGGATCTGCAGTCCGCCGCAAAATGCAGGTCCCTCGCGTTGCTCGGGATGACAATTCATAAATAAGAACAGACTCTGGCGCGCCCGTTCCGGCCCGCGTACACTTCTTCGCAGATGGCCACCAACGTCGAATTCGCCGTCTCCCGCATCGCCTCGGTGAACCCGGCGACAGGTGAAGTTCTGGGCGAACTGGACAGCGCCGGGCCGACCGAAGTGCGCGCCGCGGTGGCCCGCGCGCGCGCCGCACAGCCGGATTGGACCGCCTGGGGCATCCGCAATCGCGTCCGGGTAGTGCGCCGCTTCCAGCAGATTCTGCTGGAGCGCAAAACCGACATCGCCCGGCGCATCACGCAAGAAGCGGGCAAGCCCTTGGTCGAAGCGCTGCTCACCGAGGTTCTTGTCGTTCTCGACGCCGCGCGCTTCCTGATCGACAACGCCTTCGCGATCCTGCGCGAAGAAAAACTGCCGCACGGGAATCTCGCGCTCAAAGCCAAGTCAGGGCGCATTCTGCACGAACCATACGGCGTGATCGGAATTATTTCGCCTTGGAATTATCCGTTCTCGATTCCGGCGACGGAGGCCATGGCGGCTCTGGTTGCGGGAAATGCCGTCGTGCTCAAGCCCTCCGAGTTGACGCCGCTGATTGCGCTCGAACTGCAGGCGCTGCTCGGCGAGGCCGGAGTTCCCGACGACGTTTTCCATGTGCTTCCGGGCGAAGGCGCGACTGGGGCGGCGCTGGTCGGAAGCGAAATCGACAAGCTGGTCTTCACGGGAAGCGTTGGCACGGGCCGGCGAATCGCGCAGATCGCCGCCGAGCGCCTGCTTCCGGTGGTGCTGGAGCTGGGTGGCAAGGACCCCATGCTGGTGCTCGAAGACGCCGATGTCGATGTGGCATCGAGCGGCGCCGTCTGGGGAGCTTTTGTGAACGCGGGGCAGACCTGCTTGTCGGTCGAGCGCTGCTACGTGCATCGGAGTTTGTATCCGGCCTTCGTCGATGCGTGCTGCGCGAAGGCGCGCAAGCTGCGCGTCGGCAATGGCATGGATCCGGCTACCGAAATCGGCCCCATGATCCACGAGCGGCAAGTGCGTGTGGTGGAATCACAGGTGGAGGATGCGAAGCAGCGCGGCGCGCGCGTGCTGGCTGGCGGCACGCGGTTGCGCGAGCTCGGCCCGACATTTTTTGCGCCCACCGTGCTGGCCGGCGTGAACCACACCATGCGCGTGATGCGCGAAGAGACCTTCGGCCCGGTGCTGCCCATTGCGCCTTTCGCCGACGACGCCGAGGCCGTGCGCCTGGCCAACGATTCCGACTACGGACTCGCCGCCAGCGTTTGGACTCGCGATCGCGCCCGCGGCGAGAGAGTGGCTCGCCAGATCAACGCTGGCACGGTGATGGTGAACGATGTCGTGTCGTGTTTCAGCATCAGCGAAGCTCCACACGGCGGCGTGAAGGCGAGTGGCTTGGGGCGCACGCATGGACGCTGGGGTTTGGAAGAAATGGTACGCGTGAAGTATCTCGATAGCGACTGGCTTCCGCGCATGAAAAAAATCTGGTGGTTCGGCTACAATCGCGGATTCGCGGGCGAAATGGAAAGCTTTCTCGACCTGCTGTACGCCCGTTCGCTGCGAGAGAAACTCAAGGCCGGAGCCCGCGCCGCCGGAGCGCTGTGGCGGAGAAAATTGTAGAGGTGAAGTTGCGGCTATTCCTTAAGAGTTTTGTCATCCCGAGCGAAGCGAGGGATCTGGAGTTCGCCGTAAAATGCAGATCCCTCGCTTCGCTCGGGATGACAATGATGTAAAAGTAAATCGGGACAACCAGAAAGTAGAACAGTCATGACCGACTCCCGCGCATTCCTGCGCCATACCCTCGCTACCATCGCCTATCGCGGAGCGAAAGCCGTTCGCAACGCTGGGCCGGGCTTTGCCGACTATGGTTCGCCCGAAACTTCGCGCACGCCGGCGAAAATTCTCGCGCACATGGGCGACCTAATGGACTGGGGCCTCACCATGTCCGATGGCCGCCGCGAATGGCACGATTCCTCTCCGCTCGCGTGGGAAAAGGAATGCGAGCGCTTCTTTACCGCCTTGAAAAAGTTCGATGACTACCTGGCGTCGGAAAAGCCGCTCGAAGTCTCCGCCGAAAGATTGTTTCAGGGTCCCATCGCCGATGCGCTCACCCACATTGGCCAGATCGCAATGCTGCGGCGGATGGCCGGCGTCCCGATGAAAGGCGAGAACTACTTCGTAGCCGAGATCACTGTGGGACGCGTCGGCGCGGATCAAGCGCCCCCGCGGAAGGAATTTGACTAGCAGCGTGCTTCATATATGGGCGTGTGGGGAAGAAGGCTGCTCCCCTCAGGGGCTGAAGCCTCCATTCATTCATGTGGCTCGAAACGGCGCGGCTGAAGCCGCGCCCCTTCAAAGACCCATTTATAAAACACGCTCCAGCAATTCTCAATCGGCGCGAACGCTGGTTCGCAACCGCAACGAAAATTCGCAAAGTTGTTTGCGCCGCTCTTCCCCAGTACACTGCTTTGCGTGAGGTGGACATGATAAGGTTGGGATGGTTTTTTGGATTCCGGGTGCACAGTTTGGGAGCCACGATTTTCTTGCGTGGGATGACTGTCTGTTTCTGCGTTGCCTTCAGCGTGCTCTTCGTCGGATCGTCCGCGGCCCAGAGCGCCCAACCGCCGATCACCTACCCCGCCTTGCCCAGCGAAACGCCAGCGAAAATCGAGCCTGTCACCAGCAGCTTTGATTACACCAAGCGCGACGTCATGATTCCCATGCGCGACGGGGTCAAGCTGCACACGGTCATCATCGTGCCCAAGGGAGCCAAAGGCGCGCCCATCCTTCTGACGCGCACGCCCTACGACGCCAGCGCGCTCACTAGCCATGCTGAGAGCACACATCTCGGCCCCATCCTGCAGGGGTATGACAACGCCAACGACGTGATCGTCGAAGGCGGCTACATTCGCGTGGTCCAGGACGTGCGCGGCAAGCACGGCTCCGAGGGCGACTATGTCATGAACCGGCCGCCGCATGGCCCGCAAAATCCTACGCCGGTCGATCACGCCACCGACACCTATGACACCATCGACTGGCTGGTGAAGAACATCCCGGAAACGAATGGTAAGGTTGGCATCCTCGGCATTTCCTACGACGGATTTCTGCCCCTGATGGCGCTCGTTAATCCGCACCCGGCGCTCAAAGTTGCGGTGCCGATGAATCCCATGGTCGACGGATGGATGGGCGACGACTGGTTTCACAACGGCGCTTTCCGCGAACAGGGCATGCCCTACATCTACGAACAGGAGGCGACGCGAAAGTCCGACGTCAAGTGGTGGAAGAGTTACTTTGACGACTACGACATGTTCATGCAGGCGGGATCGGCGGGCGAACTCGGGCGTCTCCACGGGTTGGAGCAGGTCGGCTTCTGGCGAAAGATTTTGGAGCATCCCAGCTACGACGCCTTCTGGCGCGACCAGGCGGTGGACCGCGTGTTGGCCGCTGAGCCGCTAAAGGTGCCGGTGATGCTTGTGCACAGCCTCTGGGACCAAGAAGACATCTACGGGGCCATCGCCGTATACAGGGCCATCAAGCCGAAGGACACAACGAACGACAAGGTATTCCTGGTGCTGGGTCCCTGGTATCACGCACAGGAGATTGGGGACGGCAGCACGCTCGGCGCCTTGAAATTCGGCAGCGATACCGCGCTCTATTTTCGGCGGGAGATTCTGCGGCCATTTCTCGATCAGTATCTGAAAGACGGTGCGCCGAAAGCCGATGTCGCGCCGGTCTCCGCCTTCGAAACCGGCGCCAACAAGTGGCTGCGCCTGCCCGCGTGGCCGGCTGGATGCGCGACCGGCTGCGGCGTAAGGCCGACGCCGCTCTATCTGAATGCGGGTTTGAAGTTAAGCTTTGCGGCACCCAGCCCCGGCGATGCGGCGTTCGACGAGTATGTTTCCGATCCGTCGAAGCCCGTGCCCTTTCGCGCCCGCCCCATTGACGATTCGTCGTGGTCGCGGTGGCTGGCAGACGACCAGCGCGAAGCGTCCGGCCGTCCCGATGTTGCGGCGTTCGTTTCTGACGTCTTGACCGCGCCGGTGAAGATCAGCGGCCAGCCGGTGGCCAATCTGATCGCCAGCACCAGCGGCACCGATTCCGATTGGGTGGTTAAGCTGATTGATGTTTACCCTGACGAAGTCGCCGCCCAAGCGGAGATGGGCGGATATCAACTGATGGTGTCAGCCGACATCTTCCGTGGCCGCTATCGCGAGAGCCTGGAGACGCCAAAACCCATCGCGCCCGGCCAGCCCCTGCTTTACCGCTTCGCCCTGCCTACGGCAAACCATGTCTTCCTGCCCGGTCACCGGATCATGGTGCAGGTCCAGTCGAGTTGGTTTCCGCTGTACGACCGCAATCCGCAGACGTTCGTCCCCAACATCTTCTGGGCCAAGCCGGCGGATTACCGCAAGGCCGAGCAGCGTCTCTACCACACGCCCGACCAGGCAAGCTTCATCGAACTGCCACTGGTTGTGACGCCCTAAGAGGCGGCGGATGGCCGGTGTCTCGATGAAAGGCGAAAACTATTTCGTAGCCGAAGTCACGGTAGGACGCGTCGGCGCGGATAAGGCGGCGCCGCGAAAGGAATTCGAGTAGTGCCGCAACTCGATGTGGATTCAGCGCTTCCGATCCTGTTCACGCAGGGGCCGTCGCCCTCGGCTGTCGAGGCGAGCGCAGTTCGCCGATTTTCCACTTGACGAGCATTGTTACTTAAGGTAACAATGGAGTTGTGTATTCGGTCGTCACCACAAAATCCTTCGCTCAAGCGCTGTCGCGGCTTCCGGCGAATTGGCAGAAGCGCATTGTGGGGAAGATCAAGGAAGTCGCCGCCGATCCCTATGCCCAGCACAACAACGTCGCCAAGCTCCAGGGACGCGATGGCTACCGGCTGAGAATTGGCGATTGGCGAGTCATTTACGAGTTGCATGACGACCGTCTTGAATTATGGGCCCTGGAAGTGGGCGCGAGGGGAGGAATCTATTGATGCGTGTTGAGACCATTACCCGCAATGGCAGGGAATTTGCCGTGCTTCCGCTGGAAAGACTGCGGAAGCTGATGGCGGATGCGGAAATGCTGGCAGACGTGAAGGCCTACGATGCCGCCAAAGTGCGTTTGGAAGATGGCGAGGACGAACTCATCCCGCTGGAGATCACCGAGCGCAGGCTTCGAGGTGAGGCCGCGCTCCGGATTTGGCGTGAGCACCGGAAGCTTACGCAGGAGCGCCTGGCGAAGAAAGCGAAAGTGTCGCGCGCGCTGATCGCGGCCATTGAGACCCACCGCAAGTCCGGATCTGTCACCACATGGAAGAAGCTAGGCGCAGCACTCGATGTGAACTGGGAGCAACTGGCATAGGGTCATGGCAGGTGTCATCGTTCGCCCTTGGCAAGAAACGCCGGAGCCGGGTTAGCCGAAGTCACCGTCGGACGCATCGGCCCAGATCAAGCGCCCCCGCGGAAGGAATTTTGACCGAGGGGCGCTGGTGACGTACATTCGGTTCGCGAGGTAAACGGGCATGTCGCGGTTTGCGGCAGTGATCAGAAGGCCAGTATTCATTCTCGCGATCATATTTCCGGTCGCTCTCATCGCGGAATTTGTGGTCCTTGAAGGTGTCCACGGGATAAGCCTTCCGTCAGATCGCGGTTCTGCAGTTTCCAGCTACGAGATTCGTGAGAAGGGGACAGAGCTGCACTTCATCACACGGAACAAGCGATTCAGTATCGTCGATCTCTGGAGTAGGCACGGGTCTGCGGTCGAGGCGCTCGTTTTGCGCGAATCGTTCGTGATTGATCGGCAGGAGGGGATCGAAGGCGATAGCTCGATGCTCAAGGTGGAAGCACTCGATGGCAAAGCAGTCAAATGGGGTTTCGAGGAAGCTGGCGAACGTGGACAGGCGATCGGTCAGGTTTATGAAGTGACGAAGTTCGGTTGTTGTGATGCGCCCAATACGTACACTTACTTTTCCCTCCGAGATGGCAGGAAGCTCCGCAGCACTCATACAGAGTTGAATCAATACGACTTCGCCGCTCTTGAACAATCACTCTACGATTAGTGTTGATAAATCGCTATATCGCCAGCAACCGCTGACCAAGCCCTGCGCACTATCCAACGGAAGCAGCCCCGGAGCGAGTGACTCCGGGGCTGGCTATTCTTATTTCGTCGCATTGTTGTTAGTCGCTGGCCAGGGCGGCCTCTTTTGGCTGTAGATGCTCCACCTTTAGGCCTAGCCCTTCGGCGATGCCTCGCCCGTAGGCTGGGTCCGCTTTCAGAAAGTGTCCAATCTGTCTTTCCTGAATGGCTTTGGGCACCGGCTTCATGCTGCCGACGATATTAGCGATCAACCGCTTCTGCGCATCCGGCTTCAACAAGCGGAATAGATTTCCGGCCTGCGTGTAGTCATCATTGCCCAGGTGATGATCGAAGCGATCGAGTGTCCCGGTGAGCGGCCGCGGGCGCTCACGATACTCGGGATTCTCAGTGGGTCCGTGGAAACTGTTCGGCTCGTAATTGGGCGCCGATCCGAAGTTTCCGTCGAAACGCATGGCACCGTCACGGTGATAGTGCATCACCGGACACTGCGGCTTGTTGACCGGCAGCGCGTCGTAGTTGACTCCGATGCGATAACGATGCGCGTCGGGATAGGAGATCAGGCGTCCTTGCAGCATTTTGTCGGGTGAATATCCCATGCCCGGCACGATGTTCTTGGGATCGAATGCCGCCTGCTCCACCTCGGCAAAATAGTTTTCCGGATTGCGGTCCAGCGCCAACTCGCCCACTTCAATGAGGGGATAATCTTTGTGCGGCCAGACCTTGGTGAGGTCGAAGGGATTGAGGTGATAAGTCTCCGCTTCTTTTTCCGGCATCACTTGCAGGCACACGCGCCACTTGGGGAAGTCTCCCTTGGCGATGGCGTCGAAAAGGTCGCGTTGCGCGTAGTCGGGATCCTTGCCCTTCATCGTCTCCGCTTCTTCGGCGGTGAAGTTCTTGATTCCCTGTTTCGTCTTGAAGTGCCACTTCACGTAAAACAGTTCGTTCTTGGCATTGATCAGGCTGAAGGTGTGGCTGCTGAAGCCGTCCATGTGGCGATAGCCGTCGGGCGTGCCGCGATCGGAAAAAAGAATGGTGACCTGATGCAGCGATTCCGGCGAGAGCGACCAGAAGTCCCACATCATGGTGGGAGATTTCAGGTTGGTCTGCGGGTCGCGTTTCTGGGTGTGAATGAAGTCGTCGAACTTCAGCGGATCGCGAATGAAGAAGACGGGAGTATTGTTTCCGACCATATCCCAATTGCCTTCTTCGGTGTAGAACTTGAGCGCAAAGCCGCGTGGATCGCGCTCGGTGTCGGCCGAGCCTTTCTCGCCGCCGACCGTGGAGCAGCGAATGAATGTCGGCGTCTGCTTCCCAACTTTGTTGAAAAGCTTGGCGGTGGTGTATTTCGCCATGTCGGGATTCGTGCAGGTGAAGTGGCCGTAGGCGCCGGAGCCCTTCGCGTGCACGACACGCTCCGGCACGCGCTCGCGATTGAAGTGAGCCATTTTTTCAAACAACAGATAGTCTTCAAAAACAATCGGGCCACGCGGCCCAACGGTAAGCGAGTTTTGGTTGTCTCCCACCGGACGTCCAGCAGCGGTAGTGAGCTGTTTCTTCTCCTCGGGCATGGTCCGCTCTCCTTCAATAACGATGACGTTGTGAGGCCCAGGCAATTTTATGCCGTTTTATTCATAGGCGATAGATGGGGTAGTGAAGAGTTTTTCCGCAGCCTGTGAAGCCGTGCCCTTCCCAAAAACCCGCCCAGAATCATCTATGAGACAAGTTCTTGCATTCGTCGTCCTTGGTCGGAAGGCTGGGGGCTGAGTAAAATAACAGGGTCGCGGCCTTTGCAAAGGCGCGCAGGAGATTCAATGGCTTCCGGCGAAACGGCAACCGCTGTCAAGAGCGCGATTCCGCAGCTTCCTAACCACAAAGTCAAGATCAAGAAGCCGGGCCAGCGTGCCTGCAATGAGAAAAACGAAAAGGGCAAATTCTGCGGCGGACACCTGAAGCGCTGGTTCTACAGCGCCGACGTGCTCGAACGGGAATGCGGCTGCGTGGAGAAAGCCTGGGGACCGGACGCCGAAGTGTATCGCTGCGAATTTTGTCAGACGCTCTACCTGCCCAGTCCCGAAGATCCGCGCGGGGTGAACGTTGCGGGGACAGGCCAGCTTTCGGTGTTCGGGCTAACCGTTCCTCCGAAGGAAGAGAAGAAGGCGTAGCGTCACTTTTGGAGCTTGGTGGGGTGTGATGGGAATATCGGGCCGGAGGGGTGCCGGCGCTGCCTGTGAACATTTCTGAACTCATCTACGACTGGAATCTTCTGTATCCGAAGTCGCTGCATCCGCCGGGACCGGTGCGCCTGACCGATGAAACGCTGCGCGACGGCTTGCAATCGCCTTCCGTTCGCGATCCTTCGATCAAGCAGAAGATCGAAATTCTGCACCTGATGGAGGCGCTCGGCATTAACACGCTCGACCTCGGGCTTCCCGGAGCGGGTCCGCGTGCGGTCGAGCACGTTACGGCGCTGGCGCGCGAAATCGTCGCCCACAAAATGAAGATCACGGCGTACTGCGCCGCCCGCACCCACGTGAACGATATTCGCCCCATCGCCGAGATCGTCCAGAAAACGGGCCTGCCCATCGAGGTGGCTGCGTTTCTTGGAACGAGTCCCATTCGCCGCTACGCCGAGGGCTGGACCAGCGACTTCCTGCTTCAAACCACCGAAAAGGCCGTCAAATATGCGGTCTCGCTTGGCCTCGAAGTCATGTACGTCACCGAAGATACAACCCGCTGCGATCCGGAAACGGTGAAGCAGCTCAACTTGGCGGCCATCGAGTGCGGCGCGCACGCTCTGGTGCTCTGCGACAGCGTTGGGCACGCCACGCCCATGGGCACGGTCGCGCTGGTCAAGTTCGTGCTTGAACAAGTGGTCAAGCCTTCCGGCCAAAAAATTCGCGTCGACTGGCACGGGCACTGCGACCGAGGACTCGCGACCGCCAACGCCATGGCGGCTTTGGTGGCGGGCGCGGATTGCATTCACGCGACGGCGCTCGGCATCGGAGAGCGCGTCGGCAACACGCAGATCGACCAGATGCTGGTCAACCTGAAGCTCATGGGCATCGCGCCGTGGGACCGGCAGGACCTGACCAAACTCAAGCGATACTGCGAGGCCGTTTCCGCCGCGACCGGCATTCCGATTCCGGCGAACTATCCGGTGGTAGGCGAGGACGCGTTCCGTACCGCGACCGGCGTCCACGCCGCCGCCGTCATCAAGGCCTATAAGAAAAAAGATGTTGAACTCGCGAACACGGTGTATTCCGGAGTGCCCTCGCACTACTTCGGCCTGGAACAGATCATCGACATCGGCCCGATGAGCGGAAAATCAAATGTTCTTTTCTGGCTGGAGCGCCGCGGCTTTGCGGCGAACGACGAGGTAGTCGAGCGCATCTTCAAGTGCGCGAAGTCGAGCGACCACACACTGAGCGAAGCCGAAATTCTGGAGTGCGTGCAGGCGGCGCGTTGAGCTGTTATTTTCCGCTCCGGCTTTACTCCTGCTCTACGTCGGCGCTACTCCGGCTCCCGCGCCAGTTCTGGACTCGGCACCGTCTCTCCTTCCAATTCCTTGTGTCGCGCCGCCCGATGTTCATTTAGCATTTTGGTCGCCGATGCCAATTCCTCCCGGCCTTCTTTCTCGCGTCCCATGCGCACCAGCACCTGCCCGCGCAGATAACGCGCGCTGGCGGCCCCACTGTCGAGCCGGATGACTTGATCCAGTTCCGAGAGCGCCGCCGCGTAGTGCCGCTGGTGCTCTTCAATCTTCGCGAGGCCCATGTGCGAGCTGATCAATCGCGGATCGAGCTTCAGGGCGCTGCGATAATTCTTCGCCGCCTCGTCCTCGTTCCCGGCGGTCGACTCCAAACTTCCCAACTGCTCGTAGCTGAAGGGCACGTCGGGCTCAAGCGCGATGTCCTTGTGAAACTCGTCGCGCGCCCGCTCGTAGTCCTGCTTGTGCACATAGGCCAGGCCCAGATTGAAGTGCACAAAGGGCAGCTTGGGATCGGCCTGCGCCGCCGCTTCCAGTTCCTTCACCGCGTCGTCGTACTCTTCGCGATTCAGATGCGCCTTGCCCCTCAGCAAATGAAATTCCGGAGATCCCTCTCCGATTTCGACCAGCCGCGCCATGGCCTTTTCCTCGAGCACCGCGTTCTTGGCCTTGTCCGCTGCGTGCTCAAGCACATAGAGATAATTGAGCTGGTCCGATGCCTGTCCCCACAATGGTTCGAGCGTGTCGATCGCATCCGTCCAGCGATCGTTGAAGAAGTAGCAAAGGCCCAGCAGATAACGAGCTTGAAAGGAATCGGGCGACTGCTGTACGACCGACTCAAAGGGATGGATCGCCCGCACGAAATCGTTCTGGCGGAAATAGACAAGGCCAATGTTCAACCGGATTCCCGCAATACGAGGCGCGACCTTCTCGGCCTTGTGCAGCATTTCGAGAGCCTGGGGCCACTGCTTGCGGCGCATATGAATCACGCCTAGATTGGCGTAAGCCCCCGCCACGCCGGGGTCGATCGCCAGCACTTGCCGGAACGCGCGCTCGGCCTCATCCAGCTTGCCCGCATGGAGCGCGGCTTCTCCGGCTTCAAACAGCTTCCGCGGATCGCGCGTCACCGGCGCCGCTTCGGCCCCCGTCTTCGTCGGCGCCGCGCTCTGAGCGCTGGCCGCACTCGAAAGAAAAAGCAGCAAGAGAACCACGGAAAGCACGCGGATGCTTGACACTCGATTCATCGTCATGTAGTGTCCGCCAGCAAGAGGCTTAAATACAAGGAACACATGGAATCTACCGATTCGAAGCCTACGCGAAATGCTTCGCCGGCGAAATCCCGCCGCGCGTCCGAGCCCTCCCACAAACGTGCGCAGCCGGCAGCGGTCACCATCCGTGACGTCGCCGAACGCAGCGGATTTTCCTCGGCCACCGTTTCCATTGTCCTGAACAACGCGCCGCTGGCACGCTACATTCCCGACACGACCAAAGGAAAGATCCAGCGCGCCGCCTCGCAGCTCGGCTACCGTCCCAACCTGTTTGCGCGCTCGCTGCGGGGCCGGCGCAGCCACACCGTCGGCGTAATGGTTTTCGACATGACCGACCCTTACTGCACGCTGGTGCTGCGCGGCATCGAGAACACGCTCTACCAGTCGTCGTTCCTTCCCATCCTCACCGATGTTCATAACGAACGCAGCCGCTTCGAGCGCTATCTCGAGATGCTACTCGATCGCCGCATCGAAGGTCTGGTTGTCCTCGCGAACTGGTTGTTCGTCGACATCAACGTGCTCGCCGATCTGGAGAAGAACAACATTCCGACCGCGACCGTGGGCCAAGAGCTCAAGAACGACAAAATCAGCTCGGTGATGGTGGACAATGCTGCCGGCGCCCGCGCCGCGCTGGAACATCTTCATTCGTTCGGACATCGCAAAATCGCCTTCATCCGCGGCCCCCACCAGTTGTCCGACACCGAACCTCGATGGCGTGGCGTGCGGACGCTTGCCCGCGAACGCGACCTTGAACTCGACGCGCGGCTGATCGTCGATCTACCAGAATCTGGAGATCCGTTTTCAAGTTTTGAACAAGGATACAAATTAACGGAGGAATTACTGCACCGCCGCCATCCCTTCACCGCGCTCATGGCCTTTGACGACATGACGGCTTTCGGCGCCATTCGCGCGCTCGGCAAAGCCGGCATCCGCGTCCCCGAGCAGTGCTCGGTGATCGGCTTTGACGACGTCGCGCCGGCTGCCATCTATTCTCCCGCGCTGACCACCGTGCGCCAGCCCATGGAGGTTATGGGAACGGCCGCGGCGACCATTGTGCTCGACGCCATCAACGCCACTCTCGAAAAGAAACCGGTCCACACCATCCACCGCCAAATCGTTCCCGAGCTGATCGTGCGCGAGTCGACCCGCAGCGTAAAGTAGCTGCCCTGGCACAAGCCGTACATTTTCTCTTGACAGTGACAACACACCTGACGCAGTATTGATACGTTTTAATAGAGGCTTTTGCCCGTTTTCTGAGGCGGGCGGCGGCGCTGGGAAGAAATTTGCGATGGGAATGAAGGTCAAGCCCGGCAGAAAATTCGGAGCGCAACATCGGCTGGACAACCCGGCGGTCCCGTGCTTCCGGCTCCTGTTTCGTTCCAAATCCGTGAGGAGCCAGTTATGAGAGTTCGTCTGTTATGTGGAATTGCGGTGTGTGTGCTCATTGCCGCCCTCGGTCCTCAGGCATAGGATACCGGCACGGTGCATGACAACACCGGAGCTATTGAATATCGCGTTGCGACTTTGGGTCAGGAGGCTGTTCATGAATAGCAGAAATGCAATTGTCAAGACAGTGCGGAATTTTCTTTCTGTTTGTATTTTTTTCCTCTGCGCGGGTTCTGTCGCGCTTGCCCAGGCCGGCAGGGGCAGCATCAGCGGCCTGGTCACCGACCCAGCCGGGGCTCTCATTCCCGGAGCCAAGGTGGTCCTGCTGAACCCCGCAACCGGAGTGACGCAGCACACCGTCACCAGCGGCGGGGGATTGTACACCTTCATCTCCCTCAATCCCGGCGTCTACAAAGTCACCGCCAGCCAGACGGGATTCAAGGGCGTCGCCCAGGAAAAAATCACGGTCAACGTCGATCAGGTCACCGAGGTCAATATCACTCTGCAAGTCGGCGCCGCCACCGAGACAGTCACCGTCACCGAAGGAATCGAACTGGTCGAGCCCAGCAACTCTACCGTCGGCTCGCTGATCCCGGCCGAGGCGATTGACCGCGTGCCTTCGGTGTCCCGCAACGTGTTCGATCTTATCCAGTTGAGTGCGGGCGTGAATGCGGTCAACGGTTCGCCTAACTCGAGCGACTCGATGCAGTCCATTCAGAACATTTCGGTCGGACGCCCGGGCGTCGACGTTTCCGCCGACACCATCAATGGTTCGCTCGTGGGCTCGGTCTACTACATGCTCGACGGCGCACCGATTGGCATCGCAGAAAACAACTCAGCCGCCATTATTCCCGCCATGGAAATCCCCGAAGATGGCGTGCAGGAAGTTCGCGTCGAAACCCAAAATACGCCTGCCTCGTATCAGAGCGGCGGTGCAGGCGTCATCAGTCTGGTCAGCAAGTCCGGCACCAACAAGTTTCACGGCGACGTCTTCGGTGTATTTCGGCCCGACGTGCTGGCGGCCAACGACTACTTCAATAAGCAAACCCAGTTGTCCATCGGTCAAAAAAACACGCCACCGTCGTTCCATCGTTATCAGGAAGGTGGCGCGATTGGTGGAGCAATCAAGAAAGACAAGCTGTTTTTCTTCGGCGATTACGAGGATACGCAGCAGGAACAATTCGAAGGGCTCAAGACTTACAGCGTCCCCACGAGTCTCGAAAGAACGGGCAATTTCTCGCAGATGGGGTTTACCATCTACGATCCTACTCAGCCCGATAATCCCGATGGTACGCGGCAAGCCTTTCCAGGCAACATCATCCCGAATCCCAATCCCATCGCCTTGCTCTTCTTGGCGAATATGCCCAAGTGCAACTACCCCAGCCCGTCCACCTGCGATCAGGCGACGACGGACATCAACTCCGTTGGTTATAATTACGCCGCTCCGGGATTGGATCCGTTCAATGCGCGCCGGTTCGACGTCCGGGTGGATTGGGCCCAGAGCGAAAAGCAGCGCTTCTTCACCCGCTTTTCCTACGACAAGTTGAAGTTTTCCACCGCCAACGTCTTTCCCAGCCCAGGCTGGGACCCCGATTATGCCCTGAACACCACGAACGGCCGCAGCGCCTTGGTGGCTGATGACCTGACCCTTAATGCTTCTACCGTCCTGAACTTGCGCTACTCGTTTACCCGCCGCTACGAACACCAAGGAGGCCCGGCGTCGTACTTGAGCGCCGATATCACGAACCTGGGCTCCGTAAATGGCACTCCGGTTGGTTTCCCCCCCGCGCTGGCTGCGCAGCAGGTCGCCAAACAGCTTCCGTTCATGCTTTTCGATGACTACGGTGGCGGAGTTGGCGGCACCGCCGATTACAACAACTTCGTCGATGCCAGCGAGAATAGTGACGCCAACGTCACCTTGACGAAAATTCACGGCAAACACCAAATCTCAACCGGCTTCGAATGGATGAAACGTTATTTCAACGTGGGCCAGCCTTACGCCCCAGCCGGCACCTACAGTTTTGGTTATGGTGGTACCGATCAACAAACCTCGCCCGCCTCGGGCAATCTAGTCGGCGGCAGCGATTACGCTTCTATGCTCATCGGCATGGGAGACAGCGGTGAGTTCGACAGACCCGTCTTCGGCGCCGAATCCAATCCGTACTACGCGGCGTTTATCGAAGACACTTACCACGCCACGCCGAAGTTGACGATTACAGCCGGTCTGCGCTGGGACATTTTCGGTGGGCGCAACGAGCGCTTCAACCGCCAGGAGTACTTCGCTCCCAACGCCAGCAATACCTATCTGGGAGTTTCGTACACCGGGGCGGAAATCTTCAATAACAGCAGCAACCGCTCTCCTTTCAAAACCAACATGCACGACTTCGGGCCCCGGTTGGCTTTTGCTTTCCAGCCCATCACCCATTTTGTAATCCGCGGCGGCGTAGGCTTCTACTATGGGCCCAGCACTGAGATGGCGGCCAGCGCCGCCATCAATACCGACGGATTCTCTTCCAGCACCGGGCAGAACTCCAACTGCCCGAACCTCGATGGCAATTGGGTCTTTTACGGTTCATCGGCGTGTACCATCTCAGGAGGCCCTACACTCCCCGCCGATAATTTCACCGTGCCGTATTCGCTAAGCAATCCCTATCCCAATGGGCTTATCCCCATTTTCACAACAGCACCCGCCGGCTTGACCAATAACCTGGGAATCACCATCAACACCGTGCAGCATGCTCAG
>PLIC01000224.1 GCA_003139995.1 Candidatus Acidiflorens stordalenmirensis | reverse complement strand
GATACCTGTGAGCCTCCGCCGATCCTGGATCTAGTTTGACCGCGCGGCTCAGTTTTGGCAGTGCAGGTTCAGCATGTGGTAACTATATACCACATATGTAGTAGTTAAAAGCCACACTCCAAGCGACTTTTGCCCGAATGTCACAGAGACAGGATTCCATCAGGACCACACCACTCTCCCGAACCGCGCTCGCAGGGGCTGCTTCCCTGCCCTGATCGCCATTGTCGGGCTTGCGATTCTCATCTTCGGGCCCTTCGTGTGAGGCAACAGTGCCGGCGGCATTCCGCCCAGCTGCGGTTCGGGACCGAAGAATCGACGCAAAACAAAACGTGACATCCGTTGATAACAAATGACGTGTTGGCTTCGTTTCGCAAAATCGGTGCTGAACGGTCAGCCACTGCCACCCTTGCTGGGCTTTCGGCTACCTACCCGGCAAAATGTGAGAGCCGAGCGAGCTTGCTCGGAGCTGGGCTCACATGTTTCGGGGCCATGTTCCTCCGATCCAAGGTAAATAAACTACGCAATCGTAAATTCAGCCGGCACAAAAACGGGCCTGCTTTGCGAGTATGTTCGCTCGCCAACAAGGCCTTGTGTCTTTTTTGCGGGTCCTGCTCTGATTGGGTTGGGCGTTTAATACTGGCTAACTGGTCGCCGGACGCCTATCTCGGCCCAGTTGAGGCGCTGACGAACTGTAGTCGCGTCCCGACGCAGAAGACGGAACGTTGCGAGCGCTATTCGGTACTCAGAAAACCCGTAATGGATTGATAAATAAGTATCTTATTTTATTCCGTAGCATCGATCTGGTATTATCTAGATTTCACTTGACTTTTCAACGGATGGGCATAGACTGAAAGCGGATCGGAGGTAGCCCATGCCAGCCACCAGGACCAAGAAGTTCGCTCCTGAGATTGATGCCGCGCTCTACGAGGAATTTATTAAGGTTGCCAAAGCGAACGGGCAGTCGCAGCGGTACGTGCTCGAACAGGCGCTGGCCCACTATCTGCACAACGTGGTTCCGTCCCAGCACCTGGTCCGGCCCGAGGTGATGGGTGCCTTCGAGCAGTCGGTGGCACGCAATCGTGACCTGCTAGAGCGTCTCGCCAAGTAAATGGCGCAATATCTGACTGTAGCAGAAGTGTACCAAATGCACTTTCTGTTGATCGAAAGATTCGGCGGCCCGCAAGGCATCCGCGACAAGGGCGCTGTTGAGGCCGCCGTGTTTCGTCCGCAAACCGGCTATCACAACTCGATCGAAGAAGAGGCGGCCGCGCTGATGGAGTCACTCGGGAACAACCACGGCTTCCTCGACGGCAACATGCGGATCGCTTTCACCGCTACCGATGTCTTCCTGCGACGCAATGGCTTCTTCATCGAAGTCGAAGGCATGGCCGGATACGAGTTCATCAGTGGTTCGATGGATCGGCAGCAATTCCGCTTTGCCCAAATCCTCGACTGGATACGTCGGTACATCAAGCCTCTCCGCTAATAATCCTTCAATGAGAAACTTCTCGCTGATCTCCAAGCGATTGCAAATGATACGGACACCTCGCGGCGACCGGCAAACCGAGCTGCCGCTGCACAGTCCATGGGTGAGTCTTAAAACGGAAGCTGCGGGCGGTGCTGCTTTGGCATGACCGCCGCGTTGTTTTTGGAGTTCGTCCTGAAATTCCTGGTTTAAACCTTGGATCCGTCTCCCGGCGAGGAGGCCGGATCGCAGGTTGCTTTGGTGATCCATGTCCGCCCCAGGGCCGTCTCAGGTCAATCTTGGGGAGGAATCTCGCGGCGATCAGGTTTTGTCTTGCAGGTCCCTCTGCTGGGCTTTTCCCCTGGCTTTGGCCCACCTGGCGTTTAGGGCCTTACGGGCTAGTTCCCGCCTTTGTTCGGCCGTCAGTTTTGCGGTGCGAGCCTTACCGCCCTCCAGCCCACCAAGTCGTCCGAGAGCCACTGCTGGGAATCGGGAGACGGGTTATCATAGAGGAAAGGTAGAAGATTGGTATAGAAGGCTAGAAGCACCATGAGCCTCAACGTCAAGGATCCGGAAGCCCACCGTCTCGCCCAAGCGATCGCCCAGGCCACCGGCGAAACGATGACCCGCGCCGTCACGGAAGCTCTGCGGGAGCGCTATGAACGTCTTCAGAGGCGCGATCCCGAAACGCTCGCCGCCGACATCCGGGCGATTGCCAAGCGCGCCGCCGCCCACATCAAGCGTCCGTATCTCGATCATGCTGAGCTCCTGTACGACGAACACGGTCTTCCCAAATGATTCTCGACTCCTCACCGCTCATCGCCATCCTGGCGGAAGAGCCGGATGCCGAACTCTATATCCAAGCCATCAGCCGCGCCCCGCGTTGCCCCATATCCGCCGGGAATTTCATCGAACTCTCAATTGCCATTGAGAGTCAATTCGGCGTTGAGGTCGCCCAGCAATGCGACGCACTGTTCCGCCGCATTGGCACTGTGATCGAACCCGTGACTGTCGAGCAGGCGCATCTGGCGCGCCAGGCCTTCCACGACTTCGGCAAAGGCCGCCACGCGGCAGGGCTGAATTTCGGTGACTGCTTCGCCTATGCCCTCGCCAAACTCACTGGCGAGCCTCTCCTTTTCAAAGGGAACGACTTCAAAAAAACCGACATCGTCCCCGCCCTATGACGCACGAGTCTCCTGAAAAATGACCGTATAGGCGCGCCTGCCACATGTAAAACAGAATCGACCGGATTCGACAAGCTCTTGCGGACCGGTTCTTTGGCGATCCAGATATCCACGAGGCTGTCGCAGGTCAATCTTGGGGAGGAATCTCACGGCGATCAGGTTTTGTCTTGCAGCATTCTTCTGTCGGACTCTGTTCTTCGCTTTCATCCACCGAGCGTTTATAGCCTTCTTGGCAATCTCGCGCCGCTACTCCAGCGTCAACTTCTTGATCTTGGTTTAGGGCCGCGGTTGCCCGGGTGCAACCGCCGGAAGCACCAGGTGGTGTCTCCTTTGTTCCTTCTTCCAAGGTTACACTACTTGCCCTTATCTCTTGGCCGCTCTACGAAACGATCGAGGTATCTGGATCCTTCTCTCTCGTATCCGAACCGGCACGGTCAACGTTTTCAACGTCGGCAGCACAGCGGCGGTTGGCACGATTGAGTTCGAGCCGGGCCTGCAACATGGTCTGCCCGCTATTCCACCTAGCCGAAACTACGGCCACGAAGGTCCGTCAGATGAATTCCGGCGAGGGGATCGGAAATCTAGCTTTTCTCGTCTCGCCAAATTGGTAAGTCACTCGAAAATCATCACTTCTTCCTTCTTTTTGGGCATTTCGCCCATCTCTCCCTTCAGGCGGCGACCAGGGTTATGCCGACACGGGTGGCCGCCCGCCGCAACTTGTCATCTCGAGTGGCCAACGGGAGCGCTTCGCGCAAGGCGAGTTCGACGTAAGCGGCATCATATTCGGTTAGGTCGTTTTGACGTGCAACCGAAAGGATTTGGTTGAAAGCTGTGCCGAGCTGAATTGGGTCAACCGAGATGCGAAGCCCCGCCATGCGCTGAAGCAACGCCGTAACTTGTGCCACTGTGATGCGCTTGCGTCGTTCTGCCACTAGCAACGCATTCGCAACCTCAAAAGGCCAAATGGCTGGGACACCCATCAGCCATATCTGATCGTCGGGTGGTTATGTTGTCGCCACATAAGAGGTCTGGCGCTGACGGTTATGCGGCGTTGGACCTTATTAAATGATCAATCAGATCAAGGTCCGCAAGTCGCACCACATAATCAATGGCGGACGCCTGCGCTCAGGAGCGTGACGGAGACTCGTTATCGCTCACGTACTAGTGTATTATGAGCGATAGATTTTCTTCTCATCGCTCGTGCATTGGAACTGGCAACAACCCGACTGGCCCAAGTTCACTTGGCAAGAGCCTCGTCTGGCGCGAGCCGAGCAACAGTTCCTCGTCGGGGCGGGCACCCTCGTGGGAGCGGTCAAGCATCTGAACGGCGACGAACGCGAACAAATTACCATCGAAACCATCAGCACCGAGGCCGTGACCACGTCAGAGATCGAAGGCGAGATCCTCGATCGCGCCAGCGTGCAATCCTCGATTCGCCGCCAGTTCGGATTACAAACGGACAACCGACGAGTCGGGCCGGCGGAACAAGGGATTGCCGAGATGATGGTCGATCTCTACCGCTCGTTCGCCGCTCCCCTTTCCAACGAAATGCTGTTCGCATGGCACAGGATGCTGGTCAGCGGCAGGCGTGATCTCAAAGATGTTGGACGCTATCGAACCGGCGGGGATCCGATGCAGGTAGTTTCGGGGGCGATTTATGAACCCACGGTGCACTTCGAGGCACCACCATCATCGCGAGTGAAGTCAGAGGTGCACCACTTCATCGCCTGGTTCAACCGAACCGGACCGGGCGGGCCAGAGCTGTTGCCCGCACTGACAAGGGCGGGGATCGCGCATCTTTATTTCGAGTCCGTCCATCCATTTGAAGACGGCAACGGCAGGATCGGCCGCGCCCTTGCCGAGAAATCTCTGGCACAGAGCCTTGGCCAACCGACGCTCATCGCGCTCGCCGCGACGATTCTTGCCAAGCGCAAGAGCTACTACGAGGCACTCGAAGCAGCCAACAAGCAAAATGAAATAACGGCCTGGCTAGCTTGGTTTGCGGGGGTGGCGATTGAAGCGCAACATCGCACCACTGCGCTCGTCGAGTTCTTGATTGACAAGGCAAAGCTGCTCAATCGATTGCGGGGTCAACTCAATCAGCGTCAAGAGAAAGTCCTGCTCCGCATGTTGCGCGAGGGTCCCGATGGTTTTGTGGGAGGTTTAAGTGCTGGCAAGTATGCCACCATCGTGGGGGCATCCCCGGCGACCGCGACTCGCGACCTCGTCGAACTGGTGGCGTTGGGTGCGCTGGTTCGGACGGGCGAGCGCAGGCACACGCGGTATCAACTCGCTATTCCACTACGCCCTGTGACTCCGGTAGTGCTGAACGAACACGGTGATTTGGTCTAGCTGGCAGAGATGCCAGCAACGACCACATTGTCGATGCCAAGATGGTCGAGGAGTTGGGCATAGGCATCGGCCTGCATCGCGGTCGTAGGGTTGCCGGGCATGATCGAACGAAGATAGCCGAGCTTCTGATGGCGGCTGAAGAATACTTGAAGTTGGGTGAACGCCCCGTCGCGACCGTCACCATCCAGGAGATCGAAGAGGCACGGTCACGATGGTCCACCCGCAAGTCGCTGCCACCGATCAGACTACATCCAAGAGTGTCGCGCCAGCGGTTCGTTTGCATTGCTGCCAGATGGCTCACTTTTCTCAACCGTCTCCAGGTCCCCTCGAAACCGGTAAAAGTGTACGACCAGATGATTATCGAGTTTACCGATTTCATGCAAAAAGAGCGCGGTCTGGCTCGGCGAACGATTGAACAACGCTGCTCCGCCGTGCGAGAGTTCCTCGATCGCCTTTGTGAGCGAGAACGCTCGCTCAGCACGATCACTGTCGCCTATGTTGATTCGGTCCACGCGCAGAAGGTGAACGAACAGCATTATGCTCGCGTCACGGTCTCTGTTCCTGTATTTGGAGAATCGAGACCATATTCACCTGTTGTATTTGCTGGACGAGGACGAACAGGAAGACTTGTCGAATGATGAACGCAAAGAGTTGCGCGCACTGGTGGCCGAAATCAAAGCAACAAGGTAGGGTTACTATCATGAAACAAACGACAAGGAAGAAAAAGACAGTGCAAGTGTTCAGTGATTTGAAACAATCGTTGCATGAAGCTTTGGCTTACGAGCAGGGCAAGAAGGGAGCATTGCGGGTTACCGACGTACCGCCGCCGCCAAAGCCGCTAACAGCCACCCAGATCCGAGCCATCAGGCAGTCCTTCAAGGTGAGCCAAGCAGTTTTCGCTCGGATCATCAATGTGAGCCCCAATGCGGTAGAAAGCTGGGAACAGGGAGTACGCCACCCGCGGGAAGCGACTTTGAAGCTTCTGACGATCGCGCATAAGCACCCGGAGATTCTTTTGTCAGGCGAGTAAGCGCGATCTTGCGATCGAGCAAAAGGCGATCCAGCAAGAACCAAAGGAACCGTCAGGATGACTGCCCACAGAAGGTAACGGGGTAGCATGCGTTTTGCTTGCATGGCCCGAGACTATAACACGATTGAGGATTGCGGACGGTTCGCAGGAAGGTGTGTGGGGGCGGGTCTCCGACCCACCCTGGACGGGGCGAAGCCCCCGTCCCCACACGCCCGTCCTGACCTGCGCCGCTATACGATCTTCTCGCCGACGCTTTTCGCTTGCGTGAAGAGCAACAGGTAGTCCGGGCCGCCGCCCTTCGAATCGGTGCCGGACATGTTGAAGCCGCCGAAGGGATGCGCGCCCACCATNNCCGCCGAAGGGATGCGCGCCGACCATCGCTCCCGTGCACTTGCGGTTCAGGTAGAGGTTGCCTACGTGGAACTCGCGCACGGCGCGATCGAGTTTTTCGCGCGAGCTGCTATAGATCGCGCCGGTCAGTCCGAACTCGGTGTCGTTGGCGATTTCGAGGGCATGGTCGAGATTGCGCGACTTGATCACCACCAGCACCGGTCCAAAGATTTCTTCCTGCTCGAGCGTCGACTTCGCCGGGATGTCGGCAATCACGGTCGGCTGAACGAAGTATCCCTCACCAGCTTTGGTGTCGCGCGCGCCGCCGGTGATGAGGCGTCCATCTTTTTTGCCGATCTCGATATAGCG
>PLIC01000034.1 GCA_003139995.1 Candidatus Acidiflorens stordalenmirensis | reverse complement strand
CACGTTAGAATGCCAAAATCACCGCGGGTACTTCGTCGAATCCGCCCGCCAGGAAGTACTGGATGATCCACGGTTGCCGGGGATCAAGAATGCGTTCAGTGAATTGTTCTGAGAAATGCTGGTATTCACCCTCGCTCGCCTTTTCCTGCAGCTTTGGTCGATGCTTCACCACTCTAATGGAGTACCGCACTCAGCAGGTCGATAGAGAGTGACTTCTTAGGTTACCGAGACGGCATCGGCTGAGCGTGACAGGATTGGGTCCTATGGACGAGAAGAGAATTCGGCAAACCCTGCAAGCACTGAGGGAGGGATTTCAAAGGGCGAAACAGCCTATTAACGGGGATAGCACTAGAATTTGCGAGAAAGATGGCACAAGATCCGCAGTTTGAGGAACTCGCCAACCGCCCGGCACAAGGCGCGATTGCGATTGCGGCTGTAGTGGCGGGGTGCCTCCACGCGGCGAAGGAACCCAAGCAGAGGCCGTTTGTCATCGGGCGGCCATAACCGAGTTCATTATGACCGCGATTTCACCGACCTCGGTTTCACAGCATCAGATTGGTAACGGGGAAGCCGCGTCGATGCCCAGGACTTTTGTCGGGCATCGACCATCCGGCGTCCATTGCTAAGGGAGTCGGAAAGCTGCTCATATCGTGAGCAACCTGTGCGATAATTGCGCCACTCCTGAATTCTGGGGAGGATATCCGCGCGAATTTGAGGACACTCTGACCGAGATTCCAACCTTCAGCCAAGAACCCAAAGATGTCCTAAGGACAAGACTGACCGTTGGAGAGCTTAAACGGGAATTCGATTTTAAGCGAATTATTCAAAATCTGGAAGAACTCGTCTTGGCAAATGCAGGAGTGGATGAATTCAACGAGATCTTCAAGCTTATTTTTGCAAAACTTTACGATGAGAAAGCCGCGCGCGATCGCAAGAACCAAGAGGTTGCATTCCGCAAATCTGACGATCCAGAAGTGACCTATGAAGTTATCGATATGGGTTGGAGAGGTTCCAACGATTCAATCAGGAGGAAAAGGGGTGGGTTTTCATCAAGGACCCGGATTTTGGGCACGGCTGGGTACTGTTACATCATGACTCAACCACTTATGCCAAGGCCTTAGAAGAGGTTGCGGTCGAGCACGGTTTGGTGAAGAAGTTCGGCAAATGATAGGCGCGCAGTCCCGAGTACGCCCGCGTGTAAGGAGGTGTGATGGCGTTATGGAAGGTGCAAGCTGGCAAGTACGGAGAACAAATTGATGTCGCCCTGCAAAACGATCTCGTAACAATCGGATGGGATGAACTTGGGGACCTGTCCGGTATCCGTTCCCGCGAAGGGCTTGAGGACCTTTACAAGCGAGTGTACCCAGATGCACCCCTAAAAACTGCATATAACCAAATTGGCCAAATTTGGGCTTTCAGAGATCGAATAGCCGTAAATGACTACGTGGTGCTGCCCCTGAAGAATCGTTCGGCGATCGCGGTGGGAACGGTAACAGCTCAATATGAGTTCCGTAAGGATCTCGGTGACGCCGTTCATCATATTCGCCGTGTGAAGTGGATCGCCAAAGAAATTCCTAGAACGAACTTTGGGCAAGACCTTCTGTATTCATTCGGCGCATTCATGACCGTCGGCCAGTTAACCCGCAATGATGCGGAGAAGAGAGTTATCTCTGTAGCGAAGGGCAGGAAGGAGACACTCACCGTCGCACGTCTCCAAACCGCCGATGAGAATCCTAGCGATGTAGGGCAAACAACCGACATCGAAGAACTTGCAGCCGATCAGATTCAAGAGCTAATTTCGCGAAGATTCCGGGGACACAAGCTTGCCGAGTTGGTTGATGCTGTTCTGACCGCAAAGGGGTACACGACTCTTTATTCCAGGCCAGGGCCAGATGGCGGCGTCGATATTTTGGCGGGTAACGGGGCGATGGGCTTCGATACACCGCACCTCTGTGTGCAGGTCAAATCGTCGGATTCTCCAGCAGATGTTGGCTTGCTTCGAGAACTGCTCGGAACCATGAAGACAAAGAATGCTGACCACGGGCTTTTCGTCAGCTGGGGCGGCTTCAAAGACTCAGTGCGCAAGGAAGGCACGAGTTCCTTTTTCCAAGTCAGACTATGGGACCGCAGTAATCTGCTGTCTGAACTGTTGGCCAATTACGACCGACTACCGCAGTCAATCCAGGCGGAATTGCCGCTTAGGCGCATTTGGGTCGTTGCTGGAGAAGAAGAGCTGTGAAGCAGAGCGCGCTTTTTTCGAAATCATGTCCATTCATTTCCAGCTCTGATCGGAATTCGTTTCCGTCTCCACTTGACCAACGTGAATAGTGAACGGCTTAGCCGCTCCCGAGGAGATTGCGAACGATTGGGCGGACTTGGTCGATTGTTGGTGCTGGTTCTTTACCAAACGGCCATCTGAGTTGATACATCAAATCGACTGTGATTTCGGACGCTGATCCTGACAAGTTCTGAGACGAAACCTGCGCTGAAGCCGACACGGAAGTCGCCACAGTCGTGATGGGGAGCGACATAACGGGGTTCGTGTTGGAAAAAAACGCCTGCCCAGAAATATTCCTCAGATGCGTCTCAATTCGCAATTCGCAGCTGGCGTTGGCGTATTCCATTAGGGCTCCCGAAAGCATCAACATCTTCCAAACAGGCACGGCCATTGACCAGAGATCCAGGAAGTTGTTGGCCTCGCCTCCATAAGTTGCACTGTAGTATGGTTCGACGTAATGCAATGTTCCAAATCCTCCGATATTTAGAAACCTCTCGACGTTCTGATCCCGAGCGATCAGTGCCCCAACCGGACTGCGTAGAAGTTGGCCAAAGTGGAAACCTGCCACCACCCTGCGCTTGGGATCGGCCAAAAAATCATAGATCGCCTCCCTGGTCATCAAAGCCTCAACCGGATACAGAGGCCCTATCCTAATCTCACGATAGGCATACTTTTGATTCATGTTCACCGATTGCGCGAAATCCCAAGATTGGGTGAAGAACTCATTCCATCGGCGCGAGACATCGGCGCGCCGGAACAGCATTCGTTCGATACGTGCGATGTCAGCGAGTGCCGTGCGCTCGGTGCCGCCTTCGCTGCGCACAAACACCTGAGTGCTGTTCTCAATGGCATGGGGAGACTTAGGGCTCTCGTTTACTTGAACGACCAAAAAAGCTTTGCCCTGGACGCGGGAGGAAATGAGACTTGTGTACAGAGGTATCTCCGGAAAAATACCGTCCCGGCATATGTTCTGAACCGTAAGCCCCGGTTCTCGTTCAGGGAAGACAATTCCTTCATAGGGTTCTTGAGGCACACCGGCAGGAGCATTGATCCCGATAATCAAAATGCCGCCGTATGAATTCGCGAACGACGACAATACTTTCGGTAGTTTGTTCTTTACGCTGTCATCGAACCTGGATTTGTACTCAACTCGGATGTTTTCGTGGAATCTTCTACAAAAGTCCTCTACGTCGTCGAACGTCAGAGTCGAAATTGGCTTCAAGAAGAGCATATAGACATCGGTATTGAACCAGACGCCGTAAAGCAACGATCTCGCTTCGATCTTTGCTGCGTTGTTCCGCAGCCTGCTAGATGGGAATTGTCAGCTCGATCATCGGCATCAACAACAACGATGAGCAGCGTACAACGATCATCTGTCACAGAACGTCACGCGGTCCCTTTAGATCGCAACCGTTGGTTCTATGCAACTGAAGTCGCACACGCCGCAACGGCGCACGAGATATTCGCCTCCGCCTTGGCTAGCGAGTTTGGTGATTGCGTGAAGGGTTTGGTTGCCGCAATTGTGGCACTTGTTCCCCTTCCCCTTCCCGACTTTCTTGACCGGATGCTGCCAAGACCAACCAACGCAGCCGCACGCCGAGCACGAGCGATGGCTGCCCCTATCGTGGAATGTCCGTTTCCCGCAGTGCGGGCACTTCTCGCCAACTGACATGAGCAGTTCCTCCTATACAAAACCCCGAGGGAAGTTCCGGGGAAAGAAATACTCATTCTCCCACCCTCGAAACTGTAGGGCAAGGAAGGAGCGAAATGGAGCGAAAAAACAAGGCTGCCCACTGCTCCCCGCTTAATCCCCTTCCCGAACATGAGAGAAAACCGCTACACTCAGCCAAGTCAACCTAAGCAGTTAATACTAAATGACTTAGCAATGTTCCTTGCGTAACGTAAAACCGCAAATTAGGCTCCTTAGATATGGTATACTCAGCAAGTAAATGTCTACTGCGGCGGCACCCAGAGCCATCACGGTTTCGGAATGCCTTCTCCGGCACGAGGCTGTGGAGAACGCGGTGGCGGATCTCCGTTTGGAAGGTCTTGCTCCCACTACCGATGTGCGGCTCCTCCTCGAACAATTCGTTCAGGGTGAGCTGAGCGAAGAGCAGCTGGTTAGAATTATCCTCGCTCGATGAGCGATCCCTACCTCGACCCTCCTTCTGGTATTCTCCGGAACAAGTTTGGTCTGACCAATCAAGAGGCGCTAAACCAGGCAGAGTCTAACTCCGTCTCGATGCGTTCAACCCTGCTGCAGCTCAACACCATAAATGGAAATTTCGATTCCGAACATCTCAAGCAGATTCATTCGTACCTCTTTCGGGACGTTTACGACTGGGCCGGTCAATTCCGGACGATCCCACTGGCAAAGGCTGATTACGTTCAAGGTAGGGAATTCACCAAATTCACGGCGCCAGAGTTGATCGAAGAACAGTTGGACAAAGCATTTTGTCAGTTGGCCGAGGAGCATTATTTCGCAGGGTTGCAGCGAAGAGAGTTCGCGCGCAAGGTCGCCGCTCTGCTATCCGAGATAAATCGCATCCATCCATTCAGGGAAGGAAATGGCCGAGCGCAACGGCAGTTCGTGCGACAACTGGCTGACAACTTGGGATACAAACTGCATTTCACGGTAGTCAGCAAAGAGCGTCTCATACAAGCCAGCATTCTTTCGGCCAAAGGGGACATGACCATGATGGAGCGTTTACTGGACGAGATTACGGACACGGAGCGTATCCAACCGCTGGCAAAGGTGATCACGCATCTTGAAAAGAAAGGATTCAACTGGAACGATTTTTATCTTGCCACGACGACTCCCGGACAGACATATACCGGAACATTGGCTGACAGCGACGGAACCAACTTTATCTTTCATGATAACGAGAACCGTATCTTCGTCGGGAACCTCAAAGATCTGCAGGGACCGGCGGAATCGGGAAAGAAAATCAGCTTCACAGCATCGTGAAAACCGTCCGCGCCGATACGGACGCGGGCGCCGATTTCGGAGGCGCGGTTCGCATATTTTTCCCGTGTAACAGGATTTCGATCTCGCGAGCGGCGGTCCCAGAGTTGTAGCGCTCACGGGGGCCGTCAATAAGTGCGCATTCAAGGATTTTCTTGTCGATCTTCGAAATCGGTGACTGCTCTTCATTCTGTGAGAGGAGCCCGCAGACCCGCAGACTTCCTCGACTGTCCAAACATGATCCGTTAGCTTCGCCAGTTGCTCTGGATTCGCCATGATTCAGTCTGTCCCGGAAAGTCTACTCGGAAGCTGAAGCCGTCGCCAACAGAACGTGGGTTAGGGGAAAGTCAGAAAACTCGTCACCAATTCGTCACCAAAACTAGGCTGTTTAAGGGGTATTTGGGACTTTGGAAAATCGGAAAAGCAAGGGAGCTAAAGGGTTTTAGGTATAATACCTCAAAATTGACACGGTAGAAGTGTTTTTTCAATGAGTGTAATTGCCTGGTTACAACAATTACCGCTCCCACCTTGCGCGTGATGCCAAAGAAAAGCCGCCCAGACAGCGAGTCTGTTACGAAACACTAGGCGACCCGGATAAGTAATGAGAAGATGCCCTTGGCGGAGCGGGGGCATTTTTTATGGCGTATATCCGGGGAGAAGCGCGGGAGCAGACGACGATGTTTCCGGTGACCTTGGACGAACTGATTCCAGGCGATCACGTATGTCGAGTCATCGAGGCGTCTACAGGGGCCAAGTGTGGCACTGTTGGCGCTTATTGAACACGATTCTGAACACAACTTTCTTGCCCGCGTTTTGGCCTGAATCGCCGGGATTGACGACCCAACGTCGAGGTGCGAAACTCAGCTTTGGGTGCTTTATGACTTCTCCAAGTACAGCGCGGGTAGCAATTAATCGTTTCATTGGAGTAGTGTCCCTGCTTCATTTGCTGGCGATGCTTGCGTCGGGGCAGCCCCCTCCCCCTCCCAGTCCCCAGCGCCAGTTGACCATAACGGTAGAGCACAACAGGGTCAGCGACGAAGGATTAGTAATGCTTTCCGTACGCGCGGAGGGCGGCAAAAAACAGCTTGACCGGCAGTCGGTCGTAAAAATCACGAACCCGTCCGCTCACACCGTCGAATGGAAGACCACCGACGACAAATCGAACGCCGAAATCAGTTTATCCTTCGGCCAATACGAAATCGAGGTAAGCGCTGTCGGATATTTGAGCGAGCGAAAAAAGGCCCAAATTTATAACGCAATCGATACGATTCAGATGGAGATTGATCTGCGTCGCGATCCCGCCGCAGTGGACCTTGATATAGCCGATGCAGCGATGCCGCCCAAGGCGCGCAGAGACGCCAAGCATGCGGTTTCTGCTCTCAAGTCGGCGAATCTTAAGGAAGCGAAAAAGAGATTGGACGCGGCCTACAAGCTGGCGCCGTCGAATCCCGATCTGAACTATCTGATGGGCTACCTGTTCTATGAGCAAAAAGAGTTCGCTCAGGCGCAGAGTTATCTGACGACCGCTGCCAACATTAGTTCTCGCAACGGGCGCGTGCTAACGCTGCTCGGTAACGTGCAGCTCCCGCAAAAAGACTATGTCGGGGCGGCGGCGACTCTGGAAAAAGCGGTCGACGCCGATCCCGAGTATTGGGTGGCGCACAATCTGCTTGCGAGTGCGTACCTAGGACTGAAGAAGTATGAGAGGGCCCGGCAAGAGGCGGAGTTGGCCATCGCGAAAGGGAAAACCGGGGCCAACGCGGCAAATCTGGTTCTAGGGCAAGCGCTGGCGAATCTGGGGAAAAGGGACGAAGGTGTCCGAGCGCTCCAAGCTTTCGTCCGGAATTCACCCTCGGATCCCTCCGCACCTCAAGTGCTCAACCTGATTACAAGGATCGAGGGACGCGATGCCGATTCCCTCCCGGATAGTAGAATCGAGCGGACGAACGATACCTCTTTGTCCGCCATCGACCCTCTGTTCCTCGCTCCTGAACTTCCCGTCTCAGTCAATCCGTGGCGTCCGCCTGGAATTGATGAAGTCAAGCCATCCGTCTCGGAAGGAGTCAGCTGCCCATTCGAGACCGTAATCGAGATGTCGGGCCAGCGCGTTAAGGAATTGGTAGACGATGTCTCGCGGATAGCAGCAATTGAAAACATGGTGCACGAGCAGGTGAATGAAATGGGGAATCCCGCCACCAGAGAAACCCGCAACTACGACTATGCGGTTGCTATCTCGGACAACGGGCGAGGGGGGTTCGCGGTGGATGAAGACCGGTTCGAGCGTTTGGCGCGTGCTGACTTTCCCGACGGGATCGCCACCATCGGGTTTGCCGCGTTGGCTTTGGTATTTCACCCCAACATGCGGGAGAACTTCGAGATGACTTGCGAAGGCCTGGGGCGCTGGCACGGGCGAGCAGCGTGGTTGGTTCACTTCAAGCAGCGCGAAGGCCGCGATCCCCACATGATCGATTTCAAACTGAACAACATACGCTATCCGGTCCATCTGAAAGGCCGCGCGTGGATCACGGCGGACAAGTTTGAGATCGTGCGGATTGAGTCAGAACTAGCAAGCCCGATGCCAGAGATCCGGTTGCGTTCCGAGCAACAAGTCGTGGAGTATGGCCCCGTCCAGTTTCCTAGAAAAAATCTGGAATTGTGGCTTCCGACGAAGGCAGAAATCTACTTCAACTTTCGCAAACGCCGTTATTACCGCAGCCACACGTACGATCATTACATGCTGTTTTCGGTGGATTCCGAAGAAAAGCGAAACGAGCCCACGATGCCGCGGGCCGAGCCCCCGACGTCCAACTAAAGAATTGCGTGAGTCGCGTTGGCGGAATAGGCAATTCAATGAATGCCATGGAGTTGGCGGCATCCCAAAAGGTAGTTGGCGAAATATCCCGATTACACTCATTAACCGGATCGCGAGTGTAAAGGGACGCAAGAACTCGTCACCAATTCGTCACCAAAACTCGGCTGTTTTAGGGGTGTTTGGGCCCCTCGAAGAATCGGAAAAGCAAGGGAGCTAAAGGGTTTTAGAGCATTTTTTGTATCACT
>PLIC01000306.1 GCA_003139995.1 Candidatus Acidiflorens stordalenmirensis | reverse complement strand
AACATCGGCCTGATGAAGGCGGTCGACAAGTTCGAATACCGCCGCGGGTATAAGTTCTCGACTTATGCCACCTGGTGGATTCGGCAGGCGATTACCCGCGCTATAGCGGATCAGGCGCGCACGATCCGCATCCCAGTGCACATGATCGAAACCATCAACAAGCTGATCCGCACGTCGCGGCAATTGGTGCAGGAACTGGGACGCGAGCCTACGTCGGAAGAAATCGCCAAGCGCATGGACATTCCCGTGGCCAAGGTCCGCAAGGTCCTGAAGATCGCGCAGGAGCCGATCTCACTCGAAACTCCGATTGGGGAAGAGGAAGATTCGCACCTGGGCGACTTCATCGAGGACCGGGCGGTGGTTTCGCCCGCCGAGGCCGTGATCAACGTCAACCTCAAAGACCAGACTTCGCAGGTGTTGCGCACGCTGACGCCGCGCGAGGAGAAGGTCATCAAGATGCGCTTTGGCTTGGAAGACGGTTCGGAGCACACGCTTGAAGAAGTCGGACAATCGTTTGCGGTCACTCGCGAACGCATCCGGCAGATTGAGGCCAAGGCGCTGAGAAAGCTGCGCCATCCATCGCGCTCGCGAAAGCTGCGGGCGTTCATGGACGGGGTAAGGGATTAGCAACGCTCGCGTAGGGGCGGACGCCCTCGTCCGCCCAGCGGAGCAAAGCTCCGCAGGGACCTCACCGCAGAGACACAGAGAAAAATCAGATAGAGCACCCAGGGCGCGAGCGATCGCGCCCGCCTTTCTTTTTTGCCGTGTTTGGCATCACCGCTACCACGGCCAAGATCACAAAAAATGGATCAATAGGCCGCCGATAGTAATGTTCGGGAGTCGTGATGTAGTAGATGAGCGGGAACGAAAAGAGCACGAGCGCGTAGGGCAGAGTGCCCGCGCATTCCGCTCCCAGCGCTCGCCGCAGGCCGAGAAGCGCGAGGACGGTTAGCGCGGTGCAGAAAAGAATGTTCGGCGGATCGAGCGGCTCCTGAGATAGATAGGCGCGGTCGAGGCTCCAGTAGCCGGTCCATAAAAAGAAAGCACGGCGGAACGACCTCCAGACGTACCACCCGGGATGAGCACGAATAAACTCGATCGCCTGCTGTTTTTTCTTGTCCATGTAGCCGATTTCGCCCAACTGCTGGTATTCATTCCATTCCGCGTCGTTGTGCCACGGGCCAAGCTCGGATTGCGCCCAGTACGAAGTTGGGCCTTTGGTTCCCAGCCGCAGCGAGAGCCCCATGTGGTCGCGGAAGGGAACGACGCGATGGAACACTTCGTAGTTGCGGATGAACCAGGGTGCGACGACCGCAATAAATGCGATGGTGGCAACGACATTGACGGCAAACCAGCGTTGGCCGCGGCGATGGCGGCGATAGATGACCCAGCCGGCAAGAAACGGCAGCACCGAGAGCAGGGAGGGACTGGTTAGTGCGGCGAGTCCCCAGAGCAGCCCGAAGACGATCCATTTTCGCAGCCGGTCATCTTTGGGAACGGCGTTAGAAAGAGCCGGATTACCGCCAGCCGGATTCCCGAGATTCAGCGTCATCAGGAAAAGCAGGCAAAGAAGCAGCGTGGCCAGCGAGGTTTCCCAGATGCGCTCGACGGGAAAATAAATGGCGTAGGGACAGAATGCCCACGCCCAGCCGGACCATTTGGCGACGCGATCTCCAAAACTGACGCGAGCGATCAGGAAGACGAAAACGCAGACGAGCGCTGAGATCAAGGCATTCAGCGAAAGCAGCACGATCGCGGACATCTTCGTGTAAGTGCCGAACAGTTTGAAGACAACGGCCACCAGATAGGGATAAACCGGGGTCATCCAGGCGGTGGGGCCGGTGTCCTCGAACAAGGGGCTGCTGAAGCCGCGGCCCTGCACGATGGAACGGGCGATTCTGCCGGCTTCGTATCCGAAATGCCAGTGGTCGCGCTGCGGCTCGAGTTGCTCGGGCAGCAAGAAAACCATGACGGCCAGACGGATCGCCAGCGCCACCAGGACCATGACAATCAGGAAAGATGGGAAACGTCGTTGGCTCGAAATCTGGCTCGAAGTCTGGCTCGAAATCTGGTTCGACATTTCCGCGATTGCGCTCGAGTTGGAGGAGGGTGGCAAAGGCTGAATGTTTGGCCTGCGCTTGATCATAAAGCCTCGCGCAGCGACTTGAGAATTATTTCAGAATTATTTCACAGCGTCGCGAACTGGCGTGGTGGGGTTATAATGACACTCCGTTTTTGAGGCAAGAATCGGAAGATACTGGGTGCAGTCTTTTCCCGCGCTTCGCCGGTCCCGGAGGGCTTTCTTCATGCAGGCTCGCACGCTTCTCGCTTTGACCCTGATTTCTCTTGTGCTGATTTCTCTCGGTTTCCTTACCGCGTGCGGCAGCGGCAGCAGCACTCATGTTCAGCCGTCTGCGCCAACGTTCACGAGTGTGCCGG
Organism: Candidatus Acidiflorens stordalenmirensis; assembly: GCA_003139995.1. Lineage (GTDB taxonomy): Bacteria > Acidobacteriota > Terriglobia > Terriglobales > Acidobacteriaceae > Acidiflorens > Acidiflorens stordalenmirensis. Next base: position 24,840 of record PLIC01000306.1, on the reverse strand, counting down.
TGACCGCAGCGACCCAGGACGTCGCCTACACGTATGAACTCGCCGCCGTTGATCCTGCCGGCGGAACCGTCACTTTTTCTCTGACCTCGTCCCCCCCCGGGCGCGGCCCTCAGCGGAAACACCATTACCTGGACTCCGACGGCCGCTCAGTCGCGCGTGTCAAACAGCTTCACGGTGACCGCGACCACCACGTCGGGAGGCACCGCCCAGCAATCCTGGACGGTCACGCCTGGCGGCACAATCACCGTCAACTGGCAAAACAACTACTGGACGGCAACCGGCAAAGTGCAGGTCCCGGCACTGCCATCGGCGGCTGCTAATCTGTCCGCGCTCGTGACCAACCCCGACGGCTCGGTCACCGTGCAGAAGGGTTCGTGGACTTCTGCTGGAGTCTTCAACATTCCCAACGTGCCCGGAGGCTACTACTGGCTCCAGATCGGGGCCACCGCTTACTGGACGAGCACCAGCACATTCGACGCTGGCTCGGACATCGCAGGCCCTCAGGAGCCCATAGTCAGCGGCTCACAGATCACCTCGTTTGAGTTCAGCTTGTCGGGCTTGGACTCCTCCATCGCGCAGCCGACTTGGGTTGAGTTCGTTGCTCCGGTACAGGGTGTCCCTGGGTTCACAATGACCGACCCTGCCAATTCGGGCACCATCACATCGGGTTTATTTGGGTTCGGAACAGTGGACATCGGCTGGTCGCAGATCGACAGCGCCTTCCTGTTGCAGTACAGGCCCGTATCTCTGGACTCGGCTAATACCCAGATCAACAACCAGGCACTCGATTACTCGTGGGAAGGAAACCCCTCGGTGGTCGATGGCCAGACCAACACAATCACGGAAACTCTTCAGCAGGCCAGCCCGCAGGAGTCGGTCAATCTGAGCGTGCCCGGATCGCAGTGGGCAAGCCTATTCACCACCAATGCTGCGCCAGCGACTCCAACCGCGTATTCCTCGGCACTGGCGATTTCGACCGAGCCCTACATGACCGGCGGCAGCTTGGCCTCGGGAAAAGCAGAACCGATCTCGCCCTTGGCGGGAATCAGCCCGCAAGGGTCTGGCTCGTCCCTGGCACTAGCGGGCACCGCATATGCATACCCATCTGGGATTGGGATCGTCATTGGAGGGCCTATCTTCGCCGCTTGCAACGGGCCGGGCTTTCTGACGCTCAACACTTCTCCGTCCCAGGCCGCGATCACCACCGACCAGGACTTCGGCGCGCTGGCATACGGCGATCCCTTCCCGTCCACTTGGACGCGCGCGGTTTCCCTGTGTCAGGAATACTCGGTAGCGATTCCTACGAGCTCCACTACGACGGCGAACTTCGTCCTGGTCAACGGAGCATCGATCGCTCCCCCGAGTACTCCACCGATGCCGGCCCTGGCGCCCGTGGTTTTGCCCGTTCAGAGTCCAACCATTAACGGCGCTAGCATCTTCACCGCAGCAACGCTCAATACCACTCTCGTTCCCTTGAGCTGGTCCGCGGCATCCACCGGCACCGCTCCGTATGGTTACACGGTGCGCGTATATATTCTGACCACGGTCGAGGGTGTTCCAACGTACGCGGAAACCGGCGGGATATACTCGACTGCCCAGACTTCCATCACCCTCCCGCCGCTCGCAGGTGGAAACACTTACGTCTTCGCCATTACGGCCGAAGCCGACGGTACCGCGAACATGGAGACCGGCCCGAACCGGTCGTCGCTGCCTACCGGGTTCGCGACCGTTGTGTCCGCCCCCATCACCATCAATTCCGGCGCACAAATGCCCGCGATTCACGGCGATCGCCGCGTCATCACCCGGCTTTCGCAACCTCAACCCCGCGTCACGCCGCACTGACACCTGCTCGTGTGGGGACGGGCGCCCTCGCCCGTCCCAGCCGAGCACAGCTCGGCAGCTATCTGGGTTCACGGCAATTCTGGATTCCCTATAGCAATTTCCTGCTCGCTTTCATCCGCGCCTGACCTTCCTGGCACCTCAGCGTGGCCGGGATACCGACGATTTACCGCATTTGGCGTGCGATACTTGTAGGCATTGTGAACCTATCTCTCAATTCCAAAGTTGCTCTCATCACCGGCGGATCGCGTGGAATTGGCGCGGCGGCGGTGCGGATGTTTGTGGCCGCGGGCGCGAAAGTTGTCTTCAATTATCAAGCGGCCAAGGCACAGGCCGAGGACCTGGTGCGCGAATGCGGTGCGGAAAACTGCCGCGCGGTCGAGAGCGATCTTTCGACCACGGAGGCGGCGCGGCAACTGGTCTCGTCCGCAATCTCGGCTTTCGGACGTCTCGACATTCTGGTCGCGAATCACGGCATCTGGCCGCCCGAGGATGCGCCTATTGATCGCATGTCCGACGAACAATGGCACCGCACGATTGCCGTGAATCTCGACAGTGTCTTCTCGCTCGTCAAGCATTCGGTCGGGCAGATGAAGAAACAGGGCGGCGGCCACATCGTGCTGGTCAGTTCGACGGCTGGGCAGCGCGGCGAAGCTTTCCACTGCGACTATGCGGCCTCGAAAGGCGCGCTGATCAGCATGGTGAAGGGGCTCTCGACGGAACTGGCGCGCGACGACATCCATGTCAATTGCGTCGCGCCGGGGTGGGTGGCGACGGATATGGCCGCGCCCGCGCTGAACGATCCACCAACGCGCGAAAAAGTTTTTCGCACTATACCGCTGGGCCGCGTGGGAACGCCGGAAGAAATTGCCGGGCCGATTCTGTTCCTGTGCACGCCTTACGCTGGATTTATCACCGGCGAGGTTTTCAACGTAAACGGCGGTGCGGTACTGGTGGGGTAGGGAGGCAGACGGCGTCGTGCTCGGTCGGACAGCCGAGAGCCTGCCCGAGCTTGTCGAAGGAGCGGCTTTCCCTACGTGTTCGGTAGTGCGGCTAAAGTAGTACAGCTAAAATCAGGTTGACCGCTTCTAATCAAACAGCTATGTACCACTTTATTGCCATTTTGCTGCTGTGTGCGCTCGGCGTTGCCCAAAGCGTTCCAACTTCTGCGCCTGCCGCCACGCCCGCCATCAATCTGAACGACTCCGACAACGCCCGCAAGGCGCGGGCGCTGCTCGATCAAACGATTCAGGCGGAGGGTGGCGACGCCTACCTCACTTACGTAAGCAAGGAAGAGTCTGGACGCTACTATCCGCTCTATCACGGGCGCACCAACAGCCTCGGGATTCCCTACAATTACTACATCGAGTATCCGGACAAAGACCGTTTTGAAGTCCTCCGCTTGAAAGACATTCATATCATACCCGGGCAAATTGACATCGGCGGCATCAAGTCCAAGGAGTTCGACATTGTCCTGATTCACAACGGCAACAAGGGATACGAGACGACCTACAAGGGAACGGCGGCGCAGGACCCGGACGATTTGGAGAACTATCTTCGCCGCCGGCAGCATTCGCTCGAATGGGTGTTCCGCAAGTGGATACGCGATCCGAATGTGGCCCTGTTCTACGATGGCCCTTCGGTGGTCGATAGCAAGGTGACCGAAGGGGTCACGCTGCTCAACAGCCAGAACGACTCGGTTAGCGTTTACCTGGACCAGATTACGCACTATCCGATCAAGATCAGTTATTCGTGGCGCGATCCGAAAGACAAGCAGAAGAATGTGGAAGACGAGGTCTACGACAGTTACAAGCTGGTGCAGGGAATCTGGACGCCCCACTCCATTACCCGTTATTACAACGGAGAGACTTCGCAGCAGCGCTTCATCACCACCGCAAGCTACAACCTGAAGCTGCCCGATTCGCTTTTCGAAGCGGCGGTGACCTACGACCCCAAAGAACCGCCGAAGAAGCGGTAAGACCGCCCGCAAGAATGGGCCGAAAACTTGCTTATTACCAGAAAACCGGCCCAACTTCCCCCCAGTAACCTCAAACATCTATAACCGCCTGAATAAGTTAGCCTCGGCCAAGGAGGCACAAACCACGGAGTGTGGCTGTTTTGCCACATGCGAAAGTTCGCCCTTCACGGTAAGCTGATACACAGCAAAAGACTTACATCGTCCCCCGTTGACACACGAGCAGACAATTCGTGCCGCAGTGACCTGCGCAGGAGTGGGTCTGCACAGCGGCGCCCCAGTCAGCTTGCGCATTCTTCCCGCCCCTGCCGGAACGGGAATCGTGTTTCATCGCACTGACCTCGACGGCTTCGCGATCGAAGCCAGCGGACGCAACGTGGCCCGCGTCAGTTATGCCACCAGCTTGATGAAAAAGGGCGTGCTCATCTCCACCACCGAGCACCTGCTCTCGGCGTTCACCGGCGTTGGCATCGACAATGCCATCGTCGAGCTGGACAATCTCGAGTTGCCCATTTTGGATGGCAGCGCTCGTCCGTTTGTCGAAATGATTCAAAGGGCCGGGATTCGGCGACAGCGCAAAGCGCGCACGTATCTCCGGATCGTACGCGAGATAGAGTTGCGCGAGGGCGATAAATCCATTGCCGTGTATCCATCCGATGCCTATTCGGTTTCCTATTCGATCAACTTTCCTCACCCACTCATTGGCAAGCAGAGCTTCTGCGTGCGGCTGACGAATGGCAGTTATCTGAAAGAGGTTGCGCCGGCGCGCACTTTCGGATTTCTGCATGAAGCCGATGCCATGCGGCAGCAGGGACTGATCCGGGGCGCGTCGACCGAGAATGCCATCGTGCTGAACCGCGACGAAGTGCTGAACCCGCCGTTGCGTTTTCACGACGAGTTTGTGCGCCACAAAGTTCTGGACTTGATCGGCGACTTGGCGCTGATCGGGAAACAGATACTGGGTTCGGTGGTGGCCGACCGCGCGGGCCACGCCATGCACACCGCGCTGGTGTCGCGCATTTTGCGAGACCGATCGTATTGGGAAGAAACAACGCTGGAAGATGAGACTGCGACGCCGGTGCTCGAGTCCGCGGTTAGTCTTAGCGTCTAGCGTCGTGTCCCGTAAGTGCGCGACCAGAATGTTTGGTGTCGCCTGTCTTCAACTGTTCCATCGGATTGATTCCGAACCAGGAGCTCCCCCTGTGTTCCCCGTGGCTAAAAGTTCCGGCGGCTGCGAGCGTCGCGCTACGAGCGAACAGAAGCTGGGCTTGCCCGCCGCTCATAACGCGAAGTTTCTGGATTCAGTCGGCGGGCCGGGGGACGGTCCACTCGCAGGGCAATGCGCGTTCTGCCAGCAGGCGCTGCAGTTCAGCTTCTGCTTCGGCGCGCACGCGGTCGACAAAAGCATTCGCGCTCTCGCGGTGCTCGGCGCCGAGCGCGGACAAACGCACATGCAAGTAGGGCTGGTCCTCTTCCAGGCGGCGCAGCAACCGCTGAGTCCGGGCGATTCTTTCTTCCAATGTAATCATCATTAGACGCGGCAAGCCGCGTCTCTACAGTGCCACAGCAGTGGCAGGGCGCAAGTTGCAAGCTGGATGCCGGGCGTGTGAGAGCGATTGGTTACGGAAGCGTCGCGTAGCCTTGTAGTCGCGCGGGTAGTTCGTTTTGCAAGCGGTCGGTCAGCCATTTTTCAAGCTGATACTGTGCGCTCTGCGGAACCTCGACGAAGCGGATACCGGCGTGACCGGTTCCGTCGGCCCATGCGACTTGGCCTTTCAGTTCGAGCGAAATGTTAGCACGGGGAAGCGTGAAGCGAAACTGCGCCTGAGTATCTTTGGGCAACTTGCCGAGGATGCGGATGGCCATACCGCCCTCGCTCACATTGGTCGTCGTGGCGGCCAGTTCCTGGCTGTGCGGAAGATTGATTCGCAACGGCATCTCCACCGGATGGCGGAAGTACCGGCGCCGTTCCCGCACCATGAAATTAAGAGCCGCATTAAAACAGCGTAAGGCGTGCAGCGGGGTGAGCGGCTTCTGCAGAACGAAGTTGGCTCCAGACTGGAAGGCTTCCTGGGTGGTCGTCTTCCCATTTACCACAGCAAAGGATACGGAGCTGGCATTGCTTTGGGTCCGGCGGACGGCCTTCAGGAGATCGAAGCCGTTCTACAGGTCGTCGCAGTCGATGATGACCCCATCGAACTTGCGCTTTGCCAGCAGATCGTTACCAGATCGGGACTCCGCGCAAACCTGTAGATCGACCGAGACCTTCTCCAGCGCCGGACGCAACACGCCGAGCAAAGCGGCATCCCCACTGATGACAAGAGAGTCCAGATTCATGGCATTTTCGATATTAGCAATACCCGGAAAGTTGGGAAAGTAACATAGGTACCGGGCTGGAGGGTCCCTCCGTCACAGTGGAAAATCGCAGCGTTGGCTGCCGTCGTCGGTTGTAATTGTTGGTTGTAATCCAGGCGAGTCACCTTTCGAAAGCCAGAGAATTAGAATTGACGCCGCCGCCGTCAGTTTTTTCTGGATTCTCGCGCCTTTCCCCGCGACACTAGCTTGGTGGGCCAGACCGTTTATCTGTCGCTGGGATCGAACTTGGGAGACCGTGCGGCCAACCTGCGTGCGGCGCTCGCGCAATTGGAAGTAGCGGGCCGGTTGCTGGCCGTCTCCGCATTGTATGAAACCCAGCCGGTAGACGTTCCGGACCAGCCGTGGTTTCTGAACTGCGTGGCCGCGATTGAAACCGATAAGACGCCGAGAGAAGTGCTTAAGCTGGCGTTGCGGGTCGAAGCGGCGATGGGACGTCTCCGCTTACGCGAGAAGGGCGCGCGCAAGATTGATATCGACGTGGTGCTGTTTGGGGATTGCGTGGTGGATGAGCCGGGCTTGAAGATTCCCCATCCGGCAATGCATCAGCGGCGGTTTGTTCTGGAACCGCTGGTCGAGATCGCTCCCGAGGCGCGCCATCCCGAACTCGGGAAAACTGCGCGAGAACTTCTGGCGGCATTGCCGGGCGGGCAGACGGTCCGGCGGCTCTGAAACCTCTATTCCCCGGCTGTGGAGCTTGGCTCCGTCGGCTGCTTCCACTGCTCACGTAGGGACGGTCCCCCCCGGGCCGTCCGGTTCCAAGGGATCTTACAGAATCCAAATCCTACGGGATGACGATCCGGCTGCCTGCCTCTTCTGGCCCAGCGATGGCCGAATGCTTTTCGGGGAACTGCGCAAACAGGAAATCGACGAACGCCCGCGACTTCGGCCTGCCAGACGTGCGTCCCAAGCCCATGCGCAACAGAAATACCAGCGCCTTCAACACGTCGGAATCCCGCAACCGCGTATGGCCGATGTGTCGCTGCTCCTCCTCGCGAAATTCCCTGACCATGGTCTCGACTTCGCGAGCGATGTCCCGAGCGATGGCCTGGTGCGCCACATTGGCGGTCGGCGGCACGTAGATGAGGTTCGAGTTCACCAGCGTTTGGTAGCTCTTCGCGAGCGAACTGACCGCCGCGATCAGATCGCGGTCAGTGAGCGAACGATCGGCGAGCGAGCGTTGGGCGCGAGCGCTCTTTGCCAGTGCGAAGCTGAGTCCCAAGATCAGTTCCTCGCGTTCATAGAGAAACTGCTCGGGGATCTCAACCTCTGGAATCTCAATCTCGGGAAACAGAGCCTCGCGATCCCGTTCGCCCGTCCGCTCGTTGTGAGAATGCGTCGTCGCGTGCTCACGCGTCTGCTGGAGATAAGGACATTCGCTGGGGCAGTCGAGCGTTACCTCGCGCTGCTCGCCGCAGCACTGCGGACAGATTTTCCCATGCACGGCCGGGCAAAACCGCTTTTCTTTTCGTTCTTCACAAATCGCGCAGCTCAAGTAGAGTTCCTCGTATTTGATTATTTCATGGAAAAACGAGCTTCACCGCCGAGACGCCGAGAACGCAGAGAAAGACTTGTTTTGTTTTTTCTCGGCGGCCTCGGCGTCTCGGCGGTAGACACTGGGAATCAGCTCAAACTGCACCGTTCCTGATGCAAATTGCATAAGTAGATAAACGCCGCTAATCGTTGCTATAACCGATTTCTATTTGTCTGGCTGTGCCTGACGCGATAACCTATCTAGTCATCCCCGGTAAATTCAATCTGATTCCTGGGCAGCGCCCGAACAAGGAGAGCCATGTCAACTGAACTGCGAAATTTTCTAGCGATCCCCTACGACGAACTGGAAGAAATGAATCTGAAGGCGAAGAAGCAGCGCCTGGACCGTGTGGCTCCTCAAAAAATTCAGGAAGAGCGGCTGAAGTACCTGGCGGACGAGTCGCGCATCAAGGCCGTGACCGTGCTGTTCAGCGACCTGGAAGGCCGTCTGCACATGCTCGACTACGACAAGAAGTTCCTGCTGAAGAGCTACGACAACCTGACCTTTGACGGTTCGTCGATTCGCGGCTTTACGGCGCAGCGCGAAAGCGATCTGCGTTTAGGCCTTGACTGGGCCGCATTTTATTGGGGGCCCGCCGATGTCTTCGGACCCGGTAAGGTGCTCGTCTTTGGCGAGGTTATCGATAAAGACGGCAAGCCCTACACCGCGGACATCCGCAGCATGCTGAAGCTGTTTGCCAACGGATTGCACAAGAAGCACGGCTACACACTCAACGCCGCCAATGAAATCGAGGGCTTCCTGTTCCAGGGCCCCGACGCCGAGCGCCGCTACCACGAGACGGACGAGTTCGAGTATGTCAATACGGGCGGCTATTACCACTCGTTGCCGGGCGATCCGCTGCGCACGTTTATCGATACGACCGCCGAAGTGCAGCGTGCCATGGGCTTCCAGAACGAGAAGGACCATCCCGAGGTCGCGCCCTCGCAGTTCGAGATCAACTACGGCTACGCCGAAGTGGTGGCCGCCGCCGACCATATCCAGCTTTATAAATTGATCTGCCGCCAGGTGGCCCGGAATATGGGCTTGACCGCCTGCTTCCTGCCGAAACCGGTGGTGGGCGTCAACGGCAGCGGTATGCACACCAATGTCTCCGTCAGCCAGAACGGCAAAAACCTGTTCTGGGATCCCAAGGGCGAGGAGAAGCTCAGCAAGCTCGGATATGAATTTCTGGACCGCGTTCTCACTCACGGGAACGACCTCTGCTTGGTGTTCAATTCCAGCGTCAACGCCTACCGCCGCCTCGATCCGCACTTCGAGGCGCCCAACCAGCTCAGAGCATCGGCCGTGGACCGGGGCGCCATGGTCCGCATCCCGATCGGCAACGAGCGCAGCATGCGCCTCGAGGTGCGCGCCGTCGCTCCCGACGCCAATCCCTACCTGGTGATGTACTCCATTTTCAAGACCGGATTGGAAGGCGAGACGGCCAAGATCAAGAACCTCCGCGAGGCCGAACGCTACCTGCCCGACAACATCTACACCGCGATCGACAACTTCCGCAAAGCCGAATGGACAACCAAACTCCTCGGGGAAGACGTGAAAGGCCGCTACGCCGACCTGAAGCAGGCATCGGCCGACCGCTGCCCGCGCCTGCTGGGCACGATTGTCAAGGCAGCCGAAGTGCAGTTCCACCACGAGGTGTACAACCAGTTCCTGTGGAATCTGTTCTAGAGCGATCTGGAATGAAGGAGCGGGAAGGCGCGGCGGACTGTCGCGCCTTTCTCTTCGCCCAAGATGGTAGTTGGGATTCGCGAACTTGCGAGACACGACGCTACCGCATCGCCACCGCATTAGTAACGCTGCCATTCAAATACCGGCTCATCGCTAGATCGATAATCTCGCCGATCATCTCCGTATAAGAAAGTCCGGACGCCTTCGCAGCCATGGCAAATTCCTGCCGGCTCGCCAGCCACGGATTCGGGTTCGCCTCGATGACATAGACATCGCCGTTGGCAGCCAGTCGCATGTCGATGCGTCCATAGTCGCGCAACTTGAGCGCCCGGTACGCGGCCAGCGCCGTATCGGATAGCCGCTTCATCGTATCTTCGTCCAGATTCTCCGCGATCTGCGATTTGGTCAGCTTGTAGGCTTCGGTATTCTTCTCGAACTTCACGTCGTAGGTGGCAATTTTCGGCGTGCCTTCGGGGAGGCGCGACAGATCGAGCTCCACCATCGGCAAAACGCGCGCCCGTTCGTAACTGCCCAGAACTCCCGCGTAAATCTCGCGCCCCTCGATGTATTCCTCAATCAGAGCCGGCGAGTCGAATTCATCCTGGATGTACTCGACGCGTTCCATCATCTCCTTGACGTTTTTCACGACCGCGCCGGCATCGATGCCGATCGATCCATCCTCCCACGACGGTTTGACGATGAGCGGAAAAGAAATGTCGTGGGCATGTTCAATGCGTCCGCGATAGGCTGTCGCGAAGAACGGGGTCGTGATGCCGTGAAACGCGAAGATCTTCTTGGCAATCGCTTTGTCCTGGGACATGAAAATGGCGTGCGGACCAGCGCCGGTGTAACGCAATCCCAGCAGGTCGATATACGCGACCACGTTCATTTCCTTGGTGTCGTCGCCATCGAAAGACTCGGTCAGATTGAAAATGAGGTCGGCATCGCAACGCGAGAGCGAATGCAGCGACTGCGGACGTCCATCCAACTCGAAGTACGCAGGCTCGTGCCCCAGCTTTTGCAGCGCTTCGAAGATTTCCTCGCGGTCGGTCTTCTCTTTCTTGACCTTCTTCACTTTCTTGCGCGGCTTGGGCGCAGGCGCCGCCGCATCTTCTTTCGCCGCCGCTGCGACGGGATCCTCATTCCATACGTCGTACAGCAGCGCGATTTTCAGTTTCGCTCCGATCATCGTGTCACCTTGGAAACCAGTGGCCAGCAGCCAGCCGCTACCTGATTGCGGAAAAACGCACAAACGTAGAGATCACCGTGGAAGAGCGGCCCTTCAGGGCCGCGTAAGCCCAGCGAGATAGCGAGGGCTTCAGCCCCGGTGATCGCGCTTCCTCGGCAGACTACGTTTTTCTGCACCAGCCAGCAGCCTCTTTCACGGCTGAATGAATTTTCCTTTCGTCACATATGTCATCACCAGCGCGGTGACATAGGCCGTGACTTCGGCCAGATGTTCCGCGCTGCGGGTTTTGTCGGTGCGCAAATCGAGTTCACCGGCGCGTTTTTCAATCGTGTCCATCAAAGTCTTGATCAGCGGACGCTGCGCGCCGGTCCATTGCGCAACTTTGTCGATCACGGCTTTGCGATGCTGATGCAGAAACTCGTGCGCCGGCAGCGCCGCTTTCCGCCGCTTGGATACGGGAAAGATGTCGCGCAAATCCGTATCCGGCGTGAGTTCGGTCACCGCAACTTCGTCCCGCCCAGCCTGCTGCAAGTGGTAGAACTCCGCGACCGTTGTCTCCATGTCGTCGACCGTGATGTCGGCCTGCCCGCGCCGCCGCGGAGGCTCGCTCTTCCCCAACTTGCGCGCCAGCCGGTTCAGGTACAGCAGCTTCTCCATCGCGCCCCAGCCGCGATACCGCTTGCGCCAGTTCGAACGTGGAGTCAGCCACACCGCAAACGTCTCGGCAAAATCTTCATCCGGATGTTTCTGCGCGTACCATCCCGGCAAATGCCGCACATAGTCGCGAGAAAACGGCGCGGGCCGGTAATTGTCGTGATACGGCCGCCGGAACGGCCCAAACGTCTTTTTCCATTCCCCAGCCCACTCTGAAGAATTGTGCAGCTTGTAAGCATAAGTGAAAGCGTGTCCCGCTTCATGCCGCAGGTACATCATGATTTCTCGCGCGTCTTCGAGGTCGTGCGTTTCTTTTTCCAGTTGCGCCAAAGCCGCATGAGCCAAATAAAACGGAATCCCGATAATCGGCTCGCCCGACGGGCATCCCCACTCATCGGACAAGTAACAAGCCGGACGAAACTTCGTCAGCCCCTTAGCCTCCAACTCGCGATAAAGCTGTTCGACAAACCGCTCCACCGGGGACCCGGCAAGCGTAAGCCCCAGCTCGCGAATCGGCCGGCTAAGAAGTTCGTGATACACGGGTTCAGGTTTTGCAGTATCGTGCACAAACGCTCGCTCAAAAACGGTCAGCCAACCGCGCAAGCACACACTGGGAGGAGTGTCACTACAATCAACGGTAATCGAAAGCAGGGTTATTTAGAAGTGACTGCGGTAATGCGGGCGGTTCGGCGCTATCGAACCGAGGATGCCGCGGTAAATGCTTCGCGGCACCCTCGTTGCTAGCGAACTACCCATCGGCACGCCTTTGCCAATTTCTTTCTGATCGAGTCAGTTTTTTTACCGACTACTTCTGAATGTCCCGGTGGCTGCCCTTCCATAGGTTTACGCACCACTTCGAGACCACATTCACGGACTTGCCGAGCGGTCAGGGAGACAAGCCCGAAGTCTGGGTAGTCTGCGAGGAGAAGATTGTAGTCACGGCATTCTGATGCAATGAAAACAGACATCCATGTGCCGTTCGGGGGATCCTCAAATGCAGCGGAGGATGGCCAAGTCCGCCCATCGCCTTGGGGATAGTGGCGCGGAGGTATTCTCCGCCACAATTCTGCATCGTCCGGGATGTCGTCCGGGCCCGGCGGATGTGCGGCGGTCCCACTCATTCAACCTTGCCTCAAAAGCATGCATTGATCTTGCCAACAATGGTAGCCAGGTCCGCAGTAATCTCCCTTTCCCACTCTTCCTTCGATTGATGGTCAACGAAACAGGCCGTCAGGGGTCCTTGTGCGCCCACTTCGACTTCCAACTCAGCCCTGTCGTTGTACCACTCCAACTGGATGTTGCCCCGAACCGTAGGTACAAGCTTCGGAAGGAAAGAGTCTTCTCGGAGTACAGAGTCAAGGAACCGTGCGGCCATCAAAGCGGCCTGTGGATCTATCGGTCGCGCCCCGTACGAATCCCAGTTCGCGGGTAGTCGGCTCAGGGCAGTCAACTCATCCAGAAGGTTGTTAAGCCACTGCGGGGTGTGTTTGACTACGCCTTCTCGCGTGCTTACTTGCCACTGCCGCACAGGTTCTACCCGTTCTCTGTCAATGAAGCCGACGTTCGTCGCTGCACTAGCACTCATCGAGTCTCCCCCAATTGCGGTGCATTTCGTTGGTCGTGATTGACGCGAATGCCGACACGATCCATTTTCGGCCAATGTCGAAGAAATCGAAAACTCCCGCAAGGTCTTTTGTAGGCGGTGCACCTCGCGCCGTAAGTGTAATTACGATTACAGGCAACCGATGGATTGTCGAAAATCGCGGTTCAATATTCACATGAAGCCTGCCGATAGGTTTGTCGCCGTCTCGGATCACGTACCGCATAGCCAAACGCACATCCTCTGGCTCCATGAGAAATTGATCGCTGTACTCGTTTCTCCAAACCGTGACAAGCTTGTCCAACTGTCCTGGGTGTTCCCAGCCGTGTCCAGAAAGAAGTTGGTTTACATAGGTCACCTCGCACTGGTTCGGTGCAAGGTCGCCAATGTTCTCCTTCGCCATAAACTCCTGGAACACCTGAAGTTGTTTTTCAAACCCCGCCCGGACGTACTCGTAGCGAGGATACGAGTCGTCTTCTTTCAGCTTTCGCCAATTGAATACGAACCGATCTTGCTGTACCTGCACCAATTCGCTACCACGCTCGCTGATAAACAAGCAGCGCGGCATAAGAGGAGCGGTTAACAACTCAACTTGAGGCGCGAAGACGCCAGAGGTCGGCAAGCCAAACCATTCCACCGCAGGGGGGAGTGGTGCCTGCTCCTCAAACTTTGGGAACGATTCCCTGTATTGCTCCCAAAGTAATCCGAGATGGGGAGTTCGCAAGAGATGCAGCGGATCAAACTGCAATGACAGCGCGACCTCCGCGACGGGAGGGGTTCTGAAATCGGGAAGCCGCGGTCTCGTTGGATTACCTGTCTTCTCGGCCACAAGCGCCCTCAAGGAAGCCACTGCTCGATTATTGGATGCCAAAAACCTAGTGTCAATTACTTCGATGAGACTACGATTACCACAGGATGCTCATTTTCCCGGCATGGAAAAGCGATCTGGTAGATCTCCACTGCTGCTGAATAGCCACTACTGCAGCAGCAACCCATTCCCATTCGGCTCTTCCGGAGGAATCACCACCGCCGCCGCGACCCGGTCTCCCGGCTCAACGTTCAGCAACCGCACACCCTGCGCCGAGCGGCCCGATTCGCGGATGAACTTCGACTCGATGCGAATGATCTTGCCGTACTGGCTGATCAGCATCACCTCGGATTTTTCCGATACCTGCGAGATGCCGACGACTTTGCCGTTGCGCGCCGTGGTCTTTACGTTGATCACGCCTTTGCCGCCGCGATTCGTCAGCCGATACTCATCGGCGGGAGTGCGCTTCCCGTAGCCGTTTTCGGTCACGGAGAGAATGAGCGAGCCCTTCTCCGGAATCAAGTCGGCAATTTCGGGAGCGATATCGCCCTCTTTCACGATGGCCTTCGCCTCCGGCTTGATCGTCGTTGCCATGCCGACGATGTAATCCTTTTCGGCCAGGTTCATGCCGCGCACGCCGGTGGCGTTGCGTCCCATGGAGCGCACGTCGTTCTCGTCGAAGCGGATCGCCTGCCCGTCGTGCGAAGCAAGGAAGACGATCTGGTTGCCGTCGGTCAGCGAGGCCGCGACCAGCTCATCGCCCTCTTCGATATTGATGGCGATGATGCCGCGCGACATCACGTGCGAGAAGTCTTTCACCTCGGTCTTCTTCACCGTGCCGTTGTGCGTGACAAAGAAGACGTATCGGCCTTCTTCTTCCAGATCGCGCACGGCGAGCATGGTACGCACGGTTTCGCCCGGCTGCAGGCCGACGAGGTTGCCCACATGCTTGCCTTTGCCGGCGGCGGCGATGTCGGGAATCTCATACACCTTCAGCCAATACACGCGTCCGGTGTTGGTGAAAATCAAAATGTAGGCGTGCGTCGAGGCGATAAACAGATGCTCGACGAAATCTTCGTCGCGCGTCTTCATGCCGGTGCGCCCAGTGCCACCGCGCCGCTGCATCCGGTACGTCGAAATCGGCGTGCGCTTCATGTAGCCGGAGTGGCTGACCGTGACCGCAACCTGCTCGTCGGCGATCAGGTCTTCCAGCATGATTTCGGCGGCTTCGTCTTCGATCATGGTGCGCCGTGCGTCGCCGTACTGCTTCTTCACCTCTTCCAGTTCTTTGATGATTACTTTGCGCAGCTTCGTCTCGCTAGCCAGAATCGATTCGAACTCGGCGATGGCCTCGCGCACCTGCTTCAACTCATTCGAAATTTCGTCGATCGACAGCTTGGTCAACCGGTGCAGTTGCAGTTCGAGGATGGCGTCGGCCTGCTTCGCGGTGAACGGCTTCTCGGGATCGAGCTTCGGAGCGCGCCCGGTGGTGTTAATGTCGATCTTCTTGCCGCCGAAGTACGCAACCAAATTTTCTCGCGCGTCGGCGCGGTTCGCGCTGCCGCGGATGATCGCGATCACATTGTCGAGGTCATCGAGCGCGGTCAGGTAGCCTTCCAAAATGTGCTCGCGGTCGCGCGCCTTCGTCAGCAGGTACGCCGTCCGCCGCCGCACCACATCCACGCGATGGTCGATGAAGTGCCTGATCGCCTGGATCAGCCCCATTTCCTTGGGCTGCCCGTTGACCACGGCCAGCAGAATCATGCTGAAGCCTTCCTGCATCGATGTGTGCTTGAAGAGCTGGTTGAGCACGATTTGCGGTTCGGCGCCCCGCTTCAGTTCGATCACGATCCGCATCCCGTCGCGATCGCTTTCGTCGCGCACGTCGGCGATGTCGTCGATGGTCTTTTCGTTGACGAGATCGGCGATGCGCTCGATCAGCCGCGCCTTGTTCACCTGGTACGGAATTTCGGTGACGATGATCGCCTGCTTTTCCTTGGTGATGTTCTCGATGGCGGCGCGGGCGCGCATCATGAAACGGCCGCGGCCCGTGCGGTATGCCTCGAAAATTCCGGCGCGCCCGTGAATGATGGCCGCCGTCGGAAAATCCGGTCCCTGCACGAATTTCAGGATTTCCGGCAACTGCGCGTTGGGATTATTCACCAGCCAGATGGTGGCATCGACAATCTCTGTCAAGTTATGCGGCGGAATTTTGGTGGCCATGCCCACGGCGATGCCATCGGAGCCGTTGACGAGCAAGTTGGGAAAACGCGCGGGCAGGACCGCCGGCTGCGTCTCCGTGCCATCGTAGTTCGGATAAAAGTCGACCGCTTCCTTGTCGAGATCTTCGAGCAGCGCGGTCGAGACTCGCGTCAACCGGGCTTCGGTGTAACGATCGGCCGCCGGAGGGTCGCCATCGACCGAGCCGAAGTTGCCTTGGCCATCGACCAGCGGAGCGCGCATGGCGAAGGGCTGCGCCAGTCGGACCAATGCGTCGTAAACAGCCAGGTTTCCGTGGGGATGGTACTTGCCCATGACTTCTCCGACGATGCGGGCACACTTGCGCGTGGCGCGGCCCGGAGCCAGGCCCATCTGCTGCATCGTGTAAAGAATGCGGCGATGCACGGGCTTCAGTCCGTCGCGCACATCGGGCAGCGCGCGGCCGATAATCACCGACAACGAATAGTCGAGATACGACCGCTTCATCTCGTCTTCAATGTTGACGGGCTGCATGTTGAGGGCGCCCGGACCCGCCGGAGATTGTCCGTCCGGAGAATGTCCGTCGCCTCCCGGAGGAGGAGTTAGTGGAAGCTCAGGATTCTGATCGTCAGCCATGAAGTTCAGTTCTCGGTTGTCAGTTATCAGTTCTCAGTAAAAGCCGGTGGAGAGACGGGCGTCCCCGCCCGTCCAAGCGGAGCGAAGCTCCGCCCGCGTTTGCCCGCACAAAATGTGGCTAAGTTCTTGCATCTACAGGCATTATCTGGTCGGATTTACTCGAGAATTATACCACGTTCAGGGCCTTCGGTGGCGGGAAGAACGTTGGCTTTTCAGGCTCTGCGCAGGGTCAGCAGCGTGATCTCTGGTGGGACGCCGAGCCGCACTGGGAAGCCGAGGGTTCCGAGGCCCCGGTTCACATAGAGCGCGGCCTTCTGTGCACCGTTACCCCCGGACGCGGTGCCAGCGTGACTGCTCATCGGCAGGCGATAAAGTCCGGCGACGAACGGAGTGATCAGGCGAGCCGGGCTGATGCTATGATCCACGATCTCAAACTTCACCTGCCCGCCATGCGTGTGACCGGCGAGGCTCAGTTCGATGCCCAGCTCGGCGGCGCGATGAAACGAATTCGGATTGTGCGAGAGCAAAACATTCGGCATGTCGCGCCGGATCAGGTGCTCGATTTCCTGCAGCATCGGCCCGGTGCGTTCTCCGCTCACCATGTGGTCCCTCTGGTAGTCGACGCCTAGCAGATTGAAGCGGGCTCCGTTGTGCTCCACGACCGCGCTTTGGGCGCGCAGCAGCCGCATTCCCTTTTCGCGAAAGAGCCGTTCCGCGTCGTCTTCCACTCCCGCATAAATTTCGTGGTTGCCGTTGCATCCCCAGACGCCGAGCGGCGCGCGCAGCCGGCTCAACTCGGTAATGCAGGCGTCCAGCGGATCGCCTTCGCTCGAGACAAAATCTCCCGTAACAAAAGAAATGTCGGGCTGCAGGCCGTTCGCCATGTCAACAGCGCGCGCGATTTCGCGCGGCGGCATGTAGTCGCCGATGTGTATGTCGCTGAGCTGAGCGATGCGCAGTCCGTCCAGTTCCGGAGGAAGATTCGCAAGTGGCACATCGACGCGCTCGATGGTGTATCGCAAGCGTCCGGCCGCAAATCCATAGGTAGCGGCGAGGAATGGAAAGCCACCAGCAAGAACCGCCGCATATCGAAAGAAGGTCCGGCGCGAGGCATTGAACTCACCGGCCGCAGCTCCAGGGCGAAGCCGTGCCGCGGCATCGGTGACCCACTCAATCGCTCCCACCGATTCAACCGCCAGGAATCCGAAGACTGAAGCGAACAACCACAGGCGGGCAAACGTAGCGAGCGATCTACCGAAATTGAAGCCGCCCAAGCTGAGGCGCGAGATCTCGTGGCCAAGCAGCGGATCGAGGATCGTCGCGAGCAGTGCGGCGGCAAGCGCGATCAGTCCAGCATGAAGACCGAAACGCCACTGCCCATTCGAGATCGCGCCAATCCAAGACCACGTCCGCACAAACCAAAATCGCTGGACGGCGTAAACAACCAAAAGAAGCAGCGCTAGGAAAAGAACTCGGCTAAAAATCAGGTCAATGCTCCGTTAAGAGACTCTTTTTGCTTAGATGCATTGCGGGCCGAATAAGGCTCGGCCAAAGGCACCGCTGAGACGTGACGCAGTTGCCTATTTTCGAGCGACAGCTACCTAAACAGGTGACCCGGATTCGGCAACCAAATGTCTCCACCCGAGCGTAGAGTCGAGGTGCGCCCGTGAGGCCCTTAGTCCAGACTGTCTCACCTTAGTGGCGGAGACGCATACCAACAGGTGCTCTTCCAAGTCGCTCTTGGCGCGCTCCATATCGACGTTCTTGTAGGCCGCAAGCTCCGTACTGACCCGATAATACGCAGCGGAACGGGCCTCGATGTACTGACTGCGCCTAGATTCAAAAGCTCGTTTCAGATCCTTGCAGATTAAGCAATCCACGGCTATCCCTCCAGCCTTCCAACAGGTCCACGGGCGGCGGTAGATGTGGTCCTTTTACCGCTTCCGTTTAAGGATCTCCTGCTCGGCGCAGAACCAGTCCTGTTCGTCTCGGCCGGGTTCACGCCCGCGGTTTACGTACAGCTCATAGGCCCGCACTCTTATCCTGTCTTGTGATGGGACAGTGTCTGGCATCATCGCCACGTTGCCAGTAGAGCTTTTCGGGCCCACGACAATCTTTGGCGTCGGTTGTTTGTGAGGCTTGTGATCGGTCATTAGGGAATCTCCTGGGTGCTGCCGACTAAGAGGAAGGTACTTCAGATGAACTGACTTAGTTCAGGGGACCTGAAAGAGGAGAGGAACTGCTCACTCAATCTTAAGACTACGCTGAATCCTCACGCATGTCCAATTTGGAGGCGACCGCTTGCGGCGACTCTCAATCCCATTCTTGTTGGCGACAAATCGCGATTACCCTAGCGACTGCGGGCAGCTCGCTTACAGCGCGCGACTCGCACTTTCCCACAGCCGCGACCGCGGTGGCTCTCCGCTCACATTTCCAATGTCTCGACTGCCCACCCCACGGTTACATTCTTAAAGGGCTTGATACGGCTTGACAGGATTGCCGCTAATTGCCATGCTTACAGGCAATTTCCGGAGGTTCGATGGCCGAGACGCAGCCGGAAGAAAATGATAAGCGGGCCACCCGGCGGTTCGCGCTTCGTTTGCCCGTAAGCGTCCGTTACGGCGAAAATGAGCAGGAGCACGCGGCGCAGACCCGCGACGTCAGCGCGCGCGGAATCTGCTTCTATATTGATTCGGCCATCCAGGCCGGCTCCGCGATTGACTTCACGCTCACTCTGCCGCCCGAGATCACGCTGACGGAAAGCATTCGGGTGCGCTGCAAGGGCCGCGTGGTGCGGGTCGAAGGTGGTGGTCCCGCCAGCAAGATGGCGGTGGCAGCCGTCATTGATGAGTACGAGTTCCTCGCCGACTCGCAATAGGTCCCGCGCTTTCTCCGTGTGGCCCCCGAGTGGTATGGTTTCTGTAACACTCGAGTGCTTCCGTGAAAGATTTCCAGCCGAATCTTGCGTTCCGGCAACCGCGGTCTCGCTGCAGTTTGCGGGCGGGTTTGTGCGCGGTTCTCGCGCTGGGAGTGCTTCTGCCCGGAGCGCCGTGGCTTCGTGCCCAGACACCGGTTAAGGCTGCGGCTAAGCCTGGTGCCAAGCCTTCCGCTTCTTCTGCCGCGAGCAAGATTGCCACGATCAAGAGCTTCCGCATTGTGCAGGAAGAAGATGGCCCGGCGCTTGAAATTCTTTCGACGAAGCCGTTGATTCCTTCGATTCAGGCGATCGGCGACCCGGATCGGCTGGTGATCGATCTGCCGAACGCGCGGCTGGAAACGCAGCAGAAGCGGATCAGCGTGCAAGCCGATCAGATCGGCGCGATACGCGCCGACCAGTTTCAACAGAATCCGCCGGTAGCGCGCGTGATCGTGGATCTGCTCGCGCCCCGCGCCTACACCTGGGATGCTGCGGGAAACCGCCTGGTCGTGCATCTCGGGAAAAATCCCAACCAGTCGAACAATTCTCCATTTCAGCCACCGGCGGTTCCCAGCCTGATACCCGCGCCGCAACCGGTCGTGGCGGAGGTGCGCGCGGCTGGCCCGCTGGCGCTTTCTGAAGGTTACGGAGGCGCGGGTTCTGCGATTACGGCCGGGCCCGATACCGCGGTCCTCCGCCTGTCGAGCGGCGGCGAGGTGCATGTTTGTCCGGGAACGACCGTGTCTGTGACTCCGTCGCAGAACCGGCACAACGTGATGCTCAGCCTGAACACGGGCGCTCTCGAAGCGCACTTCGCTCTCGATGCTTCTTCGGATTCCGTGATGACTCCGGACTTTCGCATTCTCCTGGTGGGACCCGGAGAATTTCACTATGCCATCAGCGCGGACAATCAGGGCAATACCTGCGTGCGCACGCTGCCCGGCAACACGGCATCGGCGATTGTTACCGAACTGCTCGGCGATCGCACTTACCAGGTCAAGGCAACCGACCAGCTCGTGTTTCGTTCCGGACAACTCGATCGTGTAGATATGGCGGTGCCGTTAGAGTGCGGATGTCCGCCACCGCGGGACGCTCCGCTGCGGGCGGCGAACGATCTGCCCGTGCAGAGCCAAGTGCAGAACAACGCGCAGAATGGAGCATTGCCGCCCGTGAGCGCGAACCCAGCGCCGGTGGCGAAGACGGATCACGCGGAACGCGCGGCCCCGACCGGAGTACCGGCAGCGGCTGCTCCACCTAACGCCTCCGCCACGCCGAACGAACTTCACGTGCAGATAGAGGCGCCGTTCGTATTCCACGCGACAGGCCCTCCGCCTGCGCCGGTTGAGGATGTGCGGGCTCTGCCCCTGGATTCGCGTCCACGGGCAGCGCCGGCCTTGGCCGCTCCGCTTCCGCCTACGGGTGAAACGTCGAAACCGGTTGACACTCAGACGGCAGCGGCCAATCAAGCGCCGGAGCGCGGGTTCTTTAGAAAAATCGGCGGATTCTTTGCCGCCATATTTCATTGATCTGCCCCAGTGTGCGGCGCAGGCAGGCAAAGTTTCTCGCCGCGCTTGCATCTATGTCTTTCTTTGGACTACACGTTTCAAGTCGTATGCTTCAAACCGCGCCCAAGGAGAAAAAACAATGCGAAGATTGTGGACTCTTATCTTGTTACTGACCATGCTGACCCTCCCCGCCTGGGCGCAGATTCCGACGAAGGGGAACGCGTTCTTCGGTTATTCCTATGACCGCACTTCTGTCGTCTCGAACGACACCACGAATATGAATGGATGGGACGCGTCGCTTGAAGGAAAATTCCTGCCGTGGATTGGTCTGGTGGCCGATGTCGACGGGCATTATGGCAACCACAACTTCAGCGGCACCAGCGCGGACGTTACCGCGCACAACGTTCTGTTCGGCCCGAGAGTGTCGGTGCAGTACCACCGCTTCCGTCCGTTCGCGGAATTATTGGCTGGAGCGGGGCACATCAGCCGGAGCAAAGGAATTTCGGACTCGAATACTTCGTTCGTCAATGCGGTCGGCGGAGGGCTGGACTATCGCGTGGCAGGACCAATCTCGTTTCGCGGACAGCTCGATTGGATCAACACCCGCTTCTACGGCGAGGGCCAGAATGGCGTGCGCTTCTCGACTGGCATCGCGGTGCATTTCTAGATGGGGACCCAGTGTTGCTGTGCCCCGCTCGCGTAGGGGCGGACGCCCCCGTCCGCCCAGTCGAGCGAAGCTCGGCAACCACTCTAGATTCGCTATGAATTTAGACAGCCGCCTGAAATTGAGTTGCAGCCGCGGTGTGCCCCGCGCATTGTTCCAGGATCACGGGCACTTCGAACAACGCCCGATTGGAGTATTCATTGGCCTTCCGGCGGAATTCATTGAAAGTCGCATTCTGGAGTAAGCGCTGAACGGCGGGCGCAATTTTCTTGAAGCTCGGCACGACGATCCCGTAACCGTTCTCCGTTATCCATTCCGCGTTGTATCTCTCCTGTGGCAGCGTTCTGGAATTGCATTCCACGATGACGGGCAAGTGGAATTGCAGCGCCTCGCTGATCGAGCCAGGGCCTGGTTTCCCAATGAAGAAGTCGGCCAAGGCCATGTAGTATTCAACGTTCTGAGCAAATCCGACAACTAAGATTGGCTTTCCGGTCTGCAGGTTTTTTAGCTCAGCGGCGAGCTTCTCGTTGTGCCCGCAAATTAGGATTAACTGGACGCCGCTCGCGGCTTCGTTGAGTTTCCTGGTGATGTCGGCCATCACCTGGGAGCCATGGCCTCCGAACAGGACGATGCCCGTTGGACAATCGGTTTCCAGACCCAGCCGTTCCCTTTCAGCGACGCGATCGACGGCGGTCTTTTCGTAGAACCTTGGCTTCAGGATCATTCCCGATGTCTGAAAGATATGATCGGCGGCGTGGCCCATGGTTAATGCTTGTTGCCGGGCGCGTTCCGTGCCGGCGATGATGTATTCCGATTCCGGCTCGATCCAGAAGTGTGGCGGGTAATCCGCCAAATCCGTAATCAGAGTTACAAAAGGCGTCTTTGTGCCAGACGTTCTTGTGCCAACCGGGCGGAGACTTTCGGCGATCGCGCGATTGAAGTGCGGAATTACAGAAAGCGCTAAGTCCGCCGGATGCTGCGCCCAGTAAGCTCGGAGCGCCTTTACGATAGGAGAATGGTAGAGACGAATGGTCCCCTGCAGAACGACCAGTAATTGCGGCGTGAAGCGCGTCCAGCCTTTGCGGAGGATCAGGTTGTAGGTGTCCTGAATGCGCAGGCCCGTGGCGCGACGAAGCAGGTCGAGAGGATCGAGCAATTCCTGAATGTCGAGAAGACTGACGTCCCAAGGATGTTCTTGTCCTGCGAGCGTGGCTTTGAGAGCGTCAGCCGCACTTTGATGTCCTCCGCCAGCGTGGTGGAAAACGATAGTCAGTTTGCGCAAGAGTCACCAGATCTAGATCTGGTTTCATAAATCGGTTTTGGGCAGGGCATGGCTTCAGCCATGCCGTTAGAACCCACCATAGAAGTGGCTTTAGCCGCTGAGGGTCGCCCCTTCATAATATCCAGTTCTGCCAACGAAGACTTAATTAACACAATCCCTAAGACCGCATCAACGGAGTCGGAGTTGGCGTCAGCGGCCAACACCCTCGTACTCGCCATCTTCGAGCAGTCCTGCCTCGCCCGCGAATTCAACAGGTTCGAAATCGGTTCGTTCTTCGCCGGGATGGAGATCGTCAGGCCGCTCAACGTATTCATGGATCTGGACTCCCTCTTCACCAACGGTGATATAGGTAGGATGCGCGTCAATCCAGCTTCCGCAATTGAAATAGTCGGCTCCGTGCTCGTGCTTGTGCATGGCGGCATGAGTGTGGCCGCAGAAAATGCGCGCCGCCTGGCGGTGCCGGGCATGGGCCAGGGCGCCGTCGGCGACCTTTGGCGACAAGCGCAGCCAGCGCGTGTTAAGCCGGTCGAGAAAACGAGTCAAGGTTTTGTTTTTCGAATCCCACTTCTGCAGTTGCAGGTAGAGCAGCGTCCCAATCAGATAGCTGACGCGGACATTGCTCACCACGAAGCCGTCGAACTGGTGACCGTGCACGGCGGTATGGCGCAGACCCTGATATTCCCATTGATATTCCTGGTACACGCGGACGCCCACCAAATGGGACATGATTTGGGCCAGTCCGTGGTCGTGATTGCCTTCGACCCAGACCACTTCAACGTTGCGCTTGGGATTGGAAAGCTTGCGAATGAAACCGAGAAACTTCCAGTGCTCTTTCTTCAGCCGTCCGAAATTGAGGTCGGCGAAAATATCGCCCAGCAGAATGAGGCGGCGATATTGATTTTCCCGAAGCACGAGCAACGCCTCGCGGGCGCGGCTCATGTCCGCGCCGAGGTGCAGATCCGAAAGGATCAGCGTGTCGTAGATCTTCGGCGCGACGGCCTGCGGCGCCGTGATCTGCGGTGCTATGACCTGCGTGGCCACGGCTTCGATTGTCGCCGAGGAGTGTTACGAGGTGATTAATTGGCAATCGACTGAAGGGCCAGGGGTAATCTGTCAGTAACCTGCCTCCAACCTGTAAGTAAAACCGTCCGACGTCCGCAGATGGCTTGCCCCGCGCGGTTTTGCGCTTAGCGCGCTGTCTGTCTGAGTGCGCTCAGTGCGCCGGCGGGACGTATTCGGCTGGATGCGCCGATCCCTCGCCGAAGAAAAACTGCTCCATCTGCTGCACGATGACTTCCTGGTCCTGCTTGCGCGCCGGGTTCAGGCGATATTCGTTCAGAAGCATTTTGCAGTGTTCCATCCACTGGCCCCATGCCTGTTGCGAGACCTGCTCGTAGATTTTTTTCCCCAAGTCGCCATCGAACGGAGGATCGGGGAGCCCAGGCAATTCCTGTTTCAATTTTGCGCAGAAGACTTTGTGTTCTGACATAAGTTTCTTCTGAAATTATCGCACAGGCATCGCGTCTTCACTGGTTGCCGAGGGGAAGGTTCGGCCGTAGTGGTGGAATTCTGCCCGAGGCCGCCCGACGAAGCCGAGCACGCACTTAACCAAAATCGCTCGGTACAGTAAAATTTTCATTGACAAATTACATACAAGTGGCAATATCTTGTGGTAGGACAGCTACTCATACAACAATTTGAGTAGTTCGGGCATCAAGGTGCCCTGTCGAGAACCTTGGGAGAACAAATCGTTCAAACGGAGGAAAACACTTCATGGCAACCAAGAAGAAAGCCGCCAAGAAAAAGAAACACTAAGCGGACAGATGCTTGTTCAGAAATTCCCCAAAGCCTCTCAGGAGAAGCACCTCTTGAGAGGCTTCTCCATTTGTCGGCGCGCCTCAACTGGAGCGTAGAGCGCCAAAAAGGCCTTGCGACGGCCCATCCCCACTTTTGGGGGTGTTGTTAACAAGTTAAAA